>JAQYWI010000274.1 GCA_030145015.1 Desulfobacterales bacterium
ATCCATATTTCACACATTCCAGAATAAACGCCGGGAAAGGAAGATATGTTACGAAATATTTTATAAGCTGTATTGCAAAAAGGGAGAGCAATCGTTGAAATGCCGTATCTCCGAGGTTTTTAGATAAGATTAGAGAGTATTCTTTTCTCATAAAATTTGACTTCCAAACAAGACCGTTACGTATTTTCTTATTTGGATTAAATTTTTAATATGCTATCTTTTATATCATCCACATGATTCTGTGGATCGATCCCGATTATCGGCCACGTATGTGACGTGTATGTGTGGTTGTTTAGGAAATGCGATCAGCCATGAGAGCCCCATTGCCTATGGATAGGAGCACCTATCTCCAAATAAACACCTCGTGACAGCTGGCCGACCCTCGCGCGATCATCCGATCCTTTTCATATGTCATTTGCGAATGGTATCGGCTGAAATAGTTAAATGCTATATCACACATCCACTGCGTCAGCGCCGGTACGCCTAATTCATTAAATGCCTCAAAAACCAAACAACGCTTGATCTCTATCTCAAATCGTTTGTCGGTTTCCTCTATCACATCAAATACAATATTGTTGCGCTCAAATGCCTTGTAGATTTCCACAAACTCACCCAGCTTTTCACCCGGACCAAGCCGCCTGAATCCCCGGAAAAACACATTCCCTCCTTCTAACAACACGTCTCTCATTATCTCATCTGTACGTGCTTTCCCATACCGCCTCTCAAGGATTTGATACATATTTGCCAATAATTGAAAACGATTCTTCAAATCAGCCTTGGTCACCTCAGTTTTATCCGAACCTTTTTCGACGTTGTGCCGAACCATCAATGCATTGAAAAACGCTGGAATCGCTATGCCCAATGAAGCCCATAATCCTATGTTTTCTCGCAAGACTCGAAACCCTACTCGATATTCAGGAGCTAACATCTACTCCTCCTTTGCCAAGCGTTTATTTCAATCGCTACAACCAACGGCCTGCGTGAGGGGCTTTACAACGTTGCCGCCTATGCCAGGCAATACGATTATCTTATTGTAACCCTCTAAAAATAAGGGTATTTTTATGTTATTTATGGTTATAATTGGTTATTATTTTATTTGGCAAGTAAAAATATTGACAATAGATTTTTAATTATTTAACTCAACATAAAAGAAGAATCAAAACTTGTGATTAACACAAAAAGGAGAGAAAAATGAGAAGATTATCAGTTGCATTAATTTGTCTGGCTTTGGTTGTTTGTCTCTTGCCTGTAAGTTCCCCGGCTGATGAAAAGCTTTTGATGATGGCGACGACCACCAGCACGGACAACACCGGCTTGCTATATTATCTTGCCCCAAAATTCAAAGAGGCAACCGGAATTGAGTTAAAGTGGACAGCGACAGGCACCGGTAAAGCACTCAAATTAGGTGAGAACTGCGATGTGGACATTCTCATGGTTCATGCGCCGCCGGCCGAGAAAAAATTCGTGTGCGATGGATTTGGTGTGGATCGTCGCGAAATTATGTACAACGATTTTGTTATCATCGGACCTGCAGCGGATAAGGCTGGAATTAAGGGGAAATCAATTAAAGATGCATTACAGACGGTTACGGCGAAACAAGCTGTTTTCGTCAGCCGGGGCGACAATTCCGGAACACACAAAAAAGAACTTTCGTTGTGGAAGGCAGCAGATCTTCCGCTCCCTGAAAAGGAAAACTGGTACGTTCAGACCGGCCAG
The DNA here is from genome assembly GCA_030145015.1 of Desulfobacterales bacterium. The sequence goes on from JAQYWI010000274.1 coordinate 1,717, forward strand.
GGTATGTTGGCAACCATCAATATCGCTGCGGAACGCAATGGGTATACCATGACCGACAGAGGTACCTACATTAAATATGAAGACAATTTCAAAGGGAATCCACCGCTTAAAATCTTAGTGGGAGGAGACGCGGTATTGCTAAATCAGTACAGCGTGATCGCCATAAATGTCAAGCATTGTCCCAAGGCTAAATACGACACGGCCAAGCAATTCATCGAATGGATCGCGGGGGCAGAGGCGCAGCAGCTGATAAAGGATTTTAAACTTTTAGGAAAACCATTATTTACACCCAATGCGAAAATGTAGCCATCTGTCTAATCCGGAATTGTCATGGATTTCATACTAGAAGGATTTTTCGAAGCCTATAATTTATTGGTGAGCGGCAACGCCGAAACCTATTCTGCGATACTTGCCACTGTAAAGGTATCAAGCTGTTCAATCGCATGCAGCCTGCTACTGGGGATTCCGCTTGGGTTTTGCCTCGGCTATTTCGACTTCAGGGGAAAAAGACCACTCAGGACAATTGTGGACACGCTGATGGCGTTACCCACCGTATTTATCGGCCTGCTTGTTTATGCATTTTTAACCCATCGCGGTCCTTTGGGAAACTTCGGTCTACTGTTCACCTTGCCCGGTATTGCAATCGGCCAGACGATTTTAGCATTGCCCATCGTAATTGGTCTGAGCGCTACTGCGGTGGAAAGCATGGATCAAAAGCTTCGAATTACGATCATGTCAATGGGAGCCAATCGGGGGCAGCTTTTTTTGACCAGTTTATGGGAATGCCGGCACGGCATACTGGCAGGTGCGATCGCTGCTTATGGACGCGTTATGACGGAAGTGGGGATTTCGATGATGGTCGGGGGCAACATCAAGTGGCATACGCGCACCATTACCACGGCTATCGCACTGGAAACAAACAAGGGACAATTTGGTATGGGGGTCGCCCTTGGCCTGGTACTTTTGGCCATTGCGTTTTGTGTTAATCTCTCAGTCTCATTTTTACGCCGAAGGTATTAAAATTGCATCTGCCAATCTATGAGATCCGATCACTGAAACATTCATATGGCGGTCAACCTGTTCTATCGATTGAGCATCTAACGGTTAAACAGGCTCACATCGTCGGACTCATAGGCCCAAATGGTAGCGGGAAAAGCACTCTTTTGCGATTGTTGGGTTTGATAGAAAGACCCACCCAGGGAGAAATTATTTTTAACGGCCGCCGGGTTGAACCGTTTTCAGATGAAGCCAGATTTCTTGTCACAATGCTCCCACAAGAGCCCTTTCTCATGAAACGCAGCGTCTTTAGTAACGTTTCCTATGGTCTTAAGTTGAGGGGCAATGGCAGCAGGGATATCGTCGATAAAGCCAACCAAGCGCTTTCTCTGGTAGGCTTGGATAGTAAAGATTTTGCCCGACGGCCCTGGTATGCCCTATCCGGAGGAGAAGCTCAGCGTGTGGCGTTGGCAGCAAGACTGGCATTAAAGCCCAAAGTCCTTCTATTAGATGAACCAACAGCCAGCGTAGATGCTGCCAGCGCACAGCTTATTAAAGAGACAACGCTTCGGGCACGCCAGGAATTGGGCACCACGCTTATTGTTGCCAGTCATGATTGGCAGTGGCTTTATGAGATCTGTGATGAGATCTTGCATTTATTCAAAGGTAGAATTTTTGGAAGAGGCCGCGAGACAATAATCTTCGGCCCCTGGCAAAAGTTGGGAACGGGAACATGGGGGAAAATTTTATCCGACAAGCAACAACTGCCGGTTCCGCCCCCCCCAAACCAGGAGGCTGCTGCTGTAATTCATGTCTTGTCTGTTAGCGAAGACCGCTCAACCATTGCCGGTGAGGGTATTGTCCTGAGCGGCACGGTTTCCCGGCTCAGCCTGGAAAGAAAAACCGGCCAATTATTTGCCACTATTCTTGTCGGGGATCTCCCTTTCAAAGTGGGGTTGGCTTTTCAACAGGGCAAGGAACATACCCTATTTCCGGGAAGAACCATATTTGTCCGTTATCGCCTTGACCAGGTCAAATGGATTTAAATGTATATACCGAACCAGCTCTAAAAGATAAGGATCCTCCTGGCATAAAATCGATACACAGGTCAACTTATAATCTAATGTATGTTTTTACCGATGGCCATTCACTTATTTCTTAGGAAAATACTTCACACCGCCTATATTCTTAAAATCTGAATCTTGAGTCCAAATGGTAGCGACGAATTCTTTTGCTGTTGCGAGAATAATGCTGTCAGCCATTGGAAGATTATGCTCCAGACTTAGTTTTGAGGCAGCAATCGCCAGTGTAGCTGTTAGATCCACAACCGTTCCTTTTCCCATAGCAAAGGCTGCTTGTAACGCTTCATTCTCACCGGACTCTCGAAGAACTACCTTGAAGACCTCATATATCGTTACCGTTGGAACAACAAGCGAAGACGCGTCATTCAAAGGGGTTAGGAAATATTTGGCATTCGACTCATCCGCAAAATATGCAAGCCAACCTGAAGAATCGACAATATTCATACTCTATCTGCCTCTCGTTCGAACTCTGTATTTATGCCTTTCAGAAACCCGCGGAGTTCTCTAATATCTCGTTCTGGAATAAGTTCGATTCGCCCATCATATTCTATAACCTGCATTTTTTGACCGGGGTGAAGATGCAATGCCTCCCTGATTTTTTTGGGTATAACGACTTGATATTTTGGTGATACGGTCACAGTTTGCATGCCAAAACCTCCATCGATATTATTTTGTAATACAATAACATGATCGATAAGGCTTGTCAATTTCATTTATGGCCAACGAAAATCTGAGGGGCCGTTTGCGACTTTCCTTTGACCCGTTCTTGAACGGTAGGCGCGGCTCGCCGCCACCCGGGGGCAGGATAATCTTGTCCTCCGAAGCGACCCATACAAAACGTGACTGCGATTTACTCCCCTTGTAGGCGGGGACCCGAAAACGGCGCACATGGAAACCGCAACTCATCAAGAGCTGCTCGAATTTCTTACTCGGCTCAGCCGACCAGACACCCAGACATCCCTGTTCGCGCAGTGCGCGGCGACAGGCCCGAATTCCTTCACGACCGTACAGACGGCGGTTCCCTGAATCGGTCATCGCGCTGGGACCATTATCTATATCCAGCAGGATCGAATCGAATCTGCTCTTGGAACGTGAGATAAGCTCGACGATATCGCCCGTCTTGAGGTCAACTCGTTCGTCCCCCAGCGGCCGACCGTTGAGTTCCCCGAAAAACTCACGATTCCATTCGACTACAGCACCCAACAGTTCACCCACCACCACTTGAGCGTGGGGGCTGAGCATGTCGAGAGCCTGGCGCAAGGTATAGCCCATACCCAATCCGCCGATAAGTATGCTGGGCGCCTTGCGACCAGCCAGATGCGCACAACCCAGCCGCGCCAGCTCCAGTTCCGACTCATGTTGGCGACTGTGCATCAACTCCTGACCGTTGATCATGATCGAGAAATCACGGTCATGCTGATAAAGCACCATCTCGCCTCCGTCCGGGGTCCGGGCTGTAGCTATTTTTACTCTCGGGTTCATTGTTCCATCATAACATTTGCAAATAAGCTGCGTGCCTAAAGCATTTCGGACCTGCACGGCTTTTACGGTAAACCGGTCAGTTTCTTCACGTCAGCTTCATTTGAATTGTCAGAAGTTTTTCTCTTTATTTTTTTCTTTTGTCTTTTAAATAAATTGCCTTTGAGGGTCCATCGCCAACAGCTCTTTCTTCGATTTGGAATAGCTTTGTTGCTGATGCAAGTCCCCCCAACTTTTTGTAACCATAGTTTCGCGGATCAAACTCTGGTGCCTGCTTGGCAATGTTACTACCCACGGCTGCAAGATGAGCCCAACCAGAATCGTCCGAAGATGCCTCAACAGCATTTCTTAATAAATTAACGAGTTTCGTGTCTTTCTTAAGTTCGCTGGTTGTCTTGCGTTTTATTTTCTCACTATAATCATCTTTGGAGCGCAGCACTTCAGTGAAAACAAACTTATCACACGCAGAAACGAATGCTTTAGGGGTTTTTTTCTCCCCGAATCCATATACAAAAAGACCGGCTTCCCTTATCCTTGACGCTAACTTAGTGAAATCACTATCGCTGGATACGATGCAAAAACCGTCAAATTTGCCCGTGTAAAGTAAATCCATTGCGTC
>JAQYWI010000101.1 GCA_030145015.1 Desulfobacterales bacterium
GCCCAAATGCTTGGTGATCGCCGCCGTCAGCGTCGTCTTGCCATGATCGATGTGGCCGATCGTGCCCACGTTTACATGCGGCTTGGTTCGCTCAAACTTCTCCTTCGCCATCTTCTCATCCTCCCATGTTTTTTAAATTAATAAATTTATAACATGTTATTTAATGTAAAACCCATTTAAGACCGTGCCCAGCAAACACGCCCCAAAATGGCAAAATTCTTAATGGAGCCCACGATCGGAATCGAACCGATGAACCTCTTCCTTACCAAGGAAGCGCTCTACCGACTGAGCTACGTGGGCAACCGATAGTTAGCAATTCCGCGTGTTTGCATTGTTGCTCACGCATTAAAGCACAAACACGGTTTGTATGGAGCGGGAGACGAGACTCGAACTCGCGACATCCAGCTTGGAAGGCTGAAGCTCTACCAACTGAGCTACTCCCGCGCAGCCATCTGGTTACCTATATTCATAATGCGAATTTACAAAATGGAGATTAAATCCGTTCTCCTTAAATAACTGAAATCATATTTCTGCAGGAAGCCATGTAGTACGAATCGATCCATAGAATAAACCGAAATCTCCTACATACGACTCAGTTAAGGTTGGTGGTGGGGGGAGGATTCGAACCTCCGAAGGCTTCGCCGACAGATTTACAGTCTGTTCCCTTTGACCACTCGGGAACCCCACCCTAAATTTAAATCAAAGAAAACTGTATCCGGACAGGGTATTCAGGTTGCGGTATGCACCCCACGTCAAAAATCATTCATGGAGCCAGCGGAGGGATTCGAACCCCCGGCCCACTGATTACAAATCAGTTGCTCTACCAGCTGAGCTACGCCGGCCTAACAACTTAACCCTTTAAATTTATTTTAAAAATGTTTAAAAAAAGACGGGACAATACTCTGTACCTAAAACTAGTCTTTTTAGTTTTCTTTTTCAAAAATATCAATATGATTTATTAGCAGTTATTACTAACTATAACAAGTTAAATCAAAATATTTAGAAGATTTATTGTATTTTTTCCTATTTTCTTCTATTATTAAAGAATTTCTTAGGTTTTTATAATTTATTTTTAAAAACAAATGTAGTAAAATAGGATATTATAATTAATTCTTAGTGTTTTCAAGCATTTTCCTTTCAAACCGTAAAAAATAGGGCATTGATTTCGGAAGCCGTAATCCACCGAAGCCACCCTATCCGTCAGCAGCGCTGCTGTTGGCGTTTCTTTTTAGGTTAAGTTTTTATTAAAATTGACGATATAGAAATACATCAGCGGACGGAAAGCAAGAATTTATTTAGGCCCTCTCAATCTGAATTGACAAATCGAAGTAATTAGAAAATCATTTAAAATCAATTAGAGCCCGGTTGCCCGCTTGGGCCATTATGCATGTATTGAATACCTGAGTACCTGTTTTTTAATCACTTTTTAAAAAAAGTAAAGACCATATATTTTTTTGCATATTATTTTACTAACCCAAGGAATAATGCTATATAATAGAAAAAATTCGATAATGGGGACTGAACTGATGAATTTGCGCCTGATTTTTATTCTCTGCCTGTGGCTTTTTTTTACCGGTTGTGGACATTTAATTCAAAACCCGCTCTTCCCCCAAGAAGAGGGTGCTCAAACCACCGAATCCGCGACGACTGTTGATATTCAACCCACCCAGGACACCGATTTTAACAACCAAGATACCGCACAGGCGGATGCATTCGATACCGACGATTCAACTCCGGAAGAAATTGAACTTGAATCGATCGAGCCCAATGCGACAATCGCAATTGAAAATAATGAGAATCCAGCCGAAAAGAACGTGCCTTCTGCAAAAAACACCCAAACGTTACTGGATGAGGCCCTTGATTTGTGCCAGGTGTCCCAGGATTTTTGGCAAAACGGAGAACTCGAAAACGCGCTGGAAGCATTAGACCAGGCCTACGCCTTAATATTGAGTGCCGATACATCCGATCACACCAAATTGATCCAGCAAAAAGAAGACCTGCGCTTTATGATATCAAAGCGCATCTTGGAAATTTACGCCTCGCGCAACATCGTCGTAAACGGAAGCCACAATGCGATTCCGAGGATCATGAACAAACATGTCCAGGCTGAAATTAATCTCTTTACAAAGGGCGGCGAAAGAAATTTTTTCGCCGAAGCCTACAAGCGTTCGGGAAGATATCGACCGCACATCGTCGCGGCCTTAAAAGAAGCCGGTCTTCCGGAAGAGCTGTCCTGGTTACCGCTAATCGAAAGCGGTTTTAAAGTCAAGGCACTTTCACGTTCCAGGGCTTTAGGCCTATGGCAATTTATCCCCTCCACCGGTTACAAGTTCGGACTCAAACGGGATAAGTTAATAGATGAACGCATGGATCCGACCAAATCCACTCGGGCCGCTATCGATTATCTAAAGGAACTGCACGCGATTTTCGGCGACTGGACAACTGTTTTAGCGGCTTATAATTGCGGGGAAGGACGGGTCCTAAATGTCATTCGTCGCCAGAATGTCAATTATCTGGACAACTTCTGGGATCTTTACGAACGCCTGCCCCGCGAGACCGCGCGTTATGTTCCCAGATTTTTGGCCACCCTTCATATTCTGGATCAGCCCGAAATGTACGGTTTAAATCTGACCGAAGTTGACATGCCACCGCAACATGAAACGGTAACGATTTCCAAGCAGGTGCATTTAAAGGATGTGGCAAGATCAATTGGGGTTGAGGAAAAAGTTCTCAGCGAGCTGAATCCGGAATTGCGCTATAAAATCAGTCCGGAGGACAGCTACCCGCTCAAAGTTCCCGCGTATAAAAGTGAAGTCCTGTTGGCTCAACTCGATCAAATAAGGGTTTCTTCACCACCGACACGCGCTTATGTTTATCATCGCGTACGTTCGGGCGAAAGCCTCTCGCTTATTGCTAAAAAATACCGCAGCAGCGTTGCCAGGATCGTGCGGGCAAATAATTTGCGCCGTTCGAATTTTATCGTTGCCGGCCAATTACTCAAAATACCGCAAAGCGGCTACCGCTACCAGCCCCCCAAGATCCCCAAACCCAAATCCGGCCGCAGCGTTGTCCATGTGGTCAAAAAAGGCGACTCGCTCTGGACGATCGCCAAAAAATATGGGACTACGACCAAAAAAATCCAGGATCTTAATCGTCTTACCCGGACCGACCTGCACAGGGGGCAGATCCTGACCATATTTGAAGGCAAACCATCTGCTCCCAAAACTGAAGGCCTCAGCACCTATCAGGTAAAACGCGGGGACAGTCCCTTTGTTATTGCTAAACGGCACAACATGCCCTTGAAACGCTTTCTCTACTTAAACCAATTATGGTCGAGTGATACGATTTATCCCGGGCAAAGGGTGTATGTTGAATAGAGATCAAGTCAATGATAGAACGCGCTGAGTCAACGACCACCCGCACAGCGGGTGGCTTGGATTTTACCGCCAAAGGCGGGAAAAGACAGGGGCGCGAAGTGCCCCAATCGTTGCGGGTGGAACCGGGTGCGAAGCACCCGGTTTGGAAAACCCAACATCTTTTACAACGACTTTAACAGCTCATCTTTTTCCTTTGCCGCCAGATGCCTCCAGCTGCCCGGAGCTAAACTCGCCAGCTCGATATTGGCAATTCGGATCCGTTTTAAATCAACCACCTGGTTACCCACTTTTCGAACCATCCGCCGGATTTGTTTATTTTTCCCTTCCAGTAAAACAATCCGGAATCGTCTCGAAGAAATCCGTTTAACGCGTGCCGGGCGTGTTCGCGTCCCCATCATCGGCAAACCTTTCGCCAGTTTTCGCAGCGCCCCCTCGGGCAGCGGCTTGGCTACCGTGACTTCATACTCCTTCTCGTGGCTAAAAGACGGATGCGAAAGGCGGTGGTGCAGACGGCCGTCATTGGTCAGCAGCAAAAGCCCGGTTGAATCCTTGTCCAGCCGTCCGACGGGATAGACTCTCTCGGAAATATCCAAAAGATCCAGCACAATCTTTTCATTTTGCTGATGACAGCTTGAGACATAACCTCTGGGTTTGTTTAGCGCGATATAGATTGGCGCGCTATCGGATCGAATGGCGTCACTGTCGACTTCAACAGCGTCCTGCTCCGGATCAACTTTTACGCCAAGCTCGGTGACGATCTTTCCGTTAACCTTAACCCAACCGGCTTTAATATATTCTTCGCCCTTGCGTCGGGAACATATGCCCGCTCTGGAAAGAAATTTCTGCAGCCGCATCTCAGCCATAATCAATCTGAATTCGTATCTCTGATTTTATACAATTTATTGGAATTATTGTTTTTGAGCATGAGAATTATTTTAAAACCTTTAGATTTTAAAATAATTCTCATGAGCGGTACGAAGCATTGATCTTGACATAATCGATGGAAAAATCACAGGTAAATACTGAAGCCTTTCCCGCGCCGGCTTTTAAATCGATCGTCAGGGTATACTCGGGCTGCTTGAGAATTTGGGTGGCTTCGGCCTCTGCTGTTTTTCCGCAACCCATACCGTTTTTCACCATCAGCACATCTGCAAAATACACATCGATTTTACCGGGTTCAATCGGAACACCGGCCCTGCCGGCGGCCGCAAGAATTCTTCCCCAGTTGGCATCTTCGCCGAATAGTGCGGTTTTCAATAAGTTAGAATGCGCGACGGTATCGGCAATCCGATGCGCATCGGCATCCGATGCGGCGCCTTTGACCGCAATCTCGACCAGCTTGGTGGCGCCTTCTGCATCTTTGATAAGCTGTTTTCCCAGTGACATCAATACCTCATCAAGGATGGGTTGAAATTGTCGGCCTTGAGCCTCGCTGTTTATCACGGCCCCGGATAGCCCATTTGCGATCAAAAGAGCCGTATCATTGGTACTGGTATCGCCGTCTACCGTGATGCGGTTTAATGTGCGTTTTATTGACTTCGACAGCATCCCTTGGAGTATATCTGACGGGCAGGCTGCATCGGTCATCACAAAGCAAAGCAGCGTGGCCATATCCGGGCGGATCATTCCGGCCCCCTTGGCAACGCCGGTCACCGTATAGGTTTTACCATCCAGATTTCCTTGCTTGCTGACAACTTTGGGCACCGTATCGGTGGTCATGATGGCCTCGGCAAAATCGGATATCCGATCCGAATCCAGGACAGCGACAAGATCCGGAAGGGCTTTTTGAATCTTTCCAACCGAAAGGGGTTCCCCGATAACTCCGGTGGAAGCCACCAATACCTGTTCTTCGGGCAAATCAAGCTCGGTAGCAGTCCATCGCGCCATTAAAACGGCATCCTGCATCCCTTTTTCTCCCGTACAGCAATTGGCATTGCCGCTGTTGGCAATAATTGCCTGACAGGTTCCTGAAACGATCCGTTGCATATCCAGGATAACGGGTGCGGCCTTAACTTCATTGCGTGTAAATACGCCGGCGACATCAGCAGGCGTTTTCGAATAAATCAATCCAAGGTCCTTCTGGCCATTCTTTTTTAACCCTGAAGCAAGTCCAGCATATTTAAAGCCCTGACACATAATTTCCTCACTATTCATGAATGGTTTACATTTTGAACACATGCCGTCAACCGGGCGTCAATCATATATAAAAACAACGGGCCTGTCCATCTAGTGTTGTGTCCCGCAAGTAATTTACAAAACACGGACTGATTTTTTGAATCTTCTTTTTTAAAAATTAACCACCCCGCCGCAAGTGGTCGGGGTATTGAAAAGAACTTAATAAAGTCGATTAAATCCCAAATGACAAATCCCAAATGACAAACAAATCTCAAATTCCAATCAATCAAATTTCAAACATGTTTGAATCATTGAAAATTTGAATTTGGATATTGTTTGTGATTTGTTAATTGGTGCTTGTAATTTTCTCACTTATAGAACTCCTCTGGACTAATATATCCCACACGACTTTTTGCAACATTTTTGTGGGACATGGCACTAGAAGCTATCGCAAATTTAACAGTTCATTCGAAGACAGAGAAAAATTGTTCTAAAGGTGCTCTAAAGTTAGAAGTGCCTAAAATGCCTAAAATGAGCTAAAGTGCCTAAAGTTTAGGATTTACACCAATTAAAAAAGACGGAGCGCGAGCGAAACTATAATTTTAGGCATTTTAGATCATTTTGAATTTTAGCTCATTTATTCTTGTATGCACATTTTATAAGTTTAAAACTATACCATCGAGTGTTAAATGCATTTCTGAGATAGCTTCGTTTGACAGCCCGATTTCTTTCCGCTATGTGTATCTGCGCTGTAAGGTATGCAACCGGCGGTTGCCGGTAAAACGTTTATCCGATTCACTGGACGATGATCTTGAGACAGCTCTCGGCAATTTTCCCTGTGACAGGTTATAGGAAAGATGGTTTTAAATAATCTTTTTCCGGTATTTGCACTGCTACTGTTTGGCCATTTGCTTAAACGCTTCGGCCTAACTCATGATGCTTTTTTAAAAACAGCTGATAAGCTTATATACTATATCTTTTTCCCGCTATTACTTTTTTGGAAAATTGGTGCCGCCGCATCGGATCTTATTGGCGACCCCGGTCTTTACAAGGCAGCCATCTGCGCGGTGGTTAGCGTTTATATATTAAGCAGTCTATACATTAAACTTTTTCGGGTACCGGCCTATCAAGCCGGCTCCTTCTCACAAAGCTGTTATCGCTTTAATACCTATATTGGAATGGCAGTTATGCTAAATGCGTTGGGGGAAGATGGTGCCCGCCAGTTTAGCATCTTAATCGGCTTGATTATCCCCATCATCAATATTCTAGCCGTGAGCACTCTATCCTGGTATTCCGAAAAAAAAGTATCATTCCCCCAACGGCTGGGGTTAGCCGCAAAAGCGCTGACTTCCAATCCATTGATCATCGCCTGCATCGCCGGCATCGCGTATTGGAAACTTATTGGCGGATTTCCGGTATTCATCGACAACACCTTTCGCCTGGCTTCATTTGTCACCCTGCCCTTAGCCCTGTTTTCCATCGGAGGAGCGCTAACGTTGGGCACTATGAAAAATTATTTCAAATTGTCCCTGGTTGCCAGCGTGTTCAAGCTGGTAATTCTACCGCTAAGCGGATATCTATTTTTAAATGCTTTCAATGCAACCGGGATTTCTTTTAAAGTCGGCATGCTCTATTTCACATTGCCGACCTCACCTGCATTATACATTTTATCTTCCCAGCTTAGCAGCGATACCCAGCTGGCATCAGCAGCGATCGCGCTTTCAACGCTATTATCGATTATCTCATTATCGGTGGCACTGCTGATCTAAGGCAGATAAAATGAAGGCATAGACATAATCTCCATGGCCAAAAACTTTAAACTGATTATCGAATACGACGGCAGTCGATATCATGGCTGGCAGCGTCAGAAAAATGATCCCAGCATTCAGGCAGAAATTGAAAAAGCGTTGAAAACAATGACAACCGAAAAGGTGACGGTTATCGGTTCTGGGCGCACCGATAGCGGTGTGCATGCCAAAGGCCAGGTGGCCAATTTTGAATGTGAGACCCGGCTGAAACCGGAAGCGCTGATGAACGGACTCAACAGCTTATTAGCTGAGGACATTAAAATTAAGGTGTGCGAGCAGGTGGGTGCCTCCTTTCATGCCCGTTATGATGCCAAGAGCAAAATTTATCATTACAGGATTCTAAACCGAGCTACACCTGCCGCAATTGGCCGCCAGTATCAATGGTTTATTCGCAAAGCCTTGAATCGGGAGGCCATGCGAACGGCCATTTCACACATCATCGGCCGCCATGACTTCAAAGCGTTTGAGGGCAGCGGCAGCCCCAGACAGAGTTCTATCCGCCGCGTCCATTCAGCAGACCTCGTCGAGCATGCAGGCGGCTTGTTGATTTTTCATATCGAAGCCGATGGATTTTTGCGTTACATGGTCCGTAACATCGTTGGAACTCTGGTGGATGTGGGTCTGGAGAAACTAACGCCGCACGATTTTAAACGCATCCTGGATTGCAAAGATCGCTCTCAGGCCAGTGCGACGGCCCCGGCACAGGGGCTCACTTTAGTAAAGGTAAATTACTAACAAGCATCTTAGAAATATCGTTTCTTAGGGCGAGGACGAGGTTAAGCTACATTCCACCGCCTCGTACTCGTCCTCGTTCTCATCCTCGTTACGCGCTGACAACAATCTTTTTAAATAATAGTATCTGACCAAATCAGGGTTGATGAAGCAGAAGGGCAATGGTATAGAGGCGGCTGTTAAATCTAAAGACAAGTTTGAGCATATTATCAACAAAAGGAATTGAGAAAATGACGGATTTTAGACAACTGAGCGAACAGGAACGCCAGGAAATGAAAGCGCAGTTGGTGGAGCGCTATCGTGAATTTCAGGAACGCCGGATCACACTGGACATGACCCGCGGGAAGCCGTGCCCCGAGCAGCTGGATCTGTCGTTGGGGATGATAGAAGGCGATACAGGTAAGGCTTACCGGACAAAAGAGGGGCTGGATTGCCGCAATTATGGCGGACTCGATGGCATCCCGGCGGCAAAGACCTTATTTTCCGAGTACATGGAAGTTGAACCTGATGAATTGATCCTTGGCGGAAATTCAAGCCTCAATATGATGCACGACACGATCTTGCGCGCCATCGTAAAAGGAACGATGGACGGTGCCGCCCCCTGGGGCCAACTTCCGAAGGTTAAGTTTCTGTGCCCGAGTCCCGGTTACGATCGGCATTTTTTTATTTGCGAATACCTCGGCATCGAAATGATTCCGATAGACATGTTAGACGACGGCCCCGATATGAATCAAATTGAAGAACGGGCTGCCAACGACGAACTGATCAAGGGTATCTGGTGCGTTCCGAAGCACAGCAATCCGGGCGGAGTGGTCTATTCCGATGAAGTCGTCGAGCGCCTGGCCAATATGAAGGCCAAAGCAAATGATTTTCGCATCTTTTGGGATAACGCTTATGCCGTTCATCATCTGGCGGATACACCACCTGCCTTAAAAAACATCCTGGCAGCCTGCAAGCAGGCCGGTAACCCGGATCGCGTTTTTATGTTCGGATCAACATCAAAGGTCTCCTTTGCCGGCGCCGGTTTGGCAATTATGGCGGGAAGTCAAACGAATATGGAATGGGTAAAAAATCAGATGGCCTTTCAGACCATCGGCCCGGATAAATTGAATCAGCTGCGCCATGTCCTTTTTTTTAAAAATATGGGCGGTATCCAAGCCCATATGAAAAAACACGCCGCGATTTTAAGGCCGAAGTTTGAGGCTGTCCAAAACATTCTGGATGCTGAATTGAAGGGCAAAAATATCGCCGGCTGGAGCAAACCGCAGGGGGGCTATTTTGTAAGCATCGACACCCTCGAAGGCTGTGCCGCAGCAGTGGTGCAAATGGCTGCCGATGCCGGCATTAAGCTGACTCCGGCCGGTTCAGCTTATCCATATAAAAACGATCCTTTGGATCGAAATATACGTATAGCGCCGTCTTTTCCGCCATTGGAAGATATTCAGAGGGCAATGGAACTGGTCGCAATCTGCATCCAAATTGTCAGCATTGATAAATATTCATAATAAACTATACTTGTCCAAAATATTTTGCCATAACTTTTATAACCCATTTAATTAACGCTGTATCTGATTCGGTTAACTTTGGAGTGGTGGAGTATAGGAGCGTTGGAGTGATGGGAAAAAATCCAATACTCCAAGGCTCCATCACTCCATTGCACCGGCTTTTAGCAGACGCAGACAAAAAACCCCGACCTAAAAAAGGACGGGGTTTTATTAAAAAAAATCTGCTTATCTGCTCTTCCGCTTGGATGCTTTCAGCGGGTTAATTTTTGTTTTTGCTTTGGTAGATTCAACGGCCGTATGGGTGGCCAGGTTGCAGTTTCCGTTTTTCCATTTAACGGAAGGATCCGGACAAGCGGTGCAGTACCAGCCGGACGAAAGTTCGGAGCCGCGATTACAGCCGTTGCACTGCTCGACGACCTGATGACAAATTCCACCATTATAGGCGCATCCTTTTGAAGTCATAAAAGAACACTCCATACCTTTTTTAATTGTTGCGCAATCCATTGGAATCACCCCCTTCCAGCGCTAAGTTGTAAAGAAAACTAAAAAATATGCGGTAAATTTTCAGCAATATTTATGCCAATTTAAACTTTCCACAAAAAAAGTTTCCGGAATATAATGGGGCATGGGTTGCTTGTCAATAAAAATTTAAAAAAAATTGAACCAATTGTGATAATATAGGCGATGACCTCTCGAAATTTCTATAACATTTTGGAAGTATGTAACGTTTAACGAAACTGGTTTTATGCCGCTTACATGGAATAATGGAATACTGGAATCATGGAATAATGTTCAAAAACGCATAGCTTCAGCATTTGGATTAAGATTTGTTGGGCTAATCATTCATAGTCGTCGGTTTTAATTTGATCGGCCTGCTTGCAGCTTACCAGAAACAATGAAATCCGCCGTAGGAGCCAGGTGCAATCATAATATTTTTCAATGCGATTCAATAGACCCAATATTCCAGTATTCCATCTCTCCATCATTCCAACTGTGAGCGCAGTGAACTAAGTTCAAGATTTAGTTTGAGGATTTTATGGAATCGATATCTGTAAATACGGAAATACCGACCCTGGGTGAAGCCAAAATACCTTCACCGGTTCAAAACGGAGCTAAAGGGGCTAACCGCATCACATTTGTGCCGGATAATGACCGCGTTATAATTGATGTCAGGGAGCATAGCATTGTCCAGCAGGTCACAGAAGGGCAGGCGCCGTCATGTTTTCAACTGGCCGGGCCCAGGGGCAACATTTTTTTTGATCCCAGCAAACTGCGTTGCGCCCTGGTGACCTGCGGAGGATTATGCCCCGGATTGAACGATATTATCCGTTCAGTGGTTTTAGAACTCCACTGGGGCTATGGCGTTCGTAATATATATGGAATCCGATATGGGCTGCAGGGATTTATTCCTAAATTCGGCCACGATGTCATCGACCTTATCCCGGAATATGTAGCCAATATCCACGAAAGAGGAGGATCCGTTCTGGGATCCTCCAGGGGACCGCAGGATGTTGAGGAAATTGTCGATTGTTTAGAACGAATGAATATTGGTATCTTATTTATGATTGGGGGGGACGGAACCCTGATGGCCGCAACTCGGATTGCCGACGCTATCCTGGAACGAAATTTGAAAATCAGCGTGGTCGGAGTTCCCAAAACAATCGACAATGACATTTACATGGTATCCCGCTCATTTGGTTTCGATACAGCCGTCGATGTCGCCACCCGTGCAATTATGAGCGCGCATAATGAAGCTCAGGGTTATCCCAACGGTATCGGCCTTTTAAAGTTGATGGGCCGCCACTCCGGATTTATAGCAGCAACGGCCGCCCTGGCTCAGCAGGATGTTAATTTTGTGTTAATCCCTGAAGTCGATTTCGAGCTGGTCGGACCGAATGGTTTGCTGGCTGCTTTGGAAGCCCGCCTGACGGACAGAGGACATGCGGTCATTGTTGCGGCGGAAGGCGCAGGACAAAAATTTTTTGGAGACGCACAAACCGAACGCGATGCCTCCGGCAACATTAAGCTTAAAGACATCGGGGGATATCTTAAGGAGGCTATCAAATCTTATTTCGATGCCAACGGAATCGATATATCCATAAAATATATCGATCCAAGTTATATGATCAGAAGTTTGCCGGCCAACGCCAACGATCGTGTATTTTGTAATTTCCTGGGCCGCAATGCCGTCCATGCCGGCATGGCCGGCAAAACAAACCTGTTAATCGGACACTGGAACAACAACTTTGTGCATGTGCCGATGAAGACGGTTGCCGGGCAGCGCAAACAGATGGATCCGAAAGGCCGACTGTGGCGCAGTGCCTTGGCGGCTACGGGGCAAGGTTCACTTAAGAATGAATAGGATTGGTGTTTGATTTTCTAATCGAAATCAAAAGACTCACATAAAGAAGTGATCTAAAGTGCTCCCAAAAGAAAGTGACTAAAATTACAAGTGAACTAAAGTGCCTAAAGTTAAGGTGTCGCTATGCTCCATCTTTTAATAAAAATGACAGAATTCCTTAACTTTAGGCACTTTAGTCATTTTAGGCATTTTAGGCACTATCTTTTTGTTATCGCTCCAGTTCGACGAACCCCCTTCCCTTAACCTTCAAAAGGTAAAGCTGTTTTTGTGCTTCTCCATTTTCATCAAAATAGGTAGGTCCGGTGATACCCGAAAAATCGATGAGATTTAAAAGCTCATTTTTCAGCTCACTTTTAAACCGAAGATCGGGTTGAATAAGCACGTTGAATAGCATCATGGCCGAATCGTAGGCAATCGCCTCAATAAATCCGGGTTTCTCCTCGTAAGTTTCCTCGAATGTTTTGACAAAATCTTGAACCGCGGGCGCCGCGCTTCCGGCAAAAAAGCCATCGGGCATAATGGCGCCTTGAACATATTGAGGTGCCATTTTAATCAAGCTATTCGAATGCCATAGATTCGTACCGAGAAGATAGACATCTTTAACATCATAAAAAGCCAGCTGCGGAATAATCAGACCGGCCATCTTGGGTGAATCCGGTATGAATATCGCATCAAAATCGACAATTGCTTCCGGTTCTTCTTCCTTCTCATTTTTGTGTTCCTGATTTTCATCCCCGCTATCATGATCAAAGGGTGGGGCCGAATTCGCCTGTGCTTCCTGGAGGCTGTCGCCTTCTCCTTCAGCGCTCAATTCAACAACTTCCTTTAGGTCCTCAGGAATTCTATAGTAAAGTCCGACAAGTTTTTTAATGGGATCCGCGAAATCCGTATGCTCCGGGTTGTAAGATTCAAGGCCGACCACTTTGCCCCCATTCTCAATTAACCGATCCCAAAACAGATTCATGAATGTAATGCCGTAGGTTTCATCCGGATAAAGAATCGCAAAACGATTCAAACCGAGTGATGCGGTGGTGTAATCGGCAACGGCTTTTACCTGCATTTCAGGGGTAATAAAATTCCTAAAAACATAATCGCCGATAGAGGTAATGTTGTCTTTCTGAGTTAAGGTAATGATCGGAATTTTGTTTTCTTGAGCCACAACTGCGGCGACCTCAGCAGTAACAATGGGCCCGATTATGGCGGCGATCTTCTCGTTGATCAATTCCTGCATTGCCATAAGTGTCTGATCGGGGCTGCCGCCTGAATCTTTAACAATGATATTCATTTGAGGGACACCGGTCTGCGTGCTAAAGCGATCCAAGGCAAGTTCAATACCTTTCAAAGCCCGATAACCGACGGCCTGATAGGGGCCGCTAAGCGGCAGCAGGCAACCGATGGTATAGCGGTTAAACAGCGCGCTCTGTTTGATCTGTTCAACCAGATCTTCAGCCCAGGATGCATTTTCGTGTTCGGGGAATCGATCTAAAAAATTTTCCAGCGCAATTAGAGCATCATCATATTTTTCATTCATGGCATAGTTTAAGCCCAGCTGAAACATCAGATACGCCCGGGGCTCTTCTTCATCCATCTCATCTATCAGCCCCAAAATTTTTTCCGAATCCAGCTGGGTAATGGAAGCCTTGATTTTCTGTGCTATGGACTCTTTTTCAAATTCCGTAGCCCTTTGCCGGGCTTCCAGATAATATTTGAGGGCATCCGTTGGCGATTCCAGGGCCATATAGGCATCACCCACCAGGGCATAGGTTTGGAAGACGTGAAAGTCCGAATCGACACTCCTTAAAACATCGGCAGCCCGTTCAATAACTTCCGCATAATTGGCCTCCTGATAATAGGCATACAGTATCCCGACCCGGGCATCCGGATTAAACGAACTCCTGGGATATTCTGAGATCAGGCGCATATAAGCCCGGCGCGCTTCATCATATTTCCCCAGAATTGAATTGATCTGTGCGATTTTCATCAAAGCCGCCGGCGCCAGAGGTCTCTCCGGGTACTGATTCACATAACCACGATAAGCATCCAGGGCCTCGGGGTAGTCTTCGGCCGCAAACAATTTCTCAGCAGCTATAAAAAGATCATACTCAACGCCGACCGCAGGAGATTCGGTAGGAACAGGCGGCTTCGGCACGCATGCGCCCAAAACCAGAAAAAAACACAACAGCACGATTACACGGTTTGCCTTCATAGACAGTTGCTTTATCCTTAAATTGTGACGATAACCCCGATTGGCGTTATTCGTTATTGGTTCTTGGTTAATGGTGTTGAGGAGTAAAACTGGTTCTAATATATCATCATCCAGTGAATTATCAAATATGGCAAACATTAATTTTTGTCCCGATACCTTTGCTGCACCGCGCGAAGGACATCGACGCTGGAAAAAAATATTTCCACCAGCTCCGAATCAAAATGGCGGCCGGACTCCTCCTCGATTTTGGCAAGTACTTCGGATTCATCCCAGGCTTCTTTGTACACTCGCGCGGATGAAAGCGCATCGTACACATCTGCCAGTGCGACAATTCGCCCGTAAAGCGGGATCTCATCTGCTTTTTTTCCGATCGGCCGACCGTCTGATTGTTCAAAACCTTTCAGCGCTAAACCGGTTTGAACGTCCACATGGCCTGGATAACCTTCTCCGTCCCAGCGTTCATGGTGATTTAAGGCGACCTGGCCTGCGGCCTCGTCAAAATCCGACTGGAGATCTGAAAACAACTGAGCCCCCAGCACAGTATGCTGTTTCATGATTTCATATTCTTCTTCGTTAAAGCGACCGGGCTTTTTGAGGATCAGATCCGAGATGGCAATTTTGCCAACATCATGAAGCATCGCCGCCATCCGCAGGACATCCCGATGTTTATCAACCTCCTTCTGATTTAAATTCCGCCTTTTAGCCCATTTTTCATACAGTTCCACTGCATAACCACCGACGCGGTTTACATGCGCACCGGTTTCTTTAGGGTCACGCATCTCCGCCATCCGGATCATTCGCAGCAAAATAGCGCGGGTCATTTGAGCGCGCTCAAGTGCAACTGCTGCGATACTGGCAAAGTGAAGCATCATCTTCTCATCATTTTGAGAAAAGGCAATCACCTCTTTAGCCTCATCTTCGGCATTAATGATTTGAAGAATACCGATGATATCATTATTATGATTTTCCAGGGGAATCGTTAAAACCGACCGGGTGGTATAGCGCGTTTTTTTATCGAACCCCTTGCCGAAATGATATGGACAGGCGGGGTCGATCGAATAAACGTCGGGCAAATTAAGCGGTTTGCCGGTAGCGGCGACGTAGCCGGCAATGCTTTCCTCATTTATGGGTATGTGAAACGTGGAATAGATAAGCTTTTCCCCGTCGGCAAGACGTTGTTGCAGCGTGTTATTTTGAGTATAGGTGAAGTGCAGCAAGTCTTTTTCGCGGATATAAATGGAGCCCGCATCCGCATTGACAAAACGCCGTGCCTCGGTAAGAATTCTTTCCATCAGAATATCCACGTCCTGGACCCGGCTGAGATCAATTCCCAGCGTCGCTAAGGCATCTAACTTATCCTTTTCGCTTAACATTGCGGCTCCTTTTCTTTAAGGGCGGATTGAGATATCTTCTAATTCTATTAATATATAACCAGCGTCGATACAATATGAAAGAACAAACCGGAAAAAAAAGAATCAAAATTTCTTTAAAGTAAATCCCATTTTGGTCGAAATTTAAATTAGAACCAGATCAAAATTTACAGATTGAGAAATTAAAGGTCCCGGGTTTGCATTCTAAAATTTGCAATTGGACGCCATGTGTGATAAATATTTATAATATCAACAAAAAAACTATTTTTTACCGCTTTTCATAATAATGTTCCGAAATTCGGAATTGCGGTATAAACGGTTGTACGGTTGTAGAAAAAAACGTTTGAATACCGGAACGTTTTTTTGACAACCACTATAGCGGCAAAAAATTAATAGCCGGGGAGAATCCATCGATGAAGTATTTAAAAATTTTTGTATTAATCAGCTTCCTTTTGTTTTCAGTAAGTGCCTCTGCTGAATTCTATAAATATACCGATGAAAACGGAAATGTTCGGTTCACCGATGATATCAATCAGGTACCGGAAGAACAGCGTTCCAGGATCCGCAGTTACGTGGAATCGCAAAGTGAAGAGGTCCCCGAGCAAGAAGCAACACAGGAAAATCCAGAAAAATCGGAACAACAGGCAAATTTTCCGGATTTATCAGAGGATGTTGCCGAGGAAGGTAGCATTGAAGAGCTTAAAAGCCGAATCGATGAAATTAAGAAGGAAATCGACCAAGAGTATGAGGCGTTGTTGAAAGAAAAGAAGCAGCTAGCCGAAGACAAAAAACAGGTCAAAACCAGAGAGCAGATCGAGAGCTACAATAAAAGAATTGGAAGCTATAATTTACGGGGCGAAGATTTCATGAAAAAACAAAAGGAAAGAGATGCCCTAATTGACAATTATAATGCCCGCATCACGAAAAAGAATACTAAAGATAAAACCCAATAAAAATAAGGATTTACAGTAAAAATAAACCATCGCTAAAAGAACGCTTTAATTCTCCCCCACCCATTTTATCCCCTGAACAGTCAGCTTGAGGCGTCCCTGTGCCATAAACAAATTTAATTATTTGGTATTTAAACAAATTTATACTTGACAGAGTGCTGTTTTTTTCCCTATTCTCTTGTTACCAATTAAGAATATAGCTTAATTATCCGAAAAAATAGTTGCTTACAGATTTTTTCGGCATTGTTTAACAAACCGTAGGTAAAGATGGTTGTTTCTTCAAATTACAATCTGATCCCCTATCCCGATCATAATTATCAGGTTCTACCTTATGTCCAGGATAATATGGTTGCCCATCAGGATCGTAGACAGGAATCTGTTGAGCCGCATAAACTCTTACGGAGGCCTCATCCGGTTATTAAAGCCGCTGCCATCGATTTTGATTTTCGCGGCAATAGCTACGATGCCAAACATTGTTTACAATATTCCGATGCCGATCAGGTAGGTCGTCTGGTCGACCTTTATGCATGATCTGATACCACACTCCGCAATCTCATTACTTTTCTTTCTTAATTCACCGCTTTATTATCAAAATAGAAATTTAAGAAACGAATTTCTCATGGATTAATTTATTACAAAGGAGAAAGCATCATGCCGGAAAAAGTTCCCGGAGCCGGAAAAACGAAACATTTCGATAATGCGCTTCAAATTGGCCGTCCCCCTAATATTGTGAAGCTTTTCCCAAATTCCAAGGCCATGATTGTTAGCGGGAAATTTATCGACAGGGCGATGCTGGCCAAAGGCAAAGCAATTGCCCTGGCGGCCAACGGTAGAAACAGCTTTGTCATCCGCGGCGCTCTTAGAGCCGCTCAAAAGGCCAATGCCGCCCTGATTATCGAAATCGCAAAGTCCGAAGGTGGCGCCAATGCCTACTGTGCGGTTAATTACTGGAATATTGCCCGCATTGTTGACGCGGCCTGCAACGAATTAAAAATTACCATCCCGGTGGCCATTCATGCCGATCACTACGGTATTAAAAACGGGGCCGATGTTGAGGCTGCCAAAGTCGAAATTCCAACCCTGTTTGAGGCCGGTATCACTTCTATGGCCATTGATGCATCTCACATGGCAGATGATAAAAACCTATTGGCCAGCATCGAGCTAAATAAATATGTTCCTAAATGGGCGGGGCTTGAAACTGAGGTCGGTGAAATTAAAGGCAAAGAGGGACTTTCCACTGTAGAGGAGGCCTTATTTCTCATCCAGGGCTTAAACGCCCACGACATTTTCCCGGATTGGATTGCATTAAACAACGGCACCACCCATGGCATTGAGGCCAGTGGTCAGGGGATACAGGTCGACTTAACCGACCGAATTCATAAAGCGTTGACTGATTATCAAATTTCCGGGGCGCAACACGGAACTTCCGGCAACAATTCAGACAGGCTGCGAGAAATTGCCGCCAAGACACAAACGACAAAAGCAAACGTGGCAACAGCTCTGCAAATGATTTCATGGGGCTTGGAAGTAAATGATTATGGGAATGCCATCCTTGATGATGATGGTAACTTCAAAAAAGTTAAGGACGCCGGCGTTACCGAACAGATATGGTCTGAAATGGTGGTCTTCGCCGATAAGCATGGATATAAGGGCGGCGATTACAAAAAGCTAAATCTACCATTTGAAAATAAGCTGCTCGGACAACCTCAGAAGATTCGAGAACGCATGATAAACCGCGTCGAGGATTTTACATATAAAATGCTGGTCAATGTTTTCAATTCAGAAAATACGGCATCCTTGGCAATCGAAGCCATTCTTGATACCGGATCTTACGAAACCGGCCCAAAAGCAAGGCGCATGGAGGACCCGAATGAATGGACTCCCGAGCAAATTCAAAAAAAAGCTGCGGAAATCAAAAGTGATAAAGGCCCGGCCGGTGAGTTTGATGATTAAGCGGCTTTCCAATCAATGAAATCAAAGTGTTTTCTATCGGCAGATTCCCACCGACGATTTTCTTGTATTATTAAATAATTACAGATAATTATAAAATCAGACGGTCCCCTGCTTTCATTTTTTCCTAAAGTTTTGATCAAGGCATACCGATAAACCAGACAGGGGAAAATTGCCAAATGTTTGTATCCAGTTATCAGATTCATAATGTATTAAATGTCTACAGTAAGCAGCTCAGTCAGGACAGAGGTGTCCAAGGACAGGAGGCAGGCAATAAAAAGCCGCTGTCCGACCAGATTAATCTATCGAGCGAGGGTAAACGCAGGGCCACAATTGAAAAGGTGGCCAAAGATATCATAAGTAAAATTTCTCATTATGGCTCTAAAGACGAAATTAAAGCGAGCACCTCTGATCGGCCCCGGGACAATTTAAAAAACCATTTTGAATCCGATACCAAAAAGGAAACAACTTTTGTATTTAATGTGATTGACGATCTGAACAAAAAAATAAAAACCGCGCTGTCGGTCAAAGATAAGAGCTTTCTGATGAACAGGCTCGAACAATTGGACAAAGACGCGGTTGAAAAAGATGCTGACATTTAACAGTGAGCATCACTAGGATATGAGTCAGGAGGACTCATCAGAAAAAAAGGAGGAAACCATGTTACATGCTATTGGAGAAGCCGCAATGCAACACACGGTGCGGACAAATTATGATAGTGAGATGCAGCACCAGGATCTCGCTGTCAAGAAAAACGATCAAATCCGGAAGAAACGACCCGTTGAAAAAACGGAAGACAGTCGGAAGTCTGACCTGAATTTAAAGCAAGAGGAAGATACGACACGGAAAAACGCATTCGAAGATGGCCACATCGTGGTCGAGGAGTATAACAAAAACGGGGAAATCGTTCGCATAACCCCCCCGGGATATGTACTGTCAAATGAAATGGCTTAATTAGACAGCCCTTGCCATTTCATCTATGCATATTGTACCTAACCCGGAGCTGAATTTTCATATCTGGATTTAGCCCATAGCGCACCTTGAACTGCGCCCCTACCCCTATATCTTTTCATCCCGGTTTTTTGATCCTGCAGCCTCATGATTCACTAGAACCCATCTCTAAAAAGCAGATCACGTTTAAAACGAGTGCCTAAAGTGAACTAAAATGAGCTAAAGTGCCTAAAGTTTTGGCGTCGCTATGCTCCATCTTTTTTTATAAAAATGATCGTTCGACCCAGTCGTTCGACCCAGTCGTTCGACCCAGTCGTTCGACCCAGTCGTTCGACCCAGTCGTTCGACCCAGAGGCTCTCGACGGGAGGCTCTCGACGGGAGGCTCTCGACGGGCAGAATTCCTTAACTTTAGTCACTTTATAGCGGTTGTCATAAATATGTTCCGTTTGGTCTGAGTTCCTAAAAGGTAAAATGCATATGTATAACGGTTTGAAATTATTGCAAAACAAGACAACCGCTATCCTTCTGATTTTATTGAAAAAAA
>JAQYWI010000013.1 GCA_030145015.1 Desulfobacterales bacterium
GGCCCGCTCACCACTTTTTTGACCACATCATCGCTTTGCGGATCATACTGATAGCATTCGAACTGGCCGCTCAAAATGTACATGGTCTGGTGATAAAAATGATTGTGAATCGGAATTTCACCGCCGGGCTGGGCCGTAAAAAACCGCAGACCGTATTCGGGATTGCCCGTGCCGTCATCGCCGTGTTGTGAAAGCCAGCGAATGCTGATGCCTTTGACATCGTTTTGTTGGCCCCGATAGGGAAATTTTTTAATTTCAACGTCTTCTTTATCTTTCCAGTTTAAAACTTCCATGATTACCTCCTAAAGATGGTCTCGGCTTAAACGCAATAATACCATAACACTTCATTATAATTAGAAGCTATCTCAAAAATGCATTTAGCACTCGATGGTAAGGTTATAAAAAGGAAAAAAGTGCTTACAACAAATGAGCTAAAATTAAAAATGATCTAAAATGCCTAAAATGATGGTGTCGCTGCGCTCCATCTTTTTTTATAAATATGATCGTTCGACCCTGTCGTTCGACCCTGTCGTTAGACCCTGTCGTTAGACCCTGTCGTTAGACCCTGAGGCTCTCGAAGGGAGGCTCTCGAAGGGAGGCTCTCGAAGGGAGGCTCTCGACGGGTAGAGTTCCAAAACTTCAGGCATTTTAGCCCATTTTAGTCGTTTTAGGCACTTCTAACTTTAGAGCACATTTGGAGTTTTTTTCTCCGTCTTCCAAAATTATCTGCTAATTTTGAGATACGTTCTAGTAAAATTAATGCAAACACAGTCGTTTTCTTGAGCCCCGGATTTAAGCCTCGAATTGAAATAATGGAAGAGAGGAATAATCGATGTCAAGAAAAACTTGTCTATCAAATAAAAAAGGGTTTGCCAAGGGGGGTTCAATTTATTTTTCAAATTATTATTTTCCATATTATTAAATGTTTGTAACAATTTTCCCCGGATTTTGCACAGAAAAAATTGCGAATTGAGCAGATTTTCGCTATAATTTAATTATCAAACTAAAAACCTGAAAGCACTTGAATACAAACGGCCGGATCCCACCAGCAAGGTTACCCTAACCCGCCGGCCGTTTAGAGAAGTAAGCCTGAAATAAATTATTAAACAAGCGGACGAGCGACGCGCCGGACTCAAACGGCAAGTAACGATTTAGATTATAAAAAGGCCCAAGGGGGAAATAAATGACGTGGCAGGCACATAACCAGCAGGGGCGCGTGCTTAACCCCTGGAAGACGGTTTTGTTTGTCTCGGCACTGCTGATGTTTGTTTTTACGGTTGTTTACCGCATGGTAAAAAGTGCGAGCTTCAGCAATGCAGTGGCAGCTTTGGTTGAATCCCTTTTAATCGTCTTTTTCTTTATTTTTCTTGGAATACTGCTAGCCTATCTGCTTTACTTCATATATCAAAGGTTCCACCAGGGGTCCGGTCGCCGACAAGCCTACAATATGTTTGATTCCAGTTCCGGTCATAAGGAACCCGCATGTAAACCCGACCCTAAAACTGTCGCGTCTGCACCGGATGATGAGATAAAATCCAGCCCTGATTCAGTCTAAAAATATTTCACATTGCCGCAATACTTACCGGGACGCAATTGGGTTTTCCAAACCGCGTTATTTTCAACGATTGGGGCATTTCGCGCCCCTGTCTTTCCCCGCCTCTGGCAGTAAAATCCAAGCCACCCGCTGCGCGGGTGGTCGTTGACTCCATGCTTAAAATCGCTGAGTAGACTTTTTCCTGTACATCGGCGTCATACTTTGAACGGAGTTGATTTTCTCAAACAAAATAAAACTATCGCAGAGGGTATTTTTGGGCTATGATAACTGAAAATAAAAGGTTAAACGAGGATCCCCGGTTCGGAAAAATGAAGAAACATTTTGCAATTGTCATTTCCGTGGTTGTAATGGCCGTTTTTTTATCAGCATGTGCGAAAAAGCGCCCGGTTCTCTATCCCAATACAACATATAAGGCCGCAGGGGAAACAGTGGCCCGGATTGATATTGATGATTGTTTCCAGCTGGCCGCCGATCATGGACATGCAACGGATTCCGGAAAGAAGGTCGCCGGCTCAACCGCAAAAGGTGCCGTAGTGGGTGCTGCGGTGGGTGGCGCCGTCGGCGCGGTCACCGGCCGTCCCGGTCGTGGATTGGCAGCCGGGGCAGCCGGAGGCGGTGCCGGGGGCCTGGCCCGCGGCGCTCTGAAATCAGGTGATCCGGATGAGATTGAGCGTCGCTTTGTGGAGCAATGCCTGCGGGATAAGGGCTATCAAGTCATTGGATGGAAATAAAAATGGCTTCTAAACAGCCTCTAATGGCCGATGGCTGCGTTGCCATCCGGTTTAAAATGCTCACGTACTATCGTGTACGCTCCGCTTGTAAACCGGATGGCGTCTTGCCCTTAACCATAATAGACTGTTTAGAAGCCATTTTTACTTCAACAAGCAAAGGATAAACATGAATAAAACAGAATTGGTGAAAAGAGTATCCGAAAAACTGGAAGGTGTTCCCCAAAAAATTGCCGCCAAAGCAGTTGATGCGGTTTTTGAATCTATTCAAGAGGGCTTGGAAGAGGACGGCATTGTCAAAATCGGCCAATGGGGAACATATTCCGTAGACGATATGTAAGCATAAGACCGGTGCACAGGCGATGCGTCAATGCTTAATAATCATCATCCTGCCTTTGCCCTCCGCTGCCACGGACCCATCCTCCAGATTGGCACACAATTTTATATCCAGAATTCCTTTGACCTCTCTTTCCAAAGCTCCGCTAAATATCAGCTTGCTGCCCAACGGCACGGGTTTGCGGTAACGCACCTCCAATCTGGCTGTCATTGCATCATGCCCCATATAACGTGATAACCATCCCAGCATTTCGTCAAATACAAGACTAAAGATTCCGCCATGAAGGTAGTTGGACCAACCCCGATAACGGTCGTCGGCAATAAACTCGACCCTGACCTGATTCGTGCCATCCTGCTCCACTTTTACTTTTAAGCCGTGAGGGTTTTCCACACCACACACAAAACAACGCCTATCTTTTTCAAGTTGCAGCGCCAATAAATTACCTCCTCTGTAAAACAGGGATTATTAACCGGAAGCGATCATAACAGAAGCGCACGGGTGGGTCAAAGATGAGAAAAAGCCTAAACCATTTCTTCAATTCAGCCGAAAATAAGTTTGGGATCAGCAGGCGCTAACTCGGATGCTGTTCATGAGTCATGAATCGAATGTATTGCCCTGCTTAAAACCGGCCCCAAGACACCCTTAAGGTAAATATTATGTCTGAAAAACAATATGTTATTGAATTTGCAGGTCAGATCATTCCGGGATGGGAAATCGAGGAAGTGAAAGCCAACATGGCAAATCTGCTAAAAGCGGATGACAGTAAAATTTCCCGGCTTTTTTCAGGAAACCGCTTGGTTATTAAAAAAAATATCGATCAGCAAAACGCCTTCAAGATAAACGAAGCGTTCAAAAACGCAGGCGCTGATCTTATTCTAACTGAAATACCGAGTATTAATCCGGCCGCACCTCCTCCGCTACCGGCTCAAGAGAGCCCGGGCGAATCCAATCAGGCGTCCGTGGCCGTTGCCCAACCTGCGCTTGCGCCGGCGGACATTCGTCCTAAAAGGTTTTGGTATATCGTGGCCATTGTGCTTTTTGTCTTCCCGATGATTGTCGGAGGAGCTGTTATCTTCAACGCATTCGCGTCGTATTTTTCCGGCGGCATGCAGTTAATGGTGCCGGGAGAAACAACCCTCCAGGTCGAAGAGGCCGGTACTTATATAATCTTTTATGAAACTTCGGTCTTTTCAGAAAATAATATCGCTACCGTTCGATATGGCCGGGATTTTGAAATCGCACTAATGGATCTGGCCACCGGCCAGGGATTACAATTAAATCCGCCCGAATTTGGGGGAACCGAAACCTACGGCACAACTGTCAGACAGGCCATCGCTCAAGTCGAATTCGACACATCAGGAGATTATTATGCTGAAGTTTTCGGATACCTTCCAGGCAATGATGGTCTGTTGGTTCGACGTGCGGATTTTGTCGGCATGATAAAAGGGATTGTTTCAGCTATCGTGCTGTTTTTTGTCGGTATTATCGTTGGTCCGATAATGGCCCTGGTTGTTCTGGTCAAGCGCCAAAAGCACAAAAGCAAATATGTTAATGCGCCCCTTAGCGAAGAGGAGGAGAACAAATGGGCCATGTGGGCTCATATTATCACCTTTTCTAACGCGTTGGTGCCGCTGGCTAATTTTATCGGCCCCATCGTCATCTGGCAATTAAAGAAAAATGAATCCGAATTCGTTGTCGATCAGGCCAAAGAAGCACTCAACTTTCAGATCTCGTTGATTATTTATCTGTTGATTTCATTCCTTTTAATTTTCATTTTTATCGGTGTTTTTCTGATGATTGGTCTGGTAATCTTCAGCTTGATTATCGTCATCGTCGCCGCTGTCAGAGCCAATAGCGGCGAATACTATCGGTATCCGATGTGCATTCGGCTGATTTCGCAAAAAAAATACCCGGTTCGAATGCCTGTCGAGTGAGCGCACGTCAGGGAACATGCTCGGTTCCGATGACTCGGCGACTTGTTAAATTGTTGATTCGTTAAATGGTTGAATAGTTAACTGAGGGGTCGGAGAGTTTTTTATTCAAAGCTTGTCATTCCCGCGCAGGCGGGAATCCAGAAGTGTTCTGCTGAAAAAGCTGGATGCCCGCCTGCGCATGCATGACGGGAAAAACTCCTCGACCCCTCAGTTAACTAATTGTCTAAAAAGCCGCGCCTTCAGCTTTAAGCGAACAAGGTTTTGCGATGATAGATCTTGACTTTGGCCATGGGAACAAATTAAAAAATTTTACCGTCAGAAAAAGCATCGTTGACCTTGGCTACATTCCTTTTCCCGCTCAGGCTGGATTCGATTTCACGCTAACTTGTTGTCTTTGACACGCACCTCTAAATTTCCTCCTGCATCTGATTTCGCTGTCGTAATTAGGCTGTGCCCATTAATCTGATCTCATCCGAAATTGCCATTGAAACCCGTGTAGTTGTAAAAATTGAAAACAATCAACCCATCAAAAAGGAGGACACGGCATGCAATTAAAACATCTATTGATTATCAATGCCATCATTTCGTTGGCCTATGCGCTGGGTGGACTGTTTGTCCCGGACTTCTGGGGGCCGGTCGACCCGATCGAGAATGGACTTAATTTTTATTTTTAGTGCCGTACATTTTCGTATGGCTTCTGGCACGCAGCCTCTCCGTGGTGTAATCTGGAAACTATCTGGAGAAATAGAATGGAATTAAAGCCTATCGATCTTCAAGAAAAACTCGCCAAATTCTCTGACCATTGGTCACCTAAAATCATAGCCCAAATGAATGACTATCATTTCAAGCTTGTGAAATTTCAAGGCGACTTCATCTGGCATAACCATGATGATACAGATGAAGTTTTTATTGTACTTGCTGGAGAAATGTCTATTGAATTCCGTGATGGGAAGGTGGAATTGAAACAAGGAGAATTATTTGTCGTTCCCAGGGGAGTTGAACATAAACCCCTTGCTGAAAAACAATGCGAGATAATGCTTGTTGAACCTGCCGGTACGATAAACACCGGCGATACTGATGGTGATTTTACCGCAGAAGATAACGTTTGGATATGAATCATAGATAACATGGGAAATACATTGATTGGTAGAAAACAGATCTTGTTGAAAGTGGCTGAGTTTATGAAAAGAAGTTGCCAGATGTGTGCGGATATTGGGTAATGTTTGACCAAAAGCAAGGAATTGTCTATGTATATTGGTATTACAGCTAATTGAAATATTGCCTAACAATGCGATGAACTCTGACTGAAAAAGGCAGATTCATGTTACCGATATATGTGGATTTTGATGACGTATTGTCTGATACCACCAGCGCATTTCTCAAAATACTGAAACTTGAATTCGGTAAAAGTGTAAATTTTGAGGACATTTTTACGTTCGATCTCAAAGCCTCTTTTAATCTTACCGACAGTGAATATGAGCATTTTTTTCACAGGGTCCATCAGGCAGATGTGATAATGTCGTTTGCCCCCATAGAAGGTGCTATTGCCGTATTGGCAGAATGGATCAAGCTTGGCTATCAAATCACGATTGTTACCGGTCGACTCACCAGCGCATATGCCGCCTCACTGGATTGGCTTTCCAAACACAAGGTGCCTTACGATTCCTTTATGATGGTCGATAAGTATTCCCGGGAGAATATTGACACAAAAATCGCCGTTTCGATGGCAGCATTTTCTGAAATGAAGTTTAGTCTTGCCGTAGAAGACTCGGCAAACATGGCACTGCACTTATCGCAGGAGATGGGTATACCGGTAGCCCTAATTGACCGTCCCTGGAATAGAAAGGCTAAATTGAACCACAAAATAAGCAGGTATACATCCTGGTATGATATTCAAAATGATTTTCAAACCCCATAGCGCAGTATAAAAATACCCTTGTATAACAACATCCCCCGCCAAGGTTGCATTTCTTCAAGATTCAAATTACAGTTCAGTGAATTTGAAAGCTGAAGCAAATACATTTGAAGGAAAGGAGAAGATTTTTATGGGACTCAGCGACATTTACCAGAAAGGAGAAAAGCTTATCAGGGAAAAAGAATACGGTTGGTTGCTGGATGCGGTTGAAACCGGCTTTATTGTAAAGCATGACCGTCGCATATTAGATCGTTATACTTTCCGGCCCCGATACATCGATGGTGTGACGCCCAAAACCGCCTGCCGGATCCTCGGCGTTGAGCTGGCAACCCCTGTGATTATGTCCGCCATGACCATGCCGATCACGGCCATAACGGACAACGGCTTGATGGATGTGGCCGAGGGTCTCAAAGAGGCCGGCAGTCTTATGTGGACCGGCACGCCAATCCCGAAGAATTTAGATAAACTTACGGCTGTCGGTGTTCCGGTCGTAGCCAATGCCAAGCCTTTAAAGGATCGGGCCAAGATGTTCCAATGCCTGGAAGACATTCAGAAAGCCGGTGTTACCTGGGTCGGTATTGAAACCGACGCCGGGCAAGGGACCAAAGTCCACGACAAGCAGGTGGCCTCCGACTGCGCACCCCTTTCTCTGGAAGAACTAAAAGACGTCCGAAAAAAAGTTTCCTGCCCCTTGATCTGCAAAGGCATCTTAAGCCGGCGGGATGCAGAAAAATGTGTGGAGGCCGGTGCCGACGGTATGGTGGTTTCCAATCACGGCGCCCACACCCTGGACTATTTGCCCCACGCGCTGCAGGTATTGGAGGAAATTGTTGAAGCCGTCGGAGGTAAAGCGATTCTGATTGCCGACGGCGGTTTCCGGCGCGGCAGCGATGTGCTTAAAGGGCTGGCTTTCGGTGCCTCGCTGGTGGGCCTTGGCCGTCCGATCTTATACGGTCTTGCCGCCGAAGGTCGCGAAGGCGTCTGTGATCTCATAAATCAAATTACGGAAGAAATGAAACGTATCATGAGCTTGATCGGTGCTGAAGCGCCCGGAAAGCTGACAAGAGACATGCTGGTTGAAGACCCCTGATCGTATATTTCTTAAGCAATCACTTTTGAATAATGAAACCGGTAAACATGAACGCATGTCGCCTTAGAAAAAAATGGACCCGGGCGGCCATCTGCTGGGTGATTTTTTTTGTGTTTGCAACATCCTGTTCGCCAAAAGACGAGGTGGCGGCCATCCGCGAAGTAATTAAAAAAGGAGCGGAACTGGCCGAAGATCACGATGTCGGCGAAATTATGGAACTGACCGCCGCAGACGTCGTTGCGCTTCCGGGTCAACATAACCGGTTGGAAATCAAGCGTATTATCTGGGCGGCATTGATGCACTATGGCAAACTTAAAGTTTTATATCCTGAACCGTCTGTTGATCTCACATCAAACGAAAGTATCGCCTCTGCCAGGGTCTATCTCTTGATTGTTAAAAAAGACCGAAACTTGCCCGAATTAAAAGAGCTTTACAAAGACCCCCGGCGGTGGCTTGAGGAAGTGGGCGAAAATGCAGACCTGTACCAGCTGAATCTCCAGATGTTAAAGAAAAATGGCGACTGGTTGGTTAAGCAGGCTCATTTGGAGGGTTTTAAAGGTATCGGATTTTAGTATCGGGGTTTTGATTTTTGCAACAACGGTATCGTTGTGCATAAAAGCGCTCAATCCCCTAATAAAATTTACCCCGGGCCTTGATAATTTAAGCGTTATCCCCAACTTATCCTTTTAGACGGGGGGTGGTAACACTGAATTCCAGCAGATCCGCAAACCGACGCATCGTACAACGCTCTGTATTTTTTGCGCTGCTCATTATCCCGATGTTGTCATCAACAGTTGACGTCCGGCCCGTGTCTGGCGCAGAGTCAACGACCGCCCGCAAAGCGGGTGGCTTGGATTTTACCGCCATAGGCGGTAAAAGACAGGGGCGCGAAGTGCCCCAATCGTTGCGGGCGGAATCGGGTGCAGAGCACCCGGTTTGGAAAGCCCAATCCTTCGAATTAAGCCGCACAACACCGTTTCTGAAGATTGCTATACCCAGACAGGATCCCAGTGGCTCTGATTCTAAAGAAGAATTGGCCAAAGGTATGTTTCTGGTGGCCGGCCGCCAGCTCAGAGATCCGAATTTTAAGGAAACCGTCGTGCTCCTGATCGATTACGGGCGCGACGGCGCCATGGGCCTGGTAATCAATCGCCCTTCGGTAGTTAAGCTTGCGACGGTTTTTCCGGATATAAAGGAATTAAAGGAGCGCACGGATACCATTTACGTCGGCGGGCCGGTCGCGGTAAACCAGATGCTGCTGCTCGTCGGAACCCCCCTGGTGCCGGAAGAGTCCCAAGAGGTAACTCAGGATGTCTACCTAAGTTCGAGCTGGAAGGTTCTCGAGCGCTTGCTGAAAAATTCAGCTAAAGATAAAAGGTTTCGGATCTTTGCCGGCTATGCCGGCTGGGCACCCAATCAACTCGAATTTGAAAAGGACAGAGGCGACTGGCATGTTTTAAAAGCCGATGCAGAAGCGGTTTTTGATAAAAAACCCTCTGAAATCTGGCAGGAGTTAATCCTGCGCGCCTCGGTGAAATGGGTGCGTGTACCGGCGCCTTTTGGCATTAAAAGGAGATAGCTTATGGAACTCAGCGGCCATTTGGCTTTGATTACGGGAGCCGGGCAGGGAATCGGCCGGGCCTGCGCAGAAGTGTTTGCTTTAAAAGGCGCCGATTTAATTTTATTTGATAAAAATCCAACGGCGCTTTCGGAAGTGGCCGACCAAATCAGCCAGACGGGAAGACAGGTGTTCACCCGCACACTGGATTTAACCGATATTGACGCCCTTAAAAAGGCCGTAAAAGAAGTAAAAAGCAAGGGCCGAATCGACATTCTGGTAAACAACGCCGGGTTCGACAGGCCCGGATCCGTCGTTAAAATTAACACCGGCGACTTTTTGGAAGTGCTCAGCATTCATCTTGTCGTACCGTTTACGCTGATTCAGCTGCTGCTGCCCGACATGCGTAAAGCCGGATGGGGACGCATTATCAATGTATCGTCCATTTATGCGCTGATCGGCGCCAAAGCGGAAGTCGCTTACTCGACTGCCAAAGCCGGAGTCATCGGCTTAACCAAATCGGTGGCCAAGGAAGCCGGCTCAGACGGTGTAACCGTCAATACGGTGCTGCCCGGTATGACCCGCACACCGACCATCGAAACATTTATGGCCGATAAATATAAACAGTTGATTATCGATAACACGCCCCTGGGCCGCATGGGCGAAGCAGAAGAAATTGCCAGCGTGATCGCCTTTCTGGCTTCGGATGAAGCATCCTATATCACCGGAACCCCGATACCGGTATCGGGGGGCTGGGGAATTTAAAAAGGAAGTAAATATGGATATCCGAAGGCGGGGCCGGCAGTTTCTGATTTTTTTGAGTTTAGTCGTCTGGGGGTGCGCATCGCCGCCGGTAGAAACAACCGAAAGCCGGCCGGTTACAGTTCCAAAAAGCAGGGTCCTGATTGCCACTCAAAAAACCAGGTTTAAACAGGAGATCGTTTCCGAAATTCGCAATGCCCTGAATACCAATTCCATTTACATAAAAGTTGTGGACGTCAAAAACCTCAGGTATGAGGGCACGCGGGATTTTTCTGCGGTTGTGATTATAAACAGAGCCCTGGCCGGACGACCGGACCCAAGAGTGGAAAGCTACATTGATAACGAACCCCAAAAAAATAAAATAATTATCCTGACAACCGGGATTCTGGACGCCTGGAAGCCCGATACGGAGGGTGTGGACGCCATGACATCGGCTTCGGTAATAAGCAAATCCGATAAAATAGCGAAAAAGATCGTTTCTAAGGTTTTGGCTCTGGTAGAACAAAAACAAAATTAATAATCGAATGCCCTGTCTCCGAATACACAAGGTGGCTGCGGGTCCTTAGCCTCTATTCGGAGGTCCCATCACCACGCCGATTCAAGCAAACCGCTTCGGGCTTTTTAAAGCCTGCATTGCTATGCCCAAAAAGGAAAGTTCCAGTATGATTAGCGTTACAAACTCAAAATTGATTCAGGTAAAATAAGGAATGAAGTCAAACCGTGCCAAGATAAACCCGATTATCGCTTACACGGTCCTTTTTCTGATTCTTTTAATTTTTGGTAATTGTTCCCGCAGCGATACGTATCCGAAAAATATTATCCTTTACATCGGCGACGGCATGGGAGTCGCTCACATCACGGCCGCAAAAATTGCCCGGGGCAGATTGAATCTGGAACGTTTTGCGGTCACCGGAATGGTGACCACCCACTCAGAAAACGAACTGATAACCGACTCGGCAGCTGCAGCTACCGCCCTGGCAACCGGCCACAAAACCGACAATCGGGCTGTTTCGGTTTCTGCGGATAAAAAGCCTTTGAAAACCCTTTTTGAATTCGCCGAAGAACGGGGCAAATCCACCGGGGTGGTGGTGACTTCATCGGTTACGCACGCAACACCGGCGGCCTTTTTCACTCACGTCGAAGATCGCCGCCAACATTCCGATATTGCTGAACAAATCATCAACAGCGGTATTGATGTTCTGATCGGCGGAGGCTGGATGTATTTCATTCCGGAATCCAATGAGGGCAGCCGCCGTCAGGACCATAAAAACCTGCTCAAGTTGCTCGAAACCCGCATGCCGGTGGTATTATCCTATGACAAATTACCCGGCCAGGGTAATAATCTGGCTGCGCTGCTGGCTCCCGATGGCCTGCCAAAATCCGCAGATCGGGACTACTCTCTGGCCGAACTCACCCAGGTAGCCATGCGCATTCTCTCAAAAAACCCCAAGGGATTTATTCTGCTGGTGGAAGGCTCTCAGATTGACTGGGCCGCCCATGATCAGGATCATGAAGAAATAATTGCCGAAATGATCGATTTTGACGGCGCCGTCGGAACCGGGCTGGATTTTGCCCAAAAACACGGCAACACCTTGATTCTCGTCACGGCTGACCATGAAACCGGTGGATTTGCCGTGCACGACGGTTCCATGAAAGCCAAACAGGTGACATCAAGTGGTTTTACCACCTCCGGCCATACGGCCTCCATGGTTCCGATCTTTGCGTATGGACCGGGAAGCCGTAATTTCAACGGAATTCAAGATAATGCCGGCGTTGGTCGGAGGCTCATCGATCTGGTGTTGAAAAGGGAGATTAAAAATTAAAGTTGTTTAAAGGTTCGGTAGTACCTCAAGACCCGGCGGACATATTCCTCGGTCTCCTGATAAGGCGGGATGCTCTTATAGCGGTCGACCGCTGTGGGCCCGGCGTTGTATGCCGCCAGGGATAGCGCCAGCTTTCCGTTAAACCGTTCATAGAGCTTCTTAAAGTACTGTGCGCCGGCTCTGATGTTTTGCCAGGGATCAAAGGGATTTTCCAGATTCAGCATTTTAAAGTTTTCCGGCATAATCTGCATCAGGCCCATGGCACCTTTTCTGGAAATCGCCCGGGGGTCAAAATCAGACTCGGCTTTAATCATGGCTTTCAAAAGGCGGGAGTCGACGTCGAATTCTCTGGAGGCATTAGAAATCAATTTATCGTATTTATCGGTGGCGTGAAACCGGCTGGAAACGGAAGTTCTTTCTTTAATATAGACTTTATACTCGTGTTGATTGGATGTGGGTGCATTGGTGAAATGCATCACGCCGTTATCATCGATATACATATAAATATCTGCATGCACCGACGAAACAATGGCGCTCATCATAATAATAGCGCTTAAAACGAAGATTTTTGATAATTTAATTTCGCGTCCGTCCATCAGTCCTCAAAGCCAATTCGAATCCGTTTTCCCCCTGTGGAAGTAACCCCCTGTAGGCCTAATCGTATGACTAATTTTAACCATAAAATGAGCTTAAACTCAAGAAAAATGTAATAATAACTAATAATATTAGTAAGTTCTAGTAGACACTCACAACATCTTGTGTGTGTCAAAGCCGTTAGACCCAAGAACTATGGAACCGAAAGATAGCCGGTCTTCTTTCCTTGAGTAAATATCGACAAGAATCAAACAAAACTTGAACCCAATGGCTCGAATTGTATTGCAAGTTCGGTGCCGACTTCATTCAAATGTCAATTCGTGCGATGCCCGCTTTCGCCCACCATAATAAAGGGCGCCCAAAAAAGCGGATGGGCATAGCCGGCCACGATTTTACCGGTCGTTGGATCTTTAAATTAAAGGCCGTTCTGAAAGCAACCCTGTTTTTAGAAGAGCTTTAACTGTTGTTGTTCGCTGGTCTTTTTCTTTTTGATCTGCGGGGAATCATCTTTTTTGAGACGGTTTTCAATATCCGCCAAAAACGGGGAATGCATTCTGGAAAGGAGCTTGCCGTAAACGCTGCGCTTTTTGGCCCGGGTCAGGTACAGGCGTTCCATCGCCCGGGTCATGGCCACATAAAACAGGCGCCGTTCTTCGGCCATATCAATGGGTTCGTCTTGTTTTGAACCTTCACGTTTTAGAGGGATCAAATTGTCTTCACATCCGGCAATAAACACCACCGGAAATTCAAGGCCCTTGGCTGCATGCATGGTTATCAACGCAACCTTTTCGGCCAGAGGCAAATAGGCATCGGTATCGGTGTAAAGCGCTGCGTTGGCTAAAAATTCAACCGCATTGTCGCTGAAATTTTCTGACAGGCGAAGCAAATTTTTGAAGGCTTCTTGAGATTGTGGCTCTGTGTTCACAAGGGGGGTGAATTGGGGGATCTGTGCCAGATACCGCAACTTTTCAGCAACCTTCATTGCAGCGGTCTCATTTTTGATGCCGGCCATCTTATCGGTAAAATCGATTAGTTTTTGCTGCAGGGTTCGGCTTAAGCCGGGAATCGGAAAGCGTTTGGCGTTGGTGAACCCCTGTTGTTGCGAAAATTTTTTAGAATAACACCAGGATTTAAAATGATCGGCCGCCTTTTTATTCAAGCCGGCGGAGAACAGCGCAAGGCAGTTATCCAGATCGACGTCACTGCCGTATCCTTCCACGACGCTTAATAACGAGATCAGTTCGGCCAGGCCCCAGCTTTTAAGGGAATTTTGGCGGCTGGCAATCTGAAAAGGAATACCGTCCTGTTCAAAAACGTCTCCAATAATTTTCAACAGGTGGTTGGTACGCGCCAGTACGGCAAAATCTGCGTAACTGCGGGCGGAAACCAGATTGGCATCAGCGACCTGACCGGTATCAATGGAATGAAACCCGGTGCCGCCCACCAGTTGGGCAATGATCCGCGCAATGGCCAGGGCTTCGGCCTTCCCGCTGTTAAGCTCGAGGATGCTAACGGTTTTAGCGCCATCCATTTGAGAATATGCCCTGGTATTGCTGGCATACAGGCGGTGATCCTGGATCACCTGAAATGATGCATCCACAATGGTTGCGGTCGATCGATAATTACGGGTTAATTCAATGACATCAGTTTCGGGATAATCATCCACAAAGCGTGTAAAATAACCCACATCGGATCCCCTGAATCCGTAGATCGACTGATCCGGATCACCGATGACACACAGATTTCGGTTCGAAGATTTCGGAGGCGCCAGGGCCTGCACAATACGGTACTGTCCGTGGTTTAAATCCTGATATTCATCTACAAAAACATGCTGAAATTGATGGCGGTATTGGTTGCAGACTTCTTTATCGGTTTCCAGCAATTGGACAACTTTGAAAATTAAATCCTCATAATCGTTTAATCCCTGGATGGATAACAGATTCTGGTAGCCATGATACACTTCAGCAAGCGTTCGGGCATCCGCCGTGACAATGTCGGCCCGGGTTAAATCTTCAGGATTTAGAATCTGTTGTTTGGCTGCAATGATCCGGTCCAGTAATTTTTGCGGTTTTTGAGAAACCGTTAGGCCCTGATCCTTAACCCGTTTAACCGCCTCGCGTATCATGGCTTTGCGGTCATCTTCATCAATAATGGATTCCACTCCCTCCGAATTTTGATCATTTAAGATTTTAAAACAAAGGGAATGGAATGTGGCCACCAACGGCAGTTTGTGGGTATCCCCTAAAATAAAGTGCAGCCGTTGCTGCATTTCCCGGGCAGCTTTGCGAGTAAAGGTCACTGCCAGAATATTGCCGGGTGATACTCCTTTTCTCATCACTAAATGAGCGATTCGCATCGTCAGGGTGCGGGTTTTACCGGTTCCGGGCCCGGCAACGATCAGCAAAGACCCATCCGGATATTCGACGGCACGACGCTGCTGGTCATTTAGCTGCCTAAACAGATCGGTAGCAGTGGGTTGACTTTGTTTTAATTTACCTTTTTTTGAGGCAATCGGTTTATGAGAAGGTCTGTCCGGCTTCCTCTTTGCTTTTGGTTTAGCAGCCGTTGGTTCCGGCACCGATACCGCAAACAGCGGCTGCTGTCCCAGCAGTGTTTCGCGCTCCTGATCTTTAAATATCTGCACCCGGCCGTATTCTCCGTCATATCCCGGAATGACATTGATTTCTTTGCGGCGCATGCGTGCAATGGCTTCACCCAACAGCGGAATAGCGGCCTGCTCAATGGCATCGATATTAAGGGTGTGTAAAATATTAAATTCCGAACCTAATTTATAAAGCGCGGTCTGATAGGTCTGTTTGACTTTTTTGGAGGCCCGGCCCACCCGTAATATTTCCGATAAAATATCCACAAGCTGAACGCTGCTGGTGTAGGGATGGCTTTTTGCGGGTTTTTGGCCTTCCTGGCGGTCTGCTAATTCTTCAACTCGATATAAAACGCCCAGTGTCAGGGCTTTGCCGCATTCCGGGCAAAGCCCGTTATGCTTCAGGGTGTTTTTCGGCCAGAATGAAATTTTGCAGGCGCGGTGTCCGTCAACATGATATTTGCCTTCTTCCGGATAAAACTCGAAAGTTCCTAAAAATTGATCCGGATTTCCGGTTTTCAGGGCGGTTTTTATGGCGCAATAGGAAAGACGGGTGTTAAACAAATTGGCCTCGCGGCCCAAATTTAGCGGTGAATGGGCATCTGAGTTGGACACCAGGGTTAAGCCATCCAATGAGGATACCCGCCAATTCATGGCCGGATCGGAAGATAGCCCGGTTTCAACTGCAAAAATATGGGGTGTTAGGTCTTCAAAA
Source organism: Desulfobacterales bacterium (assembly GCA_030145015.1). The sequence continues at coordinate 15,614 of JAQYWI010000013.1, forward strand.
CATTCTTCAATGGAATCAAAGCCTGATTTTGAGCCCAGCACTGAAAACCAGGGCGTCCATATATGCGCCGGAATCAAAAAGGCCCGGTCAGAAGTTTCCAGCAGGACTTCAAGCAGATCACGGGCATCCAGCCCCAGAATGGGCCGACCGTCGGATTTTATATTGCCGATCTTGTCCAGTCTGGCGCTGAATTTTTTGGCGATATCCAGATCCGGTACAAAAACAAGATTATGGTTTTTGCGGGTTTTATCATTTTTCTTATAAATATTGCTGATTTCAGTAACGAGCAAAAAGCGCACCGAATCACGGCAGGATTGCGGAACATGAGTGTCGCACTCACGGGCCAACTCGTCTTTCAGTTTAAACAACCCGGGTTCGGCCGCAACCAGTTTTTCTGAAATTTCATCCTGCCAGGCCGGATAGGTAAAATCACCGGTCCCCACCACCGTGACACCTTTAAGCTGCGCCGCAATATACAAATTCTCAAGATCCAGATTCTTGGCAGTCGCTCTAGAATATTTCGAATGAACATGCAGATCGGCAATAAATTTCATGGGGTCACATCTTAAATATTAAATATTTCTTTTTTTATCTTTTCTATCTTTTGTTTCAACCTCGGATTTCTGGTAATTTCTTCTGCGATGCGCTTTTCCATCATAGTAATAAGCGCTCCGCTTACACCTCCAAAAAAGACGCCTAAATCGCTGCAAGATATTCCTCCCAAATCTCTGGAAAGATAGATAGCAACTTCCCTGGCCTTATTGCGCTTAAGGCCTTTTTTGCGTATTTTTTCAGCTTCGCTACTAAATGCCTTGCTAACCTGATCCACAATGGTTTCCGGAGCCACACGAGGCTTAAGTTTCCTTAGTTGGGGTATTTCTTTTTCATCGTCCCGTTTGGAAAGAAACGTTTCTTTAATCCAGTTAACAAAATCAGTATCTCCTAAAATAAAGCCCCCTTCTAATTGTTTGCTCAGATCTTTTACTGCTTTAATATCAACCCCTTCAATAAATTCTTTATAATTCTTTCGAGCCTTTTTGGTGTTACTTCCAAAATTAGACAATAACCAATCGGTCTTCAGAAATTTCGGCGACTTTTGTTTACCGATAAATGCAGAATAGCTGCTCCATCGATATTGCTCGGGTTTATCTATAATTTTGGCACGTACCGGATTCAGATGTATGTATCGTGATAAATGTTTGAGGTAAGCTTCTGCATCAATTAAAATCGCCTTAAAGCGACCCTGAAAAAGATGTCCATTTCTATTATGCTTGCGGTTAAAATATGTCGCATAGCTGACGTTAAGCCATTGCATCGTCACACTTAAATTAGGTTCAGTAGTTTCTATCAGTAAATGATAATGATTATCCATCAAACAGTAAGCGTGAACGATGACGGCAAACCTTTTAGCGGCTTTCTCAAGGTATTCAAGAAACTTTTTGCAGTCTCTTGGGCTATAATATAGTTTCTCCTGGCTGTTGCCGCGGTTGATTACATGATAAAAAGCGCCAGGATATTCAACGCGCAGTGGCCGTGCCATTTAATTTCCTAAAAAGTTTAGAGGTGAGGTACGGTAGGTTTCTAAATCAGCTTTACAAATTTTATAAAAGAAGAAAATAGTGATGTCAATAATTAATATTTAAGATGTGACCCCATTTGTTTTATTTAGTAATTTAACTTGTCTGTTTCCAACAAACACGCTATATATTTATCTTTATTTATTTTATATACTATATGTGGTATAATCTGTAAGAATAACTGTTTTATTAAATATGGATAAAAAGTCCTCCAAATGAGTCTGTTGTCCGCCTCAGTTTCGATAACGCGATATAAAGTTGAGGGTAAGCTTAAGACGCCGGTTACAGAAACTGTCGCTGCTGCCCTTAAGAAAAATACAATTTCTGAAATCGCTGAACAATCTGCGGAAAAGGTGAGCGGTTGGACATCGTTTGAAAAACCGTATCAGCCTGATTTTCACGGATCTAATTTTGTATATGCAACCTATCTGGTTTTTGCGTTAAGAATTGATAAAAAAACCATTCCTGCAAAATTAATTCAAAAGCATTTTATGATCGAATCCGCCCGGCGTTTGGACGAAAGTGGCAGGCAATATTTATCCCGCAATGAAAAACAGATTATTAAAGATCGTGTTATTGAAGCGTTATATTTGAAGGTTCCAGCAATCCCCCATGTTTACGATATCATCTGGAACTATGAAGAGTCGGCTTTATGGTTTTTTTCCAATTTAAAAGCAGCCAATGAAGAATTGGAAACTCTTTTTATAAGGTCCTTTGGTCTGACGCTGATCCGAATGTTTCCCTATACGGCCGCCCAATTAAGTTCCGATCTTTCGGATACTGAACAAGATATTCTTCTTAAACTGGCGCCTACAAGTTTTAAAGATTAATCACGGATAACATGTTAGATGTAGCGGTTGCCTATAACCGATTTAAGTTTCTCGGCGATGAGTTCCTGACCTGGTTGTGGTATGTCATCGAACAGGACCCGGCCATATTTAAAGGTGTGGATCCGGATTTAACATCTTTTGAAATCGGCAACCGCATCGTCCTGGAAAAAAGAAAAAAAGAGTCCGTCGAACGTATTACCATAAAAGGTGAAGATGCTAATTTTGAAGAAGGAATGCTGGCTTTAAACAAAGGCGCCCTGGTTGCTGAACTTAATCTGGTTTGCCGAACGATCGAAGAAAAATGGCAGTTTACCTTAAAAGGGGAAAGCCTCAATATTAGTGGTTTTAAAACACCCAAAATTGCACCGCTGGAAAGTCCGGATGACCTGGAGGGCGCAATTTTAGAGAAGGTCTTTTTATATGATAAGATCTTGCAATTTTTAGAAAAATTATATAAACACTTTATTAAACTAAGAACATCCAACGACTGGCAAAACCGGGTTGTGCCGTTGATTAAAAAGTGGATGCATTCGTCTTAAGCGGTTTTTATTTTATATATTGTTGAAATAACAGTACTTTTTTTAAATTCAACAAATCTGGGTTTTAAACATCTCTTTTTTGATAAAGTGTCAATAGTTTAAGACTTATTAACAATTTAATTTTTCATGTTTATATCTACCATCTTATCATCATCAAACAAAGAAGGTTTTTATAATCCACTTATTAATTATTATTTAATAATTTAAGCATGTTAAAGAGATTTTAGACTTATCAACACCCTTTATTTATTATTATATATAATATAATATAAAAATATAAAGGAATACATTATGAAGGTAACCATAAAAAAAAGTGAATTGCTCCCGGTTTTATCCAAAGTACAGGGTCTTACAGGACGTCGGACGAATCTTGCGATAACCACAAATGTTTTGGTTAAAACAAATAAAAACGGCATTTCGGTTTCGGCAACAGATCTTGAAACCGGTTTCGAAGGATTTTACGAGGCTAAAGTTGAAACTGAAGGAATCATCGCCATAAACGCCAGGAAATTTTTCGAAATCGTTCGAGATTTTCCGAGTGAAGACATTTTTTTTAATGAAGTCGAAAATCACTGGATCGAAATTGGTAATCAAAAAGTTGAGTATCACATCGTCGGTTTGAATCCGGATGATTTTCCGGAAATCCCCAAGATAGAAGCCGTTGAATTTTTTGAAGTTGAATCTATGGTGCTGGCAAAAATGATTGAAAAATCAGTTGTTATCAGCGGTGCAACCGATGATAAACGTGCTCACATTGTTGGTGTTTTTGCTGAACGAATTGAGGAAAAAAAGAATAATATTTTTCGGTTTGTCTCCACTGACGGCAGCCGGCTTTCAAAGGTGGATCATCTCTTTGACAAGGACACCCACCTGCCGTCGGGAGAGAATGTTATGATTCCCAAAAAGGGACTTGTTGAAGTCAGTAAATTCCTTGATTCGGAGGGTCCGGCCAAAATCGGTTTTAAAGATAATAATTTTATCGTTCAAAAAGAACGCGAAACATTAATTATTCGACTACTGGAAGGTGATTTTCCGGAATACGGCGATATCATCGTTAAAAAAGGAGGAAATTCTATTCCATTGGATAGACACTTATTTTTAATGATGCTCAAACGCATGTCCATATTAAGTTCGGAAGATTACAAAGGCGTTATTTTTAATTTTGAAAAGAATCAACTGAATATCACATCCACCAATCCCGATATTGGTGAATCAAAAGAAGATATGGATGTTGAATATAAAGGCGACGCCATTACGGTTATGTTTAATCCCAAATATTTCATTGAAACCCTAAATGTAATTGAAGAAGATAAAGTCATTCTCAATATTACCGATGAGGAAAAACCCTGTCTGATTGAAGGCGAAAAGGACAAAACCTATTTAAGCGTAATTATGCCGATGAGGATATGAAAGAAAAACTGAATAACAGCACTTACACCGAAGATAACATTAAAGTATTGGAAGGTCTGGAGGCGGTTCGTAAAAGACCTGCAATGTATATCGGAAATGTTGACGTTGCCGGCTTGCACCATCTGGTCTATGAAGTCGTCGATAACAGTATTGATGAAGCCATGGCCGGCTTTTGCGACCTCATTAACGTGATCATTCACGACGACAACAGTGTCAGCGTAATTGATAACGGCCGGGGGATACCTGTCGGTATTCATAAGAAGGAAAAAATTCCGGCGGTTGAAGTCGTCATGACCAAACTGCATGCCGGCGGCAAGTTCGACGATCATTCCTATAAGGTTTCCGGCGGACTCCACGGCGTCGGTGTTTCGGTTGTCAACGCCCTTTCCAGTTTTCTGGAAGTCGAAATTTATTCGGATGGCCAGGTTTACACGCAGTCATATGAAAAAGGCAAAAAAACGAGCGAGTTAAAGAAAAATGGAAAAACCCGCAAACAGGGGACTAAGGTTCATTTCGTCCCTGATCCGGAAATTTTTGAAATCACCGAATTCAGTTATGAGGTCCTGGTGCGGCGATTGAAAGAACTGGCCTTTTTAAACAAAGAGCTCAAAATTACGATTGAAGATGAACGCACCGATGCCAAAGAAGAGTTTTATCACAAAGGCGGCATTGTTGATTATGTGAAGTATATCAATCGCCGCCATACACCGCTTCATGTAAAGCCGATTTTTATGGAAGGCACTAAAAACGATATCCAGATCGAAGTTGCCATCCAGTACAATGACACCTATACCGAGAAAATCTTTTCATTTGCCAATAACATCAACACCACCGAAGGCGGTTTTCACCTGATTGGGTTTAAGGCCGGCTTGACCCGTACCATCAATCAATATGCCAGCAACGGAAATTTGCCAAAGAATTTACAGGAGAAGATTACCGGGGACGATGTTCGCGAAGGAATAACTGCGATTATCAGTGTGCGCATCAAAGATCCGCAATTTGAAGGCCAGACCAAAACCAAACTGGGTAACAGCGAAGTCAAGGGACTGGTCGAGTCCCTGGTTAACGAAAAATTAAGCACTTTTTTTGAAGAAAATCCGGCGATTGCCAAAAAGATCATTGCCAAAGGGGTGGATGCCGCCCGGGTACGGGATGCGGCCAAACGGGCACGCGATCTGGCCAGAAACAAAGGTGCTCTTGTGGATGCCACCCTTCCCGGCAAACTGGCAGAGTGTCAATCTTCAGATCCCGCCGAGCGAGAGCTATTTATCGTTGAGGGGGATTCTGCCGGCGGATCCGCCAAACAAGCCCGCGATCGAAAATTTCAGGCGGTCTTGCCGTTAAAGGGAAAAATATTAAATGTCGAAAAAGCCCGCTTTGATAAAATTTTACACAGTGAGGAAATTAGAAATATCATCACCGCTCTGGGAACCGGAGTGGGAAAAGAAGAATACAATATTGAAAAAATAAGATATCATAAAGTGGTTATCATGACCGATGCGGATGTTGACGGCTCCCACATCCGAACGCTTCTGCTAACATTTTTTTACCGGCAGATGGCCGAGATGATCGAAAAGGGATATTTATATATTGCTCAGCCACCTTTGTTTAAAGTCGGCAAAGGAAAAAAGAGTGAAAACTACGTCAATAGTGAGTCCGAATTAAATGATTTTGTACTGAAAAAGGTTTGTAGCGCCAGAACGCTGCAATTCAAAAAAGGTCAGAAAGAATTATCCGGCCACAACCTGTTCATGTTTATTGCCAATATTTCGGAGTATTTCTCAGTCCTGGCCCGCCTGGAAAACCGCGGCATTCCGGCGGAACTTGCCGAACTGCTGGTCAAAGAAAATGTGGCCAATAAAACCTTTTTGCAGGATGAAAAGCGTATGTCTAATTTGCGGGAAAATCTGATCAAAAAAGGCTACGCCGTGGACAGCTTGAGATTTAGTGAGGAACGTAATGTCTTTGAAATGGTTGTTAATGGAAAGATTACCGCTGAAGATGTCGAACTGCCCTACGACCCAATCGGCAAATCATCGGGTCCTGTAAAACTTGGCCGCGGCCTGGTCTATTCCAATGATTTTCAGAAATGTTTGGATTTAGGGAAAAATATTCTTAAATACGATTTTCCGCCATTTACGATTTCATTCAAAGATCAAGAAAAAAATGTTGAACCTATTCCGGCCAAAGATAAAACCGAGTTGCTGGATATTTTCATACGGGACGGGAAGAAAGGCCTTTCGATCCAACGCTATAAAGGTTTGGGTGAGATGAACCCGGACCAACTGTGGGAAACCACCATGAATCCTGAAAGACGCAACATGTTGCAGGTAAAAGTTGAAGATGTTGTCGATACGGATGAGATTTTTACGATCCTCATGGGCGAGGCCGTGGAACCCCGCCGTGAGTTCATTCAGACCAATGCCCTTGAAGTCAGCACGCTGGATATTTAGAGTTGCGAGTTGCGAGTTACGTGTTCCGAGTTGCGGGTTATTCCTGCCTGTTTTATATTTAATTAGACAAGAATTAAAGAATTGGTTGGAATTCATTTCAGTTTAGTCCTGCACACTGTATAGACGAAAGATCTGAGCCTGTCTGTGCGGGTCTGCGGTCAAATAAATTCAAAGATGGACATTCACAACATTCACGCCAGAGATTTACCGGATCTATGGTTTCAGGCGGTTCATGACATTCTCGATCACGGCCGGCGCTTTGTCATTGATCGCGGATCTTATGAAGGGCAAACCCGTCTGGAGTACGATTACTTCATGGGTAACGTGAAACATCCCGGTACCCAGCCATTGATTCCGGATATTCCACCGGCCTGCGGCATACCCAATCCGGTGGAACACGATTATATATACGGGGGCGCGGGCTACGACCGCGCTTATATCGAATATTTAATGTCGGCGCGCAAAGAACCCGGCGAATCTTATACCTATGGTGAACGGCTAACGCGGGTTCCGCTATCCGGCGATAAGCTGACCTGGTGGGAACAGAACAATACCGAAATTGTCGATAAGCGTGACCTGGACGGAAATGTCGTTTTTGAAGAAGACGGCCGGCTTTACTTAAATCAGATCGAATGGGTTATTGCCACTTACAAAAAGTTCGGCCAGCGCAATAACCAGCTGGTCCTACAGATCGCGCACCCCTCGGATCTGACCCTGCTGGATCCGCCCTGCCTACGGTCCATCGATACCCGCATTCAGGACGATTGCCTTAATTTCTTTGTTTATTTTCGATCCTGGGATCTGTGGAACGGATTTCCGGCTAACCTGGCGGCCATTCAAAATTTAAAAGAATATATGGCCGCGGAAATCGGTGTCGAAGACGGTCAAATGGTTGTCGAAAGTAAGGGATTGCATCTTTACGGGTATGCGGAAGATTTGGCCAAGCTGCGCTGTTTAAAAACCTAACCCCAAAAGCCGGAACCGAGACGGTCCTGTCTAAAATTTTTTAATCCTGCATCAATTAATCCTTTATTCCATTTAACAAAAATCCAAAAAAATCAAGTAATTGTCGAATTTAAAGCCGTAAAATATATTGAATATCAAATAATATTCGATTATAATTGATTTATAGCGTAAAAATTTCGAATAAATACTAGGCGACCAGAGTGTTTTTCAGCTGCTTTAAAAACCCACTCGTTTTTGAGGTTCATCATGTCTCCATCGAGCCTGGACCACCTTTATTCAAAAAGCGCCTGTTGTGCGGTACCATCGGCAATCCGCGAAATTAACAAACTCGTAGACCTTCCGGATATGAAATCCCTGGCAGGCGGTTGGCCTGATCCCGCTGTTTTTCCGAGCAAAGATATCTTACGGATAACCACCGAACAGCTCAGCAAAAATGCGGACCAGGTTTTACAATACGGCACAACCGAGGGACTGGCCGAATTACGCCAGGAACTCGCTCACCTGGCAGTTAAGCGTTACGGGATTGAATGTACCGCGGACAACATTCTTCTCACCCACGGCTCGGCCCAGGGAATGGATCTGGCCTGCCGGGTGATGATCGATCCCGACGATGTGGTTTTGGTGGGTCTGCCGACCTATTTCGGCGCTACCGGTTCGATATTGGCATGTTGCGGAGAACTGCTCGGCATTGAGATCGACGATGATGGGATTAACACCGCCCAACTCGCAGATCAGTTGCAAATGCTAAAAAACAGCGGAAAACAAGCCAAAGGAATTTACGTGATTCCCAATTTCCAGAACCCCACCGGGGCGACACTTTCACTAAATCGCCGCAAGCATCTCATCGATCTGGCTGCAACCTATGATCTGGTAATCTTTGAAGATGATCCATACGGCGATCTGCGCTTTGAAGGCGATCACCTGCCGTCTCTGATGGCGCTGGATGCCGCTGGGCGTGTGATCCATATGCGCTCTATGTCCAAGACGTTTGCACCCGGATTGCGGTTGGCCTGGACTATTGGCCAGCTTGATGTGATTCGCAAAATGGTCGTGGCCAAACAATTTGTGGATGTCGCCACCAATACCTTGGCCCAGTATATTTTATTGGAATTTATTCGCAGCGGCATGCTCGAAAAAAGGATTGAATTGAACAACCAGTACTATAAGCGCAAACGCGACTGTATGCTTGAACAACTTGAGATCCATTTCCCTGAAGAAGTGCAATGGAATCGACCCGCCGGCGGATTTTTTATTTTTGTTAAATTACCCGATGCGATGGACGCCAGCGAGCTTTTGGCCGATGCCGTCAAACATAATGTGGCCTTTGTGGCCGGGGCACCCTTTTTTATAGACCAGAGCGGGACCCATACGTTTCGGCTGTCCTATTCTCAATCCAGTGAAGCGGTGATTGAAGCGGCTGTGGCCGAATTGGGAAAGCTGATTAAGAAAAGGTTATAAATAGAAGAAAGTGCACTAAAGTTGGAAGTGAGCTAAAGTGCCTAAAGTTAAGGAATTCTGCCCTTCGAGAGCCTCCCTTCGAGAGCCTCAGGGTCTAACGACAGGGTCTAACGACAGGGTCGAACGACTGGGTCGAACGATCATTTTTATAAAAAGTTGGAGCACAGCGACACCCTAACTTTAGTCACTTGAAACTTTCGTTCACCTTAGGCACTTTTAAAGGTAATAAACGATGGATTTGCTTGATTTGAAAATTCTGAAAGCGTTGCAAACCAGTGGGCGCAAGAAAAATGCGGAACTGGCGCGGGAACTGGGGGTTGCACCCTCCACGATGATGGAGCGTATTCGACGCCTGGAAGAATCCGGGATTTTGCAGGGCTATCGCGCCAGCATCGATCCCAAGAAGCTGGGACTCGATATACAGGCGTTTATTTCGGTGACCTTGTCCCGTCATGAAACCGAAGTCATTCGCAAATTTGAAGACAGCATCCGCAAAATGCCTCACATCCGCGCCTGTTATCATCTCACCGGACGATTCGACTACCTCCTGCATGTATTTGTCGGTGATCTGGATCAGCTTGGCAAGCTGGTTAAAAACCGCATTACCGCCTTGCCGGGATTCGGCAAATCAGAGACTTTTTTGGTATTTTCCGAGACTAAATCAGACAACGGCCTTCCGGTATCAGAGGATTTATTCGCTGAAATCACAGGCACCGGGCCGGATTGATCTTGTCTAGAAGTGGTTTCAAGACCCCATCTCCCCGCTTAATGAAGCGGGATTTCGCATCTAATTGAAAGAATATTTAAGGGGCTCAAAAGGCACCAATGGCTGCGTTGCCCCGCAAGCGGGACGCCTTGATGCATACCTTAATCTGTTTAGATCAGATATGTAATCCCGCTTAGCGGGGCCCTTGAACCTGATCTGGGGTTTTGAAACCACTTCTACATATTTTTCAGCGCCGCTATCAGTCGATCAACCTCTTCTTTGGTATTATAATGCGCCAGACCGACGCGGACCATTCCGCCCGAATCTTCCACCCCCAGTCGTTGCGTAACAGCCAGGGCATAGTAGTTGCCCTCCCAGACGAAAATGCCCTGATTGCCGAGGTGTTCGGCGATTTGGGAAGGTGTAAAGCCTTCGCGTGTAAAGGCCAGCGTAGGGCAGCGCTGATCAAATTCCATCGCATCTGTAATACCGTAAATGCGAATACCCGGTATTTTTTGGATCCCGGTCAGCAGGTCTGCAAATAGCGGCCGCTCATAGGCCATGATGGCATCCATTGCCTGCTTTAAATCCCGGCGGCGTTCGGTGTACCGGCTACGCGTATCGTCCGCGATTGAGTTTAGCGGGTTGCCGTAATTCCGGCCGACCTCGGCCAGATAATCTATGGCAGCGCTTATCCCGGCCAGGCCTTCATGATTTAAGGTGCCGGTTTCAAACTTATGGGGTGGAGTGCTTTTGGACGGCCTTACTTTGTAAGCTGCCAATTGCTCGAGTAAATCCAGCCGCCCCCACAGCACCCCCACGTGAGGGCCGAAGAATTTATATGCCGAGCAAACCAGAAAATCACACCCGGCGCGTTGGACATCAATGGGCCCGTGGGGCGCGTAATGAACCGCATCCACCCATAACCAGGCCCCGGCGGCATGGACCATTTCGGCTATCTCGGCAATTGGATTGATGGTACCGACCGCATTGGAGGCATAGCCCAGCGCCACCATTTTGGTTTTATCATTCAGCAGAGAAGCCAGATGATCCAGGTCCAAGCGGCAGTCCTCAGGCCTAAAATCAGCCCATTTGATGATGATGCCCTTTTCTTCTAAAACCGCCCAGGGGGCGATGTTACCATCGTGATCCAGGTGCGTGACGATAATCTCATCACCGGGTTGCAACATGCGGCCGATGGCGCGGCTGAAACTAAAGGTGAGAGTTGTCATGTTAGCGCCGAAGACGATTTCGCTGGAAGAAGATGCGTTCAAAAAATCGGCCATGTCGGCCCGAGCCTGATCGATGATATCGTCGTTGCGGCGACTGGTGATAAAATGGCCGCCGTGATTGGCGTTGGCGCGCACTAAATAATCGCCCATGGCATCGATAACCCGTTGCGGCACCTGCGTGCCGCCCGGTCCATCGAAATACACAAAAGGCCGGCCGTGAGCATCGGTTTCCTGCAGGGCCGGAAACCGGGACCTAACCGCTGAAAGGTCTATGACTGGTTTGTTCATTTGATCGTACCTTTATTGCTATTAAATTAATCATCGATACTGCATTTCATTTTATCTTTTTAAATAGATCTGCTTGCAAATTTAGTGATTGTCAACAAGAAAATAGGAATGATTTCCTGATTTAGGATGGCCCCAAAAACAAAAGGGCAGCCCGCTCGATTGCGAACGGCCCTCTTCCAAATAAAAAAGCAGAAACATATCTGTATCTGCTTGTCTGCTGTTTAAGTATCCCTGGCGTCAAACAAAAGATTTGATGAAAAGCCGTTGGTTAGATAATCGGACCGGCAACCTTTTTTAATTCAACCCCGTCAACGACCATAAGCCATTCATTGCCTTCCAGATAGGGAGGATGTTGCACCTTAAATGTCGTGGTAATAAATAGCACACCGACGATAAAGTCATTTCCTTTGAAGCTTTTAACGGGACCGGTTATTGTTTTTGTGTTATTGCCGTTTACACGTCTGTAGCTGACACCCCCATCGTCGCTTATCGTTAAATGAAAACCAACACCTTCCCAGGTTCCCACATAGGTTCTTTTTTCCTCGGGAATCGGGATTGAGTTACAGCCGCTAAGTAAGCAGATGAACCCCACGACGATCAACAATATAGTAAATCGGTACAGATAGTTACACATCACAAGCCCCCCTCAGGCTTCACAAAAAATGAACGGAAAAATTGGCCACAAGTCTGTGTGTTTATATAAAAAAGAACGCGAAGTTCGCATCGGCACAAAATCTGCCGGGATGAAATACGATACACCTGGTACTCCCGATATCTATATCCGCCTTTTTTAAATAAACTTTAGCTTTTTTTTAAGCAGAAATCAGTTTATAAAATCTTTGCCCTTTTATTTTGGAAAAGTATGGCTTACATTAAGTAATAAAACTGTGATCTTCAGAGGTGTATATGGACATTGTGACCAGAGCAGCTGACCTGATGGAAAAAGAAAAAACCTTTTGTCTGGCGACGGTTGTGGTTTCAGCCCGCCCCGAGGTCCAACCCGGCCGGAAAGTCATCGTGCTGGAAGATGGGTCCCTGGAAGGCAGTCTTGGAACCGAAGCGCTGGATACCAAACTAAGCGGACTGGCTCTCGAAGTCTTTAAAAATAAGAAGCGACAGCTGGTCGAAATTGATGACGGGATTCAGGTTTTTGTTGATATACTTACCTCCGGAACCCGTCTGGTTATTTGTGGTGCCGGCCATATTGCCGTGCCTCTGGCCCACTTCGCACGCAGTGTCGGCTTCCGGGTGACTGTACTGGACGACCGCTCTGATTTTGCCAATCCTTTGCGTTTTCCGGATTGTGAGGTCATTGCCGAAGACTTTACGTTGGCCTTGCGGGAGATAACTTTCGGGCCTTCCACCTACGTGGTCGTGATCACCCGTGGCCATGTGCATGACGTGGACTGTCTGACCGAGATTTTAGGCAAAAAATTGGCTTATGTCGGCCTGATTGGGAGTCGCCGGCGTGTTCGCATTGTTCTTGAAATCCTTGACCAAGAAGGTTTTGATCAGGAGCATTTAAAAAAAGTCTTCACGCCCATCGGCCTGCCCATCGGAGCCGAATCACCTGAAGAAATTGCCATCTCTATTGTGTCCGAATTGGTGTGTGTTCGCCGGAAAGGCCCGGCCCAGGCAAAAACCCTCCGCACTTCCGTAGGAATGAACTTATGAACGACAATGAAATTTTTCAAAAACTTACAGAACTCAAAGATCAAGGAATTGTGGCCGGTCTGGCCACCATCATTGAAACCGTTGGTTCCACACCGCGCGAAGCCGGCGCCAAAATGATTATCTGCGCCGACGGTACCCTGTACGGATCCGTGGGAGGCGGTTGCGGCGAAAGTGAGGTTCGCAGCGCAGCCCTGCGTTCGATTCTGACCAGCCAAAAACCGGAGCTCCTAGAAATTGACCTTACCGATGACATCGGCACCCGTGACGGAGATGTTTGCGGCGGAAAGATGCGGATATTTGTAGAGCCTATGGTTTCGTAAATATTTTTCTAGGTTCGAGAAGGTTCAGCATGGCGATACTGCAGGAGACCGCCCAACTTGTAAGGCAAAAGCTGGGCAGCGATTTTGAAAAGCTGACCGTCGAGCGGATTGCGGTTGGCTTGTTTTTTACCGGGGCTAAATTATCCAATGGCGCCGGTGGCGTGAGTTACACGCCGGTCAAGGATATCCCCCAGGCGGTGTGTTGCCCGAGCTCGGCGGGAAGAATTTTTGATCCGGTAAAAATCAACGGGATGAAGGCCGCTGATGTTTTGGCGGCGCTCTCCTCAGATGAGCCCATCAAGGCGGCCATTGCGATTGCCACGCTCAATGCGCTCAGTGCGATTTGCTGGGAACGGGGATTGAACGACAATTACCGCATTCAGATGAATACCGATGCGGTGGATGTCGTCCGCATGCCCGCCGAAAGCTCGGTTGCGGTCATCGGCGCCTTTGTTCCCATCCTGAGGAAATTGAAGACCCGCGGCGGCCGGTGGTGGGTCATCGAACAGGATCCCCAGACGCTCAAAAGCGATGAAATGGATCACTTTATACCTGCCGATCGATCCGATGAAACGATTGCCGCTGCCGATGTGCTGATTATCACCGGGGTCACGCTGGTCAATCACACCCTGGAGCCCATTTTAAAAGCCGCCCGCCCGGGCGCTGAAATCGCCGTTGTCGGACCCACGGCCAGTATGCTGCCCGAGGCCCTGTTTGAAAGCGGCGCGCGCGTGGTCGGCGGTGTCTGGGTCAAAAAATCGGATGAACTGCTGAATGTGCTGGCCGCAGGAGGCTCCGGATATCATTTTTTCGATCGGCTTGCACCCCGAATCGTGATTGAAAAACCCACCTGATGTTTCTTGCCAACTCGATAAATGCTAGTGCGACATCCGAGAAATAACTTACAAAATTGGAGCCGCCATGTCATTTTATGAAGCCCGATATGAATTTTAATGAGGCTTACAATTTGCCAAAGGCGGATGATATGGCCTTAGAGAACGAGGACGACGACGAGTACGAAGCAAAGAGACGTTGCTGACCTCGTCCTCGTACTCCTCCTCGTCCTCGATATTGGTTTTATGAATTTCTAGTCATAGGATAGCATAATCCGGGGTGTCGGCGGACTGAGGATTTTCATTTTTCTTTTGGCCTGCCGGTGTCGTTTAAGCACATCTTCAACGACTTTTTGAACGGAAGCAAACTTGGCGCTACCATAGGTCTTTTTATACTGCTTGATCTGCTTTTCAATCAGCGGAACAATTTGTTCGTGCTCGCCAAGCGTTTTTTCGGAAAACCCCTGCTCAAGTCCTGCGGTGATCAATTCAACGACATCATAATCGTATCCCAGGTCTTTAAAATCACTTTGCTCTGGTTCCAAACCAGCGCTGGGCTCGCGCTGGATGATCTGTTTGTCCAATCCAAGGTAAGCGGCAATTTCGCGTACCAGCCGTTTGGGTAAGCCGGCAATGGGGCTGATATGCACGGCACCGTCTCCAAAGAGGGTATAATACCCGATGCCGAAATCTTCATCTTTGTTGCCGGTACCCGCCAGGGTTTTGTTTTCCGTTGCCGCTTTGGTCGACAGGATATTGGCCCGGATTCGGGAGATCATATTCCCTTTGTGAAAATGGCTTGCAAACGCTTCCGGATTGGTAAGCCGGTAGGATTCAATCAGATTTTCAATACCGTGGATTTCGTAACGGATGCCCAGAAATGCGGCTACAGACTCGGCATCCCTTTCGTCCTGTGTCCGGTTAATTCCAGATGGCAAAATATAGCCTACCAGCTCAAGATTTTGATTTTCTTGTGTATTGTGACGGTCAAATCCGGTTTTAATCAGGGCTGCCGCTGTACTCGAATCAACCCCGCCCGATAATCCGATCACACATCCGATGGAACCGGTTTCCAGCACCGATTCGATGACAAAATCACCGATTTGCGCGCACACCTGTTTGCAATCCATCGTTGCAAGCTTAATGGGTTTCATGGGAAGGACCTCCAATTGTTATGTCCCACAAAAATGTTACAACCTTAATTCCTATGCTGCTTCAGTGGCCCTTGAGTTGTCAAGAAATTTGTTGTGATAACATAATCAGGATAAGAGGCTGTAAAAGGGAAGTTGGATTGGAGAACTTAAAGATAGAGACCAGAGATGATACGAAATTTATCCTGGGATCTCACAAGGATGAATTATTCTCCCCGTAGAACCCGGTCCAGTTCGGTTTTCAGGGTTCGCCAGCCGCGGCCGACCTTAATGGCCTTGATGCGGCCTTCGGCAATGTACTTGAGGTAGGTGGGTCGGGAAATCTTAAGATATTCACAGGCCTCGATGGTGGTATAAACGTTTTCCTGGTCGTTTTCGTCAAATCCGTTGGCAAAGCTCTCGTTACGACGGTCAAAACCGCTGCGTCGATCGCGTTTTTTGCGCCGATCTCCACCGCTTCTGCGCTGTACGATGTGATCATTGATCATAAATACCACCTGTTAAAAAATAAGTGTGCAAAAACTCCTTTCGAACTTGAACTAGTATCGGCAAATCATTTGTTTTTCTTTATAATTTTTTGGAAAATATTTTAGATTTGATGTTTTTATTAAGCTTTAAAGGATAAAATGACCGATGGGAAGCATTTTTTTAAAAATAACGCAAGATGTGTAAAATGCTGTAAAATTAAGTAAAATACTGTAAAAAACAGTCAAATTTTAGGTAAATTTTTGGGCGTATTTTGTTCGATGGGAGATGGGTTCTCGTGTACCTGGCGCCCTTCGTGGGATATAGTTGCCTCAAGAATCTGTCAAATGCTGTCAAATGCTGTCAAATAGTGTAAATATTTGATAATACGTTGTTTTTTTTCTTGAATCCTGTCTGTTTATCTGGTAAGGTATGCTCGTTCATGCGTTCATGCTGCTAAGCTCGTCTTAAGCCACGAGCGCTTATCATCGCTTTTTCTGATAAGATGCTTAAGATGGTGCCGACAGCATGATGCTTTCAGGGGGATACACTTTCCCGGATGGAGGAAGGTTTATCGGAGGAAGCCGACGCCTTATATTTTAATTCCTTTGCCAATTCTGCTTTTGTCTCTTGTTCGGGTCAGTCTATCCCCCTTTGCATAAAAATACCGCCTCGACACCCGCACTTCTTCAGATAAAAACTTCCTAACTAGTGATTATCATTTATGATGAGTTTAATCTCATCCGAATTGGCTTTGAGCTCCGGCGCATACATGGCGTAGGCCCGGGTGGGCAAAGCACTGAATT
This sequence comes from Desulfobacterales bacterium, assembly GCA_030145015.1. The sequence goes on from JAQYWI010000013.1 coordinate 32,322, forward strand.
TGCCGGGGATCTCCGCCCGCAAACGGTAGCTGACGCTGTGTTGGCCGCGTGCCAGCCGCTTTACAAAGAAAGCCACCTTCTGGTCGCGAAACTCAACGTAGGCGCCCATTTCATTTTCCGTGTAGCCGCTGCGCACCTCAACCGGCTCAAAACCGGCGGCTTTCATATCCTCAAAGACCAGGTACTCATAATCGTTTTTACTGTCGATAACCAGCTCGACTTCAACCAGGTCACCACTTTTTAAAGCTGCCAGATTTTTTAGCGGTTCGCGCTCGTATTTTTCCACCCGGCGGTCCACCGCCTGTCCGCGGGCACCCACATCTTTGACCTTCTTGTTAACTTCTTTTAACCGGAAAACGCGGCGCTGCACCTTGATCTCCAGGCCTTCTTTGGTGATAAAGTCTTCCAGGGTAAAATAATCCAGATAGGCATTAAAATAGACCGCACCTTTACCGGATTTTTTAAGCATGATCGTGTGGGTGCCGGTGGGAATTTGTTTGCCGCTCAGGATTAATTTGTTGTCAAACGTAAACAAATTTTCGGCCGTGATCCGAACGGTCTTTATCCTGGCGTCGTTGAAATAAATATCCAGGGTTAAATCCGGAGCCGCTTCTCCGCCGGCGGCCAGATAATCGGCAAAGGCTTCTACGATGAGCGCCGTATCCCGGGTGCTGTTCCAGTAAGTGGCATGCTTGCGGTTGTTGAGCAGATATTTGACCAGTCCGGATGCTTTTTCACTCGACGGATCGGTTCGCGACAACAACTTCAGATAATAGGCGTGGGCTTCGTAATCGGAGCCGTACCAGTACCACCAGTAATTGCTGTTGCGAAGGTTAAGATAGGCCGTCTGGTTCTCATCGTCGACGACCAGAAACTGTTCGATATTTTTGATGATCATGGCAAGTTTTTGGCTGTCCTCGACCTTGACCAGGGCCATGCCGAACACGGCCTTGGCATATACGGCCAGCGAATTGCGATCCCGGTAAAGATAGTCCCGCATTTTTTTATTATCGAACGCTTCATCGGTCAGCACCATGTAGACAAATGCATCCAGATTATCCGCATGCGATTTCCCTTTTTTCTTGGTGCGGTCCCAGCGTATCAGACGGTCGACTTCTTTAGCCTGATAATCCTTTAGCCAGCGCACCCCCCTGGCGACCACCGTATCAGGGATTACGGCGCCGTTTTCCCGGGCGATCTGCAGTCCATGGACCACCAGGGCGGTCGTATGGGGATAGGCGCGTTCGCCGTATCCGCTAAACCAGCCCCAGCCGCCGTCAGATAGCTGCATGGCGGCCAGACGCTTGACGCCGGCGAAGACCATGGCCGCAACCTCATCTTCATCAAATACGGGGTTATGATCATAGCGGTGCCACTGTGCCGCCCGGCGAGCATCATCACCGATTTCCTGGGCATTGAGATTGCTTCGTTTGTTACGGATGGCTTCCAGGCTAACCCCCATGCGTCTTAAGGTTTGCTGGGTGATCACCGTGGGCAAAAATCGGTTTAAGGTCTGCTCGGTACAACCGTAGGGATAGCTGACCAGATAAGGCAGGGCATCCACCATGGCGCCGGCCAGCGTCGGCGAATACCGCAGCTCCAGGCGGGATTGCGCCACCCGCCGTGCCGCCGGCACTTTAAATCTGATTTGGGACCGGGTTTGGCCGGCCCGCATGACGCCGCTTTTGGGAACCTGTTTGAGCATGCCGTGCACGTAAACCGGAAAGCGCATTTGCATGGCATCGGATTCTTGATCGGTTAAGGCTTTCATGCGCACCACGGCTTCGCCTTCCTTGAGGACCTTAACACGCCAGTCCACGCGTGTTTCGTTGTTGGCCGCAATCACCACCGATTTTGTCTGCTGTTGGCCGTTCATCAGTCCGAGACAGCCGCCGTCCAGCTCCAGCAGGATTTTAGCGGATTTGTGATTTTTTAAATAATTATGGACATTGGCCGACAGCACGACCTCATCGGTTTCCACAAAAAAGCGGGGCGCCTGCAGACGCACGATCAGATCTTTGCGGGTCACCACATCGGCGGAACCCTGGCCGACTTTGGTTCCGTGTCCCATGGCCCAGACCTTAACCTGCCAGCCGGTCAGGTTTTCAGGCATGCTAAATTCGATATCGGCCATTCCCTTCTGATCCGTGGTGATGCTGCCGGACCAATAGGCGGTGTCGGCAAATTGGGTGCGCACGACGGGCTGGATGAGATCCGGGGGCGGGGCGGTCTGGCTTTCTTTGTCAGCGAGGCTGCCGGGGGCATCTCTTTTTAGCTGAACGGCCGCGCCGACTTCATCGGTTTCAGCCGGGGCCGGGGCGCGCGCCGGTGCGCCTTCGGCAACCATTTGGGATTTCGCTCTTTTGTCCTCACCGGCAAGACCTTTGCCCGGGGCAGCCGGCATCATCAGGTGCCCGAAGACCCCGATGTTTTGCATGGGAACTTCGCCTTTTTTTAATTGATTGGTAAACCAGCGCGTCAGGTTGGATTCCTGGTGCAGACGATGCTGCCGTCGCCATTTCCAGAAAAATGAGCGGATTTCGGGGACATTGGATCCGCCGGAAATGTATTCCAGGGCGCGATCATAAACACTGATCACCGCCGTCCCCTGAAAGGGTTCCCCGAAAAAATCGGTTAGCCGAACATTTAGTTTGGCCTTTTGTCCCGGACGATAATCTGTTTTGGAAGGGGTGACCTTGACGTTTAACACCCGCTTTTCGGGCGGTACCACGATTTCACGGATTTCAGTGTGGGCCTTGCCGCCGTAAACCGTTAGGGCTTCGACAAAAAAGTTGGGCATATCTTTTTGGGAGACATTAATTTCTGCCAGTGCACTTTTACCCGCCATGGGGATCACACGCGGCGGCAGATATACCCCGTTGACCGGGCGCACAAACAAAACCACCGCAGCACCTTTGCGGTCGGTATTGATCTGCAGCCGCGCCGTATCGCCCGGGGCATATTCGGCCTTATCGGTAATCAATTCGATTTTGGCAAAACGGTACCCGGCGCCGTCGTCGCCCTCTCCGCGCACGCTAAAAATATAGCCGCCTTCAATGGAATGTTTTTTGGCATCAATGACCGTGTAGGCCAGCCGGTATTGTCCGGGCCGTGAAGCCTGGATCTTTAAAGCCGCGCTGCCCTCGGCATCGGTATTCAGCGGCCAGCCGGCCACCCGGGTTTCTTGTGGTTTGTTATCTTTATAGGTGATGCGATACAGTTTCAGCCGACCCTGGCCGACGACCGGTTTTTGATCAAGACTCTGGGCTTTGAAGCCGGCGTTAATCGTATCGCCGACCCGGTAATAGCCCTTATCCACCCAGGCATACACCTTAAAGGGTTTACGGGCCACCAGCACGTCTCCCTGACCGGCAATGGTGCGCCGGGACAGATCCCGAACTTCTGCGCGGATGGTGTAGCGGTGATCGCTGTCGCCGTGAATCAGCTTGGCCAGCCCGGTATCGATGGTGATTTTAACCGTGCCGTCCGGGCCGATTTTTACTTCCCCGTCGGCCACGATTTCCGGCTGCTGCCGCGGCCAGTTCTGCCACCAGGACCAGATCGGCCGCAGGCAGCCCCAGTCTCGCCAGCCCGGATACCAGGGGTAGTCATAGGCATACCACCAGTAGCCGGGACCGTAAAACCAATCCCAGTAAAACGACGGGTACCAGCGGCTGTCATGTTCGCTGCGCAGCACCTTATACGACACGGTGGCCTGGCTAACCGGGGAGCCGAAGTAATAAGCGGCCTTAATTTTGGCTTCGATGGTTTCACCGAGCATCACCGGTTCGGCCGGCGCTTCCACTTTTACTTCAAACTCGGGCTTTTTATATTCTTCCACCCGAAAGGTCTGGCCACCGTAAACACTGCTGCGATTGTGGGAGATGCGATACACTCCCAGGGCGGCATCGGCCGGAAGCCGAAATTCGCCCGCCACACCGCCGTAGGCATCGGCAGTGAGCGGTTTTGAATAAATCTGTTCGTTTTTGGGGTTGTGAATACGCACGCTAAAACGCTGGCCGGCAAAGGTTGAGGTGTCGTCTTTGTCATATTTGGCATGCCGTACCCAGGCCTTGAATTTAACGGTCTGGGCCGGACGATAAACGGGACGGTCGGTCATTATCAGGGTTTTGGTCTGATTGTATTCGGTGTCGTAATAATCGGGATACCAGACATTGGAAAAACCCAGATAGGCCAGGCGGCCTGCCTTCGTCCTGGCGGTGGCCAGCCAGGACATATTGTTAGGCGCGTCGCCGGGCCCCAGCATGAGAAGGCCGTCTTTGTTGGTTGGCCTTGCGAGGCTGGTATGGCGGATCCGATAGCGCTTGGTTCCTTTGATGTGCTCGGTGCGATAGCCGAAAAAGTCAATATTGACATCCGCCAGCGCCTTGCCGGTGACCGCATCGGCCACATAGTAAAACACCTGATTTTTAAGCGGTTTTTTGACGATAACCGTATCACTGACCCAGATGATAATACGGGCGGTATTGCCGCGGGGCATCCGGGCGACAACCAGATAAGCCCCGGCATCTTGCAAAGCATCGGGGAACTTGACCGTCGCGTGGCGATCCCAGTGGCGCTTGTCGGGTTCCAGGTCCTGTTGCCAGCTGGCCAGGCGCTCGCCGATGTAGCGGGCCTGATCCTCCTGCACGATGCGCCAGCCGATGTTGTTGACGTTCACTTTTTGCCAATCCAGGCTGCGCGGCCGGGAGCGAATGTAAGCTTTTACATCTTCAAGCAGCCGGCTAACGTGGATGCGGTAGGCGCTGAACTCGACACGCCTGCCGTTGCGGAATCGATATTCAACGCTGGGTGTGGTGCCCGAGGGTTGCGTGCTTAAGGGTTCAAATACACCCCAGTTTTTGGTGATCTGATCGATATGTTTTTGAGCCGGCGATTTGTTGTAGTTTTTATAAATGTTCCAGTATGTTACCGCATGATCATATTGTCGGCGGTTTTCATAAGTTTGGGCCAGGGCGCGCGCAGCATTACCGGCATAACCGCTGTTGTTGCCCGCAAGCATGGCCTTGAACATCAGAATAAAGTTAAACTCATCCGGCAGATCAAAACGCCGCACCCCCACTGCCAGTTTGGCAATGGTTTCGGTGTCGGTTAAAGTATGCACCTCGTAAGGGCTGCTTTTATCCTTTTTATCATCTATGGGGCGGCCGCGGCCGTAGAGTGCACCGTAAGATGCCAATGTCTGGACGCCGAATTGCTGTTGTAGAAAAGAAGCCAGCATGTAGTCGACATTGCTTTTCAGATTCGGATTTAACACCATGGCCCTGGCCAACAGCCAGCGCCAGCGCTCGCCGTCCGAGCCGCTGGATTCAAAGCTTTTGGGCAGTCGATGAAATATGGGCTGGTCTTCAGCATCTACCGGTGCTCCCTGGGACTGCCGGTTATATTCATAACCGTATCCGGGTTCATAATCGGGTAGCCGGGTGAGGTCGGTGAGATACTGCAGCCGCCAGGCCTGGTTAGAACCTCTGAATTGCAGCAGCATGCGCGCAAATTCCACATAAAATTGCGCTGTCTCGGATTTGAGCGGATCAACTTCCGCCGGCTTCGCGGCCTGGTGCATGAGTTGCAGGGCGCGGACCCGATCACGCGCAATGGCGTTGACATATTTACCCCCGCCGCGATGGCTGCCGCGCTGAAATTCACCGGCGACCCGATAGCCCCAATGGGTGTTCTGACTGTAGCTGCGAGCCGTATCCCGCAGAAGGCGCCAGTTAGCGCTATGCGCTTGAATCACCCCTTCGCGAAACGCGTCCAATTCATTCAGACGATTTAGCTGGCGCAGACACTGCCAGGCCTGGGTAAAGTCCTGGCCGACCATGCCGGGGTCATTTTCGGTTTCCAGACACAGTTGGCGGTACAGTTCAAAGGCATCCTTCCAGTTGCCATTGGTGTATGCCTTCTGGGCTTCTTTACGAATTTGTTGATGGGTCGAGTCTTCTGCCCAGGCAGATGCGGACAGCAGCAAAAGTGCCACGATTAAAATAATAGATGTTTTTGATTTCATCGACCGTATCCTCATCGCTTGCTGTGAATGTATTAAGTCAGTAATTGGGCCTTATGCTAAAATCTTATAAGTACAACCGGCAGGAGTCAATACAGGCAGGCCACCTTTTACATAACTTTTACAAATGTGCGTTAGATAACGAGAACGAGGACGAGTACGAGCGTTGTATAATATCGTACTCGTGCTCCTCCTCGTCCTCGTACTCGACAAGGGCATTTTTGAGATAGGTTCTAGAAAAGTTGCTTGAGGTAAGATCCCAATTCGAGGACTTTATCTCCCAGAATTGGCCAAAGCAGGCAGGCGAGATAGCCCAGGCAAAGGAGCAATAAAATGGTGATTAAAGTGATCACCAGCCGTCTGGCACCCTTTTTTTTGGGCTCCGGCTGGACGGAAAGGGGTTCTTCTTCCACAAGCGGGGGGCGGTCGAAAGTAAAACGGGGTTCTGGTTCCATCACGGTTATCTGTTCAGCCGGTGGTTGCAAAGGCGCGTGCGGCACAAAAGCGACTGTCGCGCCTAGTTTTTGCAGTGCTTCCATGAGGAGCAATGCTTTTTCGGCAGGGATATCATTGCTGAGAAAGTAAGGCGTGTTGCGGACTTTTGCAGTCAATTTTTCAGGAGAAGCACTCTTTGCAAACTTTGAAAGCAGCATAACTACTTTCTTTTCTATTTCCCCGGCCGGCACTTCTTTAAGAACCAGTTTTCCTCGGTGTCCGTTGCTCATTGCAGTGGGCCTTTCTTTGACGCTGCGCTTTTATTGTCTCACACCCGCTCCCTTTGGTCGCTCGAGGCGCAAAGATCGCAAAGGCTTATTTTTCTATTCATATTCTATCTTTTTTTCTTTAAAAGTGTCAAATGCTTACAATAGCAAACAGCGGTTGAAGGAATTCAACCGCTGTTTGGGTAAAACGGGCCAGCAGATTTTTTTCCTGGCTGAATTAAAATTCGATGCTGCTTGGGGTTCTCGGAAAAGGAATCACGTCCCGAATGTTGTTGATGCCGGTGACCATCATCAAAAAGCGCTCAAACCCCAGGCCAAAGCCGCTGTGGGGTACGCTGCCGAAGCGGCGGGCATCCAGGTACCACCAGTAAGGGGCTTTGTCCATTTTGGTTTCGTCCATGCGTGCTTCTAGCACCTCCAGACGCTCCTCACGCTGGCTGCCGCCGATGATCTCGCCGATGCCCGGCACCAGCACGTCCATGGCTGCAACTGTTTCTCCGTCATCATTTACGCGCATGTAGAAGGGTTTGATGATTTTAGGGTAGTCATAGACAATCACCGGTTTTTTAAAATGTTGTTCGGTCAGGTAGCGTTCATGTTCGGTCTGCAGATCTGTGCCGAAGCCGATCTCATATTCAAACTTTTGGCCGGACCGGCTTAAGATTTCCACCGCTTCGCGGTAGGGCAGCCGGATATAATCGGATTGGGCGATGTTTTCCAGCGTTGCCATCAACGTCTTATCCACCCATTTGCCAAAAAGCTCCAGATCATCCCTGCAAGCCTCCATCGCGTAGGTGGTCAGTTCGCGAATGAGCGCTTCGCCCAGGTCCATATTGCCTTCCAGATCACAGAAGGCCATCTCCGGTTCCACCATCCAGAATTCGGCGGCATGGCGGCGCGTGTTTGAATTTTCCGCCCGGAAGGTGGGCCCGAAGGTGTAGACATCACCCAGGGCCAGCGCAAACATCTCGGCCGATAATTGCCCGGAAACCGTCAGATTGGCTTCTTTGCCGAAAAAATCCTGCTGGTAATCGGCCTGGCCTTCTTTTTGGGGTGGATTGTTCATGTCCAGAGTGGTCACCCGAAACATCTCCCCGGCACCCTCACAATCCGAACCGGTCAGAATCGGTGAATGCAGATAGCGAAAGCCGCGGTCCCGGAAAAATTTGTGAATCCCGTAAGAGATTTCAGATCGAATGCGAAAGGCCGCACCGTATTTGTTCGTGCGGGGCCGCAGGTGGGCGATGGTTCTCAAAAATTCATCGGTGTGGCGTTTTTTCTGCAACGGAAAGTCTTCCGGCGCCAGGTGGATGATCTCCACTGCGTCTGCCAGGATCTCCCATTTCTGACCGCCGCCTTTAGATTCGACGAGCTGTCCGCCGACAGCCAGGGCCGAGCCGGTGGTCAGTTTTTTTACGTCTTCATAGTTGGAGAGTTTCTCATCTGCAACCACCTGAATGTTTTTCAGACTGGAACCGTCGTTGACTTCGATGAAGGAAAACCCCTTGGAATCACGCCGGGTGCGAACCCATCCTTTTATCAGCACCTGCTCCATAGGGCGATCGGTATTTAAGAGTTTAAATATTTTGCTGCGTTTCATGGAAACACCCCTTTAATCGTTTGCCCGTTGAGCCGGTTAAATCTGTATTTTTCTAATTTTATTTATAGCATTGTCATATCGAGTGGGCAAGATAGATCTACGAAGGCCGGAGAGAAGTGCTGAGTTTTGAGGACGGAGATTTATTGAATGCGGAATCCTGGATATTTCGTGTTCAAGATATCTGCTGCAAAAACAAAAAGGCCTAAAACTAAAAAGGGTTTCAATCCTCTTTTAATTTTAGGCACTTATCCTTATTCTATATCGATAAATTCACAAACAGACCTGTCGGATCGGAATCACTTTCGCTGCCGGCTGCCGTCAAGACGGAATGCAGCTGGTTGAACAGCCCGTCGGATTCGGTTCCAAAAAGCGCACTATGAACCGCAGCCGCGCTTTGCGGGGATGCCAGAGCATCTTCAAATCGACTTCGATCGGCCTGGGAGAATTTGAATACGCTTTCTTCGGTTTTTTCAAAATCAAAACCAATGCCAAAATCGGTATCGAATTGAGGCCCTTCGGAATCAAACCATGACGTTACGGCACTGCGAAGCTCATCTCGGAGCGCTTCGGTTCCTGCGCCCGGTGACGAGGTGATGGCCGAATCATCGAACAGGGCATTCATGGAATCGGCAATGATATCGACCAGTTTACTCAGCATTTTGGTGTCTGCGGATATGGGCGCTGGCGCGACATCCTGATCTGCACGAACTGTGGCCCCCAGTTCGGTGTTGTAGGTATCAGCATATTCGGCCGCAAGATCGGACGCATTGACGACATCGACGCCCTCTGTCTGTACTTCTATGGATTCGTTTACGGGGTCATAGGTACCATCTGATATTTCCACTGCCGAGAAAAAATTAGTCGTCCCGCTGTCAAGAATTAGCTGACTGTCGGTGCCGTCTGAAGTCAGTGAGACCTTTTGGGAAGCGCTGTCAAAACTTGCGGTCACTTCTGCCGCTGAGGCTGTAATGCGGTCGAGTACATCGGTCAACGTATCGGTATTGACGTCAATGTCGATAGAAGTGCCATTGACACTGATGCTGCCGCTTTGAACACTCGCGAATTGTCCCTCTGCTGCCAGAGTCTTTTCAGACTCCGCATCGTTTCCGGGGATTGCAACCGCGCTATCAAGTTTTACGGCGGCAACAAAACCGGAAGTATCGTTTGAAAGGGCGATGTCCTGGGTTGAGCCGGGCGTATCCTGGGTCAGCAATACCGTTTCGGTCGCGGCGTCGAAGGTGGCTGTCACGCCGGCATCGGATTGGTTAATTTTATCGAGTACAGTGTTAAGCGTATCATCCGCCAGGACGTCGATGGTGGTCCCATTGACCTGAAAAGAGCCACTCGTTACATCGAGACCGGATTGAAAGTTGGGATCATCACTGCCCGTCCCGTTAAAGGGCTTGTCCGGGTCCACCGCAGCTTCGATGTTATCGTAAACCTCCATGGTGAAGGTATCGTTTTGAACCAGATCGCCGGCACCGAAGGTTACTACTAAACCATTGTTCATAGTGTATTGTTTATCAATAGAATCATTTTTTCTGATATCGATTTTATCAATTTCAGTATTGTTGGAATCGTAGACTTTTACCTGGAGGTTGGCCTTACCACCGCGGGTGCCGCCACGGGCAACTTCAAACCTGAGCGTATCGGTGCCGTTTGAGCCGTCATATTCGCCGCTGATCGTGGCCTGAGACGTCGAAGCGCCGGTCCATGCGGACGGGTCAGTATAATCGGTGGACGTCTCGGCGTTGACCTCTTCGGTTGACTGCAGGGTGGTGGGTGTTGCGGCCCCGCCCGAGCTTAAGCTAAGACTCGAGGCAGAGGTGGCGCCTGCAGCTATGGAGACTTCAATTTCGGTAGATTCTGAAGACGCCGGCATCAATTGCTTGACCGCCTCCATTGCTTTGCGCATCCGCAGCACATGCCGCGTGGTGTCGTCCATCTGATCACGGTGATTTGAAACCGGAAGCCCCTTAAACGATGCTGTGACGTCACGCTGTCTTTGAATGGTATCGATGTAACCGAAACCAAAGCTTTGACTCGCGTATGGATTAATCCCCCCGTAAAGTTGCATTTTGTCTCCTTTTATAGGCTGACGGCTGAAGCAAAAAAGCCGGGCCACCATTTCGGGGTCACCCAGCTTTTCAGCCTCCTCAGGCAACCCGGCCATCCACCCCCGGCGGACCCGTGGCTTTCCGTCCCCTGATTACTCAGAGTTTGGCATTATCTTGAGCAGATTTTAATTCAAATTTAAACCAAATCAGCAGTTAATCTCAATCGCATATTCGAAAATTTTAAATTCTGCTTTTCCAATTATCTTATCGGCAGTCTGCCAAAGGAACTTTAGCTAAATTTGATCCAATTTGAACTTTTTATGTTAAACATTTTAGAAAGTTCGGTTACAATTTCAATGTTATATAATACCCCTGATCCCCTCTTTGCAGCAAAATCACCACCGATCTTTTCTGTCGATATTTGACAATCGCTTTCTTAAATTCTTCTTTGTCGGTGATGGCGGTGTCGTCGATTTGCCGGATGACATCGCCGGGGCGGGCGCCGATTTTGGCCAGATCGCTGCGGCCGTCGATTTCAGAGATGACGACGCCTTCCCGGGCGAAAGTTTGAAAGTGCTTGCGCGTTTCCTCCGTTAAGTTCTCGACGCGAATACCCATCAATCGAAAGGCCAGATCTTCGGCCAGTTCCATGGGAAACATCCGTGTTTTGATCGATATGGTTTTTATTTTGTTATCGCGCCATATGCTGGCCTTTATCGCGTCACCGGCGGCATAGGTTTTTTTAACCGACCAGTACTCCGGCACCGAAGAAATCTTTTTTTTGTCGATTGCCACAATAATATCGCCTTCTTGCAGACCGGCTTTGCGGGCCGGGCTCTGAGGCTCCACGGCTTGAACGATGACGCCTTTTTTGTCGGGAACTTTCAGGTAGCCGGCCAGCTCGTCATCCAGCTTTTGCACCGTAATGCCGATCCAGGCCTGGATCACTTCGCCGAATTGAATCAAATCGGAAATAATTTTTTTGGCCTTGTTGATGGGAATCGCAAAATTGATGCCCTGGGCTTTGGCGTAGATTGCCGTGTTGATGCCGATCAGATCGCCGTTAATGTTTAACAGCGGTCCGCCGCTATTACCGGGGTTAATGGAAGCGTCGATCTGGATAAAGTCAAGATAGACTTTGTCTGCAGTGCGGATACTGCGGTTGATGGCGCTGATAACACCGGTGGTCACCGTGTGCGAAAAGCCGAAGGGGTTACCGATGGCAATCACGGTTTCGCCGATCATCAGGTCGTCGCTGCTTCCCATTTCGATGGACGGCAGGAACTTTTCGGAGTCGATTTTTAAAACTGCTAAATCCGAATCCGGGTCGGCACCCACAATTCTGGCTTCAAATTCGCGTTCATCCTGCAGGACCACCTTAATCTTGCCGGCGCGTTCAATCACATGGGCGTTGGTCAGGATAAAGCCGCGTTTGCCGTCGATAACCACACCGGATCCCAGGCTGGTGCTCTCCCGGCGTCGTTCGAATCTGGGATCAAAAAAATCTTTGAAAAATTCCTCAAAAAACGGGTTCATACCAAAGCCGGAAAAGGGATTGGGCCGCTTGCGGACCTCATGGGAGGAGCTTATGTTTACCACTGCAGGACTGACTTTGCGCACCGCACGAACCACCGGGCTTTCGCGCTCACTTTGCAGGCCGTAGCCGGGTTGTGGTATCGTCAGCCCAAAAAGCAGAAATGTAACCATAGCAAAAAAGGTGTGAGCTGTTTTTTTATTGATCGGCATTAAGATGCTGGGCATAACTGTCCTTCCCTTAATTCAGTTAAGGATTGATTTGAAATCAAGGCGCATTTTGACTGCCAGAATATAAACATCACTCGATAAAAATAAAGAAGGCATCTTCATTTATTAGAACTAATCTGGTAACATAAACCCGAAATGAAATGCCTAAAATGATCTAAAGTGAGCTAAAATGCCTAAAGTTAAGGAATTCTACCCGTCGAGAGCCACCCTTCGAAAGCCTCAGGATCTGACGACTGGGTCGAACGATCATTTTTATAAAGATGGAGCGCAGCGACACCATAATTTTAGGCATTTTAGCTCATTTTAGTCACTTTAGGCATTTCTTTTTCCTGTTATTTTTGAAACGCTTTAAACCGCGTTACGAATATGGAGTGCTTAGCACATTACAGGCTTTCCATGAGCATCAAAACCATTGAAGACATATTACCCCTGGTCGAAAAACCCAGCCGTTATTTGGGGGGCGAAATTAATCAGAGCAAAAAGGATCCGGACAGGGTCAAGCTGCGCTTTGCGTTGGCTTTTCCGGACCTCTATGAGATCGGCACCTCCCATTTCGGGATGCAGATTTTGTATCACATTCTCAACGCCCATGCGGACATTGCCGCCGAGAGAGTTTTTGCGCCCGGGATCGACATGGAGGCCCGCCTGCGGTCTGCGGGACTGCCGCTGTTTACGCTGGAATCCCGCCGGCCCCTCAACCGGTTTGATATTATCGGATTCAGCCTGCTTTATGAACTGAATTACACCAATATGTTAAGCATGCTGGAACTGGCCGGTATTCCGTTTTATGCCGCTGACCGGGATAACGCCCATCCGATCATCATTGCCGGCGGGCCCTGTACCTGCAATCCGGAACCGGTTGCGGATTTTTTTGATGCCGTTATTGTCGGAGACGGTGAAACCGTCATCCTGCAGCTGGCCCAAACCTGGATGGAGTGCAATGCGAATTCCCGGCCGGACAAAGAAGCGCTTCTTAAACGCTGGTCGCGGATTGAAGGCGTTTATATCCCGGCTTTTTTTGAGCCGCAATATGACGCCTGTGGTTTTCAGACCCTGGTGCCGCGTTATGCGGATTATACCCATGTAACGCGGACCATCGTCGCCGATCTGGATCAGGTGCCTTTTCCGGAAAAACCAATTGTACCTTACGGCAAACCCGTGCACGATCGCCTGCGGCTGGAGGTTGCCCGGGGCTGCACCCGGGGCTGTCGCTTTTGCCAGGCCGGTATGATTTATCGTCCGGTGCGGGAGCGATCGCCGGAATCTTTGCTGGCGCTTGGCGATCAATCCCTTAAGGCCACCGGATATGAAGACATTTCCCTGCTGTCGTTGAGCACCGGTGATTACGGATGTATCGTTCCTCTGATGGAGCGCCTGATGTCCCGCTTTGCGGCGGAAAATGTGGCTGTTTCGCTGCCGTCTTTGAGGGCCGGCACCCTGACGCCGGAGCTGATGAAGCTGATAAAGACAGTGCGCAAAACCGGTTTTACGATTGCGCCCGAAGCCGGCAGCCAGCGACTGCGGGACGTGATTAACAAAAATATCAGTGAAGCCGAAATTTTTGCTACGGTTAAAGATGCCTTTGATCTGGGCTGGCAGGTCATTAAACTGTATTTTATGATCGGGCTTCCCACCGAAACCGCTGAGGACTTGAAGGCCCTGGTAGATTTAGTCAAAGCGTTACGCAAAATCAAAAGTTCTTCCAAGTTTCGGGGTCAGATCAATGTCAGCCTGGCCACGTTTATCCCCAAACCCCATACGCCATTTCAATGGGCGGCCCAGCTGTCGTTAACCGAATCCGAAGACCGTATCAAACGGGTTCAGGATCAGCTGAAATTATCCGGTATTAAAATTAAATGGCAGGGTCCGAAAGTTAGCCGGCTGGAAGGGGTTTGGGCCCGCGGCGATCGCAGGCTTAGCCGGTTGCTGGTGGCGGCCTATAATAAAGGATGCAAATTTGACGGCTGGAGTGATCACTTCCGGTTCGATTTGTGGGAGAGCGCCTTTGACGAGGAAGGTGTCGATCCGGATTTTTATACCACCCGCGCCAGAGATGTCTGTGAGCCATTGCCCTGGGATCATATTAACACCCAGCTGACCAAAACGTTTTTAAGCGCTGAATGGGAAAACGCACATCAGGGGGTTTATACGGCGGATTGCCGGGTTGATGATTGCAACCAGTGCGGCGTCTGTGACTTTGAACAAATTGAGCCCCTGACCCATAAATCGTTGGCCGGCAATTTTGTCAAGGCGCGTCCATCCGACATTGAGAAGCAGGCGACCTATAAAAAGCTCAGTGTGTTTTATACCAAGCAAGACACAGCCAAATATTTCGGACATCTTGAGCTGGTCAACATCTTTTTGCGGGCCTTGAAACGAGCCGATATTGAGGTCAAGTTTTCAGAAGGGTTTCACCCCAAGCCCAAAGTTTCCTTTGATAATCCGCTGCCCGTGGGAATCGAAAGCTTAAAAGAGCGTTTTATTGTAACCGTGCCCGATTATATACGGCCGCAAGCGGTGATGGACGGCTTAAATGCGCATCTGCCCGCCGGTCTTATAATCACCCGTTGTGAGTTGGCTCCCAAAAAGACGCCGGCGAGCCGCCACCAACTTGTTCGTTACCAGGTTACACTCAAAGAGGATCTTCTCGAAGAAGCCAGGTTAAACGCGTTTAAACACAGGTCAGAGGCACCGATTCGGCTCATGAGCCCAAAAGGAAAGTTGAAAAAGTTAGATTTAAAGGCTATTGTAGAAAGGTGTGAACTGGTGAACTCGCGGCAGTTAAAATTTACCCTCAGATCCGAACCGGGAAAAACCGTGCGGCCGTTTGACATCCTGCGCCACATATTCAATCTGAGTGAAGACCAGGTCAAACAGGCAACGATTACTAAGTTAGGGGAGGTATCGAACGACTTGGGAGTTTAGCAATATATTAGGAAGACAATCATAATTTAGATCGATTGAAAATTCGAAGCACGCCTGATTTTATAAAATCGGCCGAAATTCGAAACAAATATAAAGCACGAAATCCGAATGTTCCAAACGAGTTTTGAATTTATGTCATTTGGTATTCGGATTTGTTTCGGTTTTCGAAATTCGAATTTCGGATTTTTTACAAAATGGCAATAAACCGAGGTCGTCGCATTTGAAGTTTAATTTTACTTAACATTAAGTTGAATGCGAAAAGCGTATGTACAAACAACTCGTCATCAATGTTTCGGATCATGAAACCCGGGTGGCGCATTTGGAAGACGGAACCATCTCCGAGCTGTATATCGACCGGGGAGATGATTCGGATGTCACCGGGAATATATATAAGGGCAGAGTATTACGGGTATTGCCCGGTATGCAGGCTGCTTTTGTGGATATCGGTCTTAATCAGGCTGCGTTTATCTATGTGGATGATGTTTATACCCATAATTTTAAAGAATATGAACGCATGTTTGAGATCAACCCCGAGGAGGAGGATTCAGAAACTGAAAGTGACCCCGAGCCCCCTGCCTTTGAAAATAAACGCAATTTTCTGATCGAGGAACTCCTTATAGAAGGCCAGCAACTGCTGGCCCAGGTCACCAAATCTCCCATTGGGACCAAGGGCGCACGCATATCGTCCTATATTTCGCTGCCCGGTCGATTTCTCGTTTTGATGCCCAAATCGGACCATATCGGCATTTCCCGCAGGATCGAAGATCAAGACGAGCGGGAGCGCTTACGCAGTGCCGTCCAGAATTTACGCACCAATAATTACGGATATATTATTCGGACGGCCGCGGAAGGCGAGGCCATCGATAAACTGGCCTCTGAAATGTCATTCTTAAAAAATTTGTGGGAAAACATAGACAGAAAATTTGAAAAAGCGCCGTCCCCGTCTCTATTGCATCAAGATCTATCCGTCAGCCTGCGGGCAGTGCGGGATCTGCTCATCCATGAGGTTGAAAAGCTGGTTATCGATGCTCAACCGACCTATGATGCCGTTTTATCATTTCTGGACACTTATATGCCCGGCCTAAAAGATCACGTGGTGCTATATGAAGGCGCCGAGCCGGTTTTTGACGCCTACAATCTGGAAGGCGATATTTCGCGTGCATTGAAGCGCAAAGTCTGGCTGAAATCCGGCGGGTATATCACCATCGAACACACCGAAGCCCTGGTTGCCATCGATGTCAACACCGGCCGCTATGTCGGCAAACATAACCTGGAAGAGACGATCTTAAAAACCAATCTCGAGGCCGTTAAAGAGATTGCCTATCAAATTCGACTGCGGGATATCGGTGGCATTATTATTATTGATTTTATCGATATGGAGAAAAAAACCAACCAGGAAAAGGTGTTCAATGCCTTGCAGGAAGCACTGATAAAGGACAAGAGCAAAACCCATGTGTTGCCGATGTCGGATATGGGACTGATCCAGATGACCCGCAAGCGAACCCGGGAGCCGCTCACCCGAATCCTCTGTGAGCCCTGTTATTACTGTGACGGGGAAGGTTATATTATCTCCAAACAGTCTATTTGCTACACGATTTTTCGCGAAATTTTGCGGGAAGTCCAGGACATGAATGGAATCCGGTTGACCCTGAGAGTCAATCCGCAGATTGCCGAGCTTCTTCACGGTGAAGAAAACCATCTGATTGCGGCTCTGGAAAAGACCATCGGCAAACAAATCGTGATTTATCCCAACACCACCTATCATCTGGAAGAGTTTGATATTTTTGAGATTCACAAAGAATGACATATCAAATATTTGGGAAAATATTTGAGCTTGACATGATTTCAGGTTTGTGATTTATATCACAGATTTAGGGTTTGCCACGCCAAACTCGGCAACATATGAATTGATCTCAAAAACGGAAACGTTAAATATTTAAAAATATTAAGGACTTATAATATGAAGCGCACTTTTCAGCCCAGCAGAATCAGACGGGCCAGAAACCATGGATTTCGTAAGCGGATGTCGACAAAAGCGGGTCGTAGAGTAATTAATCGAAGGAGAGCAAAGGGTAGAGCGCGACTCGCAGGTTGAAACGGTCAGGATGTCGAAATAGGTGCCGATGCGTTTTTCCTTTAAAAAGGAAGATCGAATCTTAAAGCGATCTGAGTTTCTCGAACTTACCAAATCCGGACGCAAGTTACAAAACGAATATGTGATCGCTTTTTTTGCACCTGGCCGGTACGACCGCTCACGGCTGGGCATCACAGTTACGCGAAAGGTCGGAAACGCTGCCAAAAGAAACCGAATCAAACGTCTTGTACGCGAATACTTTAGATTAAACAGGCAGCATTTGAAACAAAACTGGGATATCAACATTGTAGCCAAGCAAAAGGCCGCAGACCTTTCATCTGAGAAGGTATTTTCAGCCCTTCAAGATTTGTTTGAAAAGATTTCGAATTGTGTTGATTAAAAAGATTATATCGATATCCATGTTAGCGTCGATCAGGGTCTACCAATTTACATTATCCCCGATTTTAGGCCCTTCATGTCGTTTTTATCCAACCTGTTCGAATTATGCCCATCAGGCAATCAAGCAGCACGGTCCTATCAAAGGGTTATTTCTGGCTGTAAAGCGCCTGTTACGATGTCATCCCCTTCACTCCGGTGGTGTTGATCCGATTCCCTAGCGTGTGGTTTAAAAACATCGTAGGTTTTTAAACCTGGATGCCAACGCAGTGCCTGCTCTCCTAACTAAGTCCCCAGATAAAAAACCTGTTTGATCGTGAAACAGCATGAATCTTCTCAAAAGATGATGCACATTATATAACTTATTATTCTTACTTAGGAGAAAACAATGGATCAAGCGCGATTGTTAATAGCCATCGTCCTCTCTCTTGTTGTGTTTCTGGCGTGGCATTTTTTTTGGCCACAGGAAGACCGGCAGCAGGCCACAAAAAAAGTTGAAGCGCCTGTCGCAACAAAAGAACAGCCGGTTCAGGAAAAAGAAAAACCGTTTACCAAAGAGACTGAAAAAATAGAACCCGCGCAGGAACCGACCGCCCCGGTGGCAGCCCCGAAAACAGCCCGCACGATTACCGTGGATACCCCGCTTTATGAGGCCAGGATTTCAGAAAATGGCGCCGTATTTTACAGTTTTCTCCTTAAGAATTTCCGCGAAAGAGTTGCCGAAGATTCTCCGCTAAAACAGATTCTGACCGGTGATGAGGCTTTTGGTGTCGGGAAAATTGGACTTACCGGCAAAAGCATCCCGGGGTTGGATAATGCCATTTTTGTTTCCGATCTGACCTCCGATAAGGTGAAGGTTATTGATGGTTCTCGCGAGATTACATTTTCGTGGCGTTCGGAAGATGGAATTTTAATCGAAAAAATTTATAAATTTACACCGGATTCATACGTCGTCGGCCTGTCTGTGACGGTCAAAAACGGCTCCGGCCGCGGTGTTCAGGATAAATTGTTTGTGACCTTAAACAGCAAAGCCCCGGGGGATAAACGCATGTATGCGTTTGAAGGTCCCAGTGCGCTGATTAATGATTCACTTGAAGAAATAAAGATAAAAAAGCTTAAGGACCAGGATACCTTTGAGGGTAAAATTAAATGGGTTGCCCTGCAGAGCCGTTATTTTATGTCGGGTCTGATCCCCGATCAGATCGAAGAGGCCAGCTTCCATCTGGCCATAAAATCGGAAAAATTTTTGGCGGCCCAGTACCGGCAGCCGGAGACAGCGATTCAGCCCGGAACCCAGTACGCTTATTCCTATCAGCTTTTTATGGGTCCCAAAAGAATGCAAGAATTAAGGCAGGTTGGAAATGATTTGGATAAACTCATCAATTTCGGCTGGTTTGATTTTATTGCCAAGCCCTGTGTGTGGTTAATGAATGTATTTTATAGTGTGATCCCCAATTACGGGGTTGCCATTATCATTTTAACCCTTCTCGTAAAAATCCTTTTATGGCCGTTGGGAGCAAAAAGCTATAAATCGATGAGCGAAATGAAAAAAATCCAGCCCTTGATGAAAGAGATCCGCGAAAAATACAAAAATGATAAAAAGAAGATGAACGAAGAAGTCATGGGGCTTTATCGCACTTATAAAATCAATCCTTTGGGCGGTTGTCTTCCCATGGTGGTCCAACTCCCTGTATTTTTTGCACTTTACCGGATGCTGTATGAGGCTATCGAACTGCGCCACGCGCACTTTTTTCTGTGGATCAACGACCTGTCGGCACCGGACCGTTTGTTTAACTTTGATTTTTCGATCCCGTTTATGGAACCGCCCTATGGAATTCCGGTATTGACGCTCGTCATGGGCGCCAGCATGCTGCTTCAGCAAAAAATGTCTCCGCCGATGGGAGACGCCACCCAGGCGAAGATGATGATGTTTATGCCTGTTGTGTTTACCTTTATATTTATCAATTTTTCATCGGGGCTGGTTTTATACTGGCTGACGAACAACATCTTATCGATCGCCCAACAGTATTATACCCAGAAAAAATATTCGTAATTACGGAGGTTTTATATGACAGCTACGTTGGAATTTAGAGCAAAAAACGTAGATAAGGCTGTTGAGAAAGCCAGCGCGGAACTCAATGTGCCCAAAAAAAATCTAAAGTACGAGATTCTTTCCTACGGGTCCAGCGGCATTTTCGGTCTGTCGAGTGCCAAAAAAGCGAAAATTCGGGTCCGGCTGCCCAAGGATCCACGGCCTTTAGAGACGAAACCCGAAATTAGCGAATTCGAATCGGATCTCGCGGATGTGCCTGAGAGTCCCGAATCGTCGGATGAATTGAATTTAGGCGATGATGATACGGTCGCCAAAGTAAACCAGGAAGGTCAGCAACTTTTTTCTTTTCCCGAAGATCCCGTTGATATCGGGCGCCTCGTATTGCAGCGAATTGTTGACGCCATTACCACAGATGCCAAAATATCGGTTGAGCGAGATTCAGAGCGAATATTTTTTAACGTCAATGGCGGGAATGCGGGTATTTTGATCGGCAAACGGGGGCAGACTCTGGATGCCATTCAGTCCATCGTTGAAAAAGTTGTCAATAAGCACAGGGAAAACCGGACCCGGGTTTTTGTGGATATCGAAGGATACCTGGAATCCCGGAAGGAGAACCTGGAAAAACTGGCCGTGCGGCTGGCCGAAAAATCCAAAAGCACCGGAAAGCCGATGTCTCTCGGGGAGATGAATGCCTATGATCGCAGAATTGTCCATATTGCTCTCAAAGAGAATCCTGATGTCCAAACCCGCAGCCGGGGGGAAGGACCTTTGCGAAAGCTCGTGATTTTTCCGAAGAAGAGAAGTTCTTCAAAAAGCTAAATTTCGGTTTAATTCGCATTGCCGTTTTTAATATAAAATGACACCAGACCAAGATACAATTGCTGCTATCGCCACCCCCGGAGGGCGGGGTGGAATCGGCATCATTAAGATTTCAGGCTCAAAATCCTTTGCGATTGCCGGATCTATTTTCAGGCCCAATGACTCGAATCGGAGTTTGGTGTCAGGAGCTGCCAGGGCCGGCCAAAATTCTGAGCTGCTTGAATTTGAGACCCACCGAATTTACTACGGGCACATCGTTGACCCGGATAATGGCAGGCTGCTGGATGAAGTCCTGGTATCGGCAATGAAGGCGCCGCGAACCTATACGCGTGAGGATGTTGTTGAAATTAATGCTCACGGGGGGGCGGTGGTACTGCACACCATATTGAAACTTGTTTTGAGAAAAGGTGCCCGTTTCGCTGAGCCGGGTGAATTTACCAAACGCGCGTTTCTAAACGGGCGCATCGATCTTACCCAGGCGGAAGCGGTTATCGATATCATAAATGCGCGCACCCAAAAAAACCTGGAACTTGCAACCGGCCAGGTAACCGGCCGACTGCGGCAGATGCTGGTTTCCATTAAAGGACAATTAATTGATATATTAACCCGGGTCGAAGCCGCTATTGATTTTCCGGAAGATGTCGACGAGCTTATCGAACCTGCCGGCACAGCCAAAACCGTGGAAAAAGAAGCGGTGGAGCCTTTGAAGCGTCTGATCCGCTATTATATTGATGCCCATATTTTTCGAGACGGCCTCACTGTAGCCATTGTCGGCCGCCCGAATGTGGGCAAATCCAGCCTGCTCAATCAGTTGGTAAAAAAGGATCGGGCCATCGTGACCTCCATACCGGGAACCACCCGGGATATCATCGAAGAAACCTTAAACATCAAGGGAATACCGGTGATTGTCAGCGACACAGCCGGAGTTCATAAAACCGAGAATCCGGTAGAGATGATCGGAATTGAAAAAACCCTGGCGCATGTCAATGGGTCTGATCTGGTGCTTTTTTTGATTGAAGCCAATCGTCCCTTAGATGCTGCCGATCACCAAATATATGCGAAGATCAAAGCCAAACCCGTATTCGTTGTTCTTAATAAGATCGATTTGATCCAAAATCGGACCGATACCGCAATTCCCGATAAGTGGACCTATGTTGATCGTCTGCGTATTTCGGCTTTGTATGATCAAGGCATTGATCATCTCAGAGATAAAATTGTAAAGTGGGCTGGTGGAGAAAACCCGGTTGATCTGGCGGAGGCGATTGTCCCCAACTTGAGGCATAAACTCTTGCTCGAAAAGACGCTAAGTGCTGCCGAAAACATCACCGAAGAACTGCAAAAAGAAACCTCCACCGAGCTGGTGGCCATCCATCTTCAGGAAGCCATTGATGCTCTTGGGGAAATAATCGGTGATTCTGCCAAGGTGGATGTGCTGGATCAGATTTTCAGCCGGTTTTGTGTAGGGAAATAGTTAATGTTTCACGTGAAACAAACGGAAATGCCTAAAATGAACTAAAGTGAGCTAAAGTACCTAAAATTATGGTGTCGCTACGCTCCATCCTTTTTAAAAAGGATAGAATTCATTAATTTTAGGCATTTTAGATCATTTTAGGCAATTTAGGCACTTGTTTCACCATAGTATGGATGCGGATTTAAATTTATTAACTGTGTTTGTATACCGCAATTGGAGATACATGATAAAATGGATTTTGATTTTACACCCTATTTTAAAAAGTATGAGGCTCTGGTTTCTAAATCGGATGAAGCCTTTGAACATGTCAGAAAGGCTTATGCCGCATGCGTGAAATGTGAAGAAAAATGTGCGGATTGTTGTTATGCGCTGTTTGATCTGACGCTGATTGAAGCCTTATATATTAATCACCGGTTTAGCGCGAAAAAAAAGAGCTCTGAAAAAGCCGAGTTATTGGAAAAGGCAAACCGGGCCGACCGCATCGTTCACAAAATTAAGCAAAAGGCCCATAGAGATTTGCAGGCCGGAAAAAGCGAAGATGAGATTCTTGCCGGCCTGGCACAGGAACGGGTACGCTGCCCCCTCTTAAACGAAGCGGAATTATGTGATTTGTACGATAATAGGCCGCTTACCTGCCGGTTTTATGGGATACCGACTGCGATCGGAGGGGCCGGGCATACCTGCGG
>JAQYWI010000275.1 GCA_030145015.1 Desulfobacterales bacterium
GTTAAGCAGGATGAAATAAGTGGTAATTTAGCTGATTTTTTCGGGGGCACTGTGTACGATTCTATTCTGCCCGATTTTGGCCGTATAAAGGGCCAAGAAAGGGAGCGCAACCTGCCCGCCATCTTTGCCATCGGGGCATCCTATCAATTGAACCCCAAAATCAGGTTGGAGACCAACTTCACGTACTATTTGAATGAAGATGCCGGTTTTGACGACATCCCCGGAACGTCCCGCGACGAAAGCGATGTGGACAACGGCTTTGAACTGGGTATTGCATTTGAATATGCTTTCTCCGATACACTGAAGGGCAGCGTTGGATATCTGTATACGGAAACCGGGGTTGACGCCGAGGATATGACGCCCTGGCTCCCCGAGTTGGGTGGCTATACCCTTGGGGCTGGTTTGGCCTGGGAGGTGGTCCCCAACCTGGATTTAAACTTCGGCATCCTCCAGTGTTTCTACCAGGATGAAGATTTTATAGATCCCACCACTGGCTATACCATTAAATACGAAAAAGATATTACGCTCATGGCGTTTGGCGTTCAATACAAATTTATGTAAAAAGATAACAAAAAAGCCAGGTTATAACCGGCCTTTTTGTTTTTCCATGGCTAGACTATTCTTTTAAATGATTTCTCAAGCTCTCTCACACTCCATCGGATATAGATCGGCCGGCCGTGGGGGCAGTTGGAGGGCTGGTCGCATTGATCGAGCTGGTCCAAAAGCTTCTTGATCTGCATGTCTGAAAGCTTCTGGTTGGCCCGGATAGCCCCGTGGCAGGCCATGAGTATCAGGCACTGGTCCATGGCCTTTTCCAGGCCGGGTGTAAAGCCTATTTGTGCCATCTTTTCGACAATTTCCATAACCAGCGGTTTAACCTCTTTGTTTTCAAGCAGAGCCGGGACCGATTTTACCACAAACGTATTTCCGCCAAAAGGCTCTATTTCCAGCCCCAGTTCATTTAAATCCGGAATCAGTTCTTCGAGAATTTTTGCTTCCCTGTATCCAAGGTCAATGGTTTCGGGGATAAGAAGTTTCTGGGATGACTTTTTTGAAGCAAGTGATCGGTTTTTAAGCTGCTCAAAAATGATCCGTTCATGGGCTGCGTGCTGGTCAATGAGTACAAGGCCTTCAGCAGACTCACAGAGAATGTATGTATCATGAAACTGACCGATCACCTTTAAATCACCGAATTTTTTTCTTACCCACAGCTTTGTCTGGATGCTGGATGCCGGATGCTGGGTTCGGGTTGCGGGATACCGGGTTGAGATTTCTTTTTTCGGGCACTAAATAGGGGCCGGATTAACCCCCGGTTTTTATCAAGGAGCCTCCGGCCTCCACTTTTCCGTCATCAAAAGTCAAGACGCCGGCAGCAGAGATCAATATGATAAGAATTGTCCAAATAAAATGTTTTAAGACCAACTTCATAATGACTTCCTTATAGACATGTTTAACCTGTGCCATCCAGAAGACCTGAACGTGGGAAAACAACGTCAAAATAGGAAAAGACCTTTTTGCCTCTTGATTTCATTCACCCCCGCATTTTGATTTCAGTTAGCACGCTAGTTAATCTTTTTCAGGAATTAGAACGTCAACAATGAGCGGCAGATGGTCGGAGGCGACGCGCGTAATATCGGTGTTCGGCACCTCAATACCGGCAACCTTTATCCCGAAATCTAAAAATACGTGATCGATTCGGGCCAGCGGATAGCGTGTAAATAAGGTACTTTTTGGGCGATGATTGCGAAAGTTCAGTTGTGCATCGTTGAGACGGTCGCGGAACCGTCGGCATACAGAGGAAAAGGGAAGTGCGTTGAAATCGCCACACAGAATGACCGGCCCGCTACAATCGGCATGGGACAGCCAGTCGCTTCCAAGTAACGCCTCGGCCTGTAGCCGGCGTTCTTTTGCCCAAAGCCCCAGGTGGGTGGTGATGAACTGAATTTCAATGCCGTCCACCTCTAAGGCAACCCATATTGCGCCACGGGGTTCCAGGTGCGCCTTGCCGGATAATCCCGGCAATTTACCGGCCCTGATCAGCCGCATGGGATAACGGGTCAGGATGGCATTGCCATAACGTCCTTTTTCCATATGGATGGTCGGAAGAAAGTGGGCTTTCATATCAAGATATCGCGCAATGACATGCGGCTGGTCCACGCCATTGGTTCGGAACGTGCCCACATCAAGTTCCTGAAGCGCAACGATGTCCGGGGCATACTGGGCGATGACCCGTGCAGTCCGTTCGGGAAAAATCTTTCCATCCATGCCAATACAACTATGGACGTTGTATGTCATGATGCGAAGCGTTCGTGGTTTGCAAAATTCCCGATCCGGCTTCTTGGAAGATCTGGTTTCAGACCGGGCAAGGGCATGGATCGCGGCATTGCGAAGATCAAGGGGCCGAAAAAAACCTCGCTTATTCTTGGGAAGAAAAACATTGTCCGGAAACAGGGCAAAAGCCCTTGTCTCCTCGGATCCCGGTCCTGCATGGGCGCCGTTTTCCATAGGAAAACTGCAAGGATCAGCGCCATACCGCCATCCGCAGATAATAAAATCCCCTGCATCAGGATGGCTACACAATTCGATGAGATCCTGGGTAACCTCATGGAGAAAAGGATGATCAGGGCCGAGGATTTTCGCCTTTTGTTCGGGCAAAATGAATTCACCTTCTTCAGTCCATGCCTTTAATTGGCCGGGGCCGTCTGTTACCATAACAAGGGGAACCTTTGCCGAATCCACGAGTTCTCTGGCCAGGCGATCCCGCTCGGCAGGCGTGCGATCACGGGGAGAATAGATAAATCCCAGGGAGCCCATCGCCACTAGGACGAACTTCGGATTTTTTGATTCTGCTTTGGCTTTGCGAAGGATAGGAAAGAGTTTTTGAATTTTCTTTCCGCCGAGATGTCTTACGCGCTGGTACTCGATTCCACCCTGATTGTTGCCCTGAACATCGGTGCGTTGGTCCCCCAGACGATCAAAGACGTTGGCCACCGCTTCCTGTATGGTCCGGCCATGTTGTTTGGGATAGGGAAGGGTGTCTTCCTGTCCGTGGTCGGAATAAATCCAGACGCTGTAATCCCGGCGGGCGGAACGATTTGCTGTCCGCCATATCCGGGCAATGGCGTCATCGATTCCCTTAAGTGTCCAGTGCGCAAATATCGATGATGGTCCCCGGCGATGGGCCTGTTCATCGTAGCCGAGCAGGTTAAGATGAACAACAGGAAGTCCTCTTGCCACATCAATTTTAGCACCAATGGTAAGCAGCTCACGGAGTAAAATGGTTATTCCAACGCGCGTGGGTACAAATTTCAGCTCTTTTAAAAGATCTTGGCCTGCAATCAGCCCGCGAATTGAGTCAACTATGGCCAGGAAAAACTCGACGAGCAAAAGAACGGCCGTTCGCACGAAACTGTATGGGTTGGAAAGAATAAAAAAAGGCAGTGCCAAGCGATTGGCTGCTTGTAGAATCGTTCCCCATCCGATTGATGACGTGCAGAAGTGGGGTTCTTGGGCACCGCCGGTATAAATGTCAGAATAAGCGCTGCCGCCCTTAAAAAGGGGGTCACCTATTTTTTCAAGTTTGTGTTCAATGTCCAAAGCCGCAACGGGATCAAACATTCGTATAATTTTGCCGGTATCGTGATCCTTGTAACTAAAGGCCGGGACTGAGCACTTGACACCATAGAAGAGCTCACCCTGAACTCCCGGCGTGCTCGAAGGTAAGCCGGAGTATAGCGTATGTAATCTGTAACGCTCATACTTGAGGAGGTCGGATAGAAAAGGCATTTTGCCTTTTTCAAGTGCCCGGTTCAACTGCGTATGGGAAAGACCGTCGACTTGAATCATGACAAGACCGGGTGTTGTGGCTGTCTCCTTGGATTTCGTGAGTCGCAGCAAGTGGATCAACCACTCACTGCGACTGAACCACATGCGCAGCCTTCTTAAAAATATTTCAAAGCGGTAGATCATGGTTTTGTTTCTTATTGCGGATCATTAGTGGTGAATGCAGTGACTGTCGTTTCGGCCGATACTTTCAAGACTTCCCCAGTGATAGGGATGCCGTCCAGGCACGAAATTTATCATGCCTGGAAGTCGGTCCCTTTTCCAATAGAGTCTCATAACACTCCAGCGCTTTTTCCACCAAACGGTCTATGGAAAAGAGTTGTGCGGTTTGCACAGCACCCTTCCTGAGTTTATGCTTTTGTTTAGAATCAAGAACGGCAATCCATTCCAAAGCGGATGCGAAATCTGCAATGCTTTCGATACCAAGAAGCCTGCCGTTGATCTGATCGATAACAACTTCACGGGCACCGGGCGCATCCAGGCCAACCACGGGAACGCCCGCTGCCATGGCTTCGGTAAGGACCATTCCCTGTGTCTCGGTCTTTGATGCAATTGCAAATACATCCATGGCCTTGTAGGCGCTCGTAAGCAGGGGATGATCGAGGCTGCCAGCAAAGTGTATGCTGCCTGGAATTCCTTCCCTGAAGAAAATCTTTCGAATGGCTTTCTGCGATGGCCCGCTGCCGATAACCAGGAAATGGGCCCGGCTTTCGGCCTTTAAAAACCTGGCAACAGCTGCGGACAAAAATTGAAGATTCTTTTCTGGTGCAAGCCGACCCACATGACCAACAACAAAAGCATCTTCTGGAATACCCATGGCCATTCGAAAGCCCGGTCCGCTACCACCGTCGAATCGCTCGAAATGAACCCCGGTGGGAACAACACTGATGGGCGTCTCGACCCCGCGTTTGAGAAGGATAGAAGCGACACTCTCGCTCGGGGCAAAGATCTGATCGCAGAGATTGGCATAACGGGTTGAAAGATCTATGCTGAACCGTTTTAGCACTTTAGAATCGCCGGGAAGGTAGTGGGTATATTGTTCGTACATGGTGTGGTGAGTGAAAACCAGGGGAAGTTTATGCATGTGGGCCACGCGCAGCGCCGTCCATCCGATCAGGAAAGGATGATGGGAGTGAACAATGTCGGGTTTGAATTTCTCGATGGCTTTGGTGAGAAACCCCGGAATCGGTAAAGGGACCGAAAAATCACTCCCTTTGAAGTGGTGGATCGACGGAATGCGAATGACGTCCATATCGTTTTCAGGTATGTTTTCATACTGCGGTGCGACGACCATCACCCGGTGGCCCTGTTTTCGATATCCATCCGTGAAAGACTGCACAGAACGGGCAACGCCACCGACATGTGGTATAAAGGTATTGGTCATCATGAGAATATTCATAGGATAATGTCTCCTTCACGCCTTAGTGTGATGCAATCCTGATCCGGCTCGGTAATAGCAGGGGCAAAGCCGGGAAGGCGGACTTCAATACACGGCGGCTTCTCGTGCCATAATCCTTGCCAGACAGCAACGAATGTATCCTTTTCGGGTTTGATGGAAAGTAAAATGCTGCCAAAAGTAGTTGGGGCAGGGCCGAAGGAAAGGCTTTCCCCGCACCTGAGCCAATCTTGAGGAATTCCGGAAGCCAGGATTAGACGGTTGCCTTCCTCACGCACAAAACAATTGCGAATGATAAGCACCCATTCGGCTGCGGCCCAGACGTGTTGTCCATCACCCATACACCCGCCCCGCGTCCGGGGGTGAATCGCCTCGGGCCACTGACCGGTTGGCGAAGCCAGCTTTGCTACCGAGGCCGCCAAATCAAAGTAACGAGGATCTCCGGCACGAAGTAAAACCTGGGCAACGTGCAGGGTGAGATAGGCGTTAATGCCGGAATGAATCATATCCTGATAAAATCCGCCGTCGATGAAGCAATTCTTTAGGAGAAAGTCGACCGTATCGAGCAACCGGGAATCATCCGGCGGAAAGATCTTGAGCGGATAACCGGCGGCCAGAGATCCGATGGCGCC
>JAQYWI010000276.1 GCA_030145015.1 Desulfobacterales bacterium
GTGGCAATCGGCAGCACATAATAGGCCACCGCCAGACCCATGGGCGACAATAGAAGTCCAAAAATATTGTGGCCGTAAAACCATAAAAGGATCGCATCCGGGATACCCACCAGGGCACCGGTGTTGGGTTTCCAGATGACGTTGCCCAGGCAATAGGTGATGGATGTCAGCACCACCGCTGCGGCTGTGTACCAGATGGAAACATATAAAATCGGCTCTTTACGCCGGAAGACGGTCATCAGGATGTTGATCGCCACCAGCGCAAAACTGATCACCACCATGATGTCCACAGACCATGGCAATTCAGCATATTCGCGGCCCTGAGTGTGCCCGGTAGCAATTCCGATCATGCCGGCGGCCACCATAACATTCCAGAAGATGGCGCTGAACACCCCCAGTTTGTGGCTGAAGAGCTCTGTGCGCAACAATCTGGGGAAGTAATAAAACGCCACCGCTAACAGGCCGGGAGTCACAAAACCGAACAGCACGGCATTGATGTGCATCGGCCTTATGCGGCCGAAGTGGATATACTCGACATTGGCCAAAAAGTCCGGTGCAATCAGGTAACCCGCGCCGATCATTCCCATACTGGTTGCCGCGGCAAACCAAAATGCGGATGTCAGCGTGAATGCCCTGGCTGTCGGGTTGTTTGATGGCACATTTTCGGTGATTTCAGTCGACAAATTGGGTTCTCCTTATATCGTGTTGCGTGTTGCGGGTTACGGGTTGCGAGTCTAATTTCTATCCGAATCTTCATCGCTCGCAACGCGTATCAAGCAACTCGCAACGATCTAACTATGGCATGCCAGCCAGCAGTCGAGGTTGGCATTTTTCTTTTGGTGACATTCGACGCACTCACCCATGCGCCAAATTTTTTGCGGCAGGCGCTGAAGTTCCTGCACCTGACCGTGACATTCCTGACAGGCGATTTTGCTGTTAATATGACGCTGGTGATTAAACAGCACGTGTTCGGCCACATAATTGACCTTTACCCAGGGCGTTGGCGTACCGGTGTTAAAGTATTCGTGTTCCTTTTTTATCCAGGGATGGTTGGCAATAATATATTTATGGCAGTGCAGGCATTTTTCCACCGCCGGGATTCCGGGATGATTGGAATAGGCCACATAGGGATGACAGTACTGGCACTGGATCTGTTTGACGCCGCTGTGAACATTATGGCTGAACGGGATGGGCTGTTCCGGCCCGATACGGGCTTGCGGCGGGGTATAGAAAAATAAAATAAATGCCGCAATAAACAGACCGGTGCCCAGGGTTGTTAAAATGGCGATTGCATTTTTACTCAATGGTTAAATACCTCGTTAAATAATCGTATCCTTTAACCCGACGGACCCGCTTCTGAAGTCCTGGAAAATTCCGGAAAACGCCTTAAAAAGAAGCTCACCGCGATGACCATCAGTCCGAAAAAACCGACAGTGATCAATCCATCGGATACACTCACCGACAACGAATGAGCATCATGGCTCAGCGCGGGGGCCAGCAGCAGCAAGTGCTCAAACCAGAATCCGATGATAATTACGCTGCATAGAATCACCATGAATACCGGTTTAGATTTCACCTTTTTATTTAAAAGAATCACAAACGGCATAATGAAACAGATCCCAAAAATGGTCCAGGCCAATGTGTTCCAGGGGACCATTACGGTGCGCTCAATCACATAATGGGTTTCTTCAGGTATATTGCCGTACCAGATGACCGTCAGCTGGACATAGAAGAAGTCGGCCCACAGCAGGCAAAATGCAAAAAACAGTTTGCCGATATCATGGAAATGGGATGGCTCCAAACCGGAGGCCTTCCCCTTTTTGATCCGGATTATCGCCGCCAGGATGATTAAGGCACCCAGTCCTACATAAAACGCTTTTACAAAGGTGTAACCCCCGAAAAGGGTCGATACCCAGTGGGGGTCCATGCTCATCACCAGATCATAACCGATCAGGCTCAGCACCAGCGTAAATGCCAGAATATAAAGCCCGGCCCAGATGGTCATTTTTTTCTTTACCTGTTCGGGGTTGCGGCCATTGCGGACCCAGCCCTTGTAAATCATTTTCTGAAATGCGCCCTGAGCTTGATTCGCGCCGGATCGAAGTTGCAGCGTATTGTAGAGATAGGCAAATCCAATTGCGTAGAGTACTATTAATCCGATGCAATCCCTGGTGAAAAGAAACGGGATATTGAGCCAGACTTCCTTGCCATGAAGATCCGCATGCAGCCACGGAAAGATATGGGAGCGCCCCAAAAATAACAGCAGAAACAGCACAAATGAGAGCGGGAAAAAGGCCGCAAAGGATTCGGATAGAGCTGATAGCGGGCCACTCCAACGGGCTTTGGTCATCTGCATCACCGCTGAAAAGAGAACCGCTCCCTGGGCGATCGCAGACCACAGCAGAAAATTAATCAAATAGGCCTGCCAGGCTTTTTCAGGATGGGGGCTCAAGATGCCATAGATGAAAGCCGCCAGCCCGATAATGATCAGGACGATGGATATCCAGCCCACCGATGATTTATTTGGCTTTGCTGAGTTTGTTTTGTCGGATGTCATGTCAATTCGTCATAATCGTTAAATTGGTTGAATTGATTAAATTGGTTTTATTGGTTGAAATACAGAAAATATGGCTAACCAATCGAACCAATGAAACCAATCAAACAAATAAAACACTTAATCGAAGATTTGTACTTCCCCTCCGTTTTGCTTAAAAAAATCTTTTAAACCATCCTGCTGTGTTGGTTCACACGCTGCCAGCACACCAAAGTGTTCACCCGAGCAGCGCGGGTCGTAATATTCCATTCCTTTATAGCTGGGCAATCGCGTCTGAGTGAGCAGGCCGATGATATTTCCAAAAACCGCAAAGAGGATGGTAAATTCAAATCCGACTATGAAAAACGGAATCAGCGATATGATCGGCTTTCCGCTGACGATCAAATTCCACTGAATTGAACAAAATATGGCCAGGGCGAATCCGCTGATGAGTCCGAGTATTCCGCCGGCCAAGGTAAACCAGCCGACCTTGCTCTTTTTTAAGTCGAGCGCAGCCATAATCTTATGACTCGGAATCGGGCTGTGAACCCGCTGAAATTTGTAAGCGGTTTCTTTTAGAGCCGAGAGCGTTGAAACCACCTGGTCTTCATCTTTAAAAAGCCCCATAATGTATTTTTTACCCTGCATGGCTGCCTCCATGTTCAAGGGTTTCTTTCATCTCTGTCATCGAGACCGACGGCAGATGCTTGGCAAACAACAGAAAGAAGAAGAAAAACAGGCAAAAACTGCCCAGCATAATGCCATACTCGATCATTGTGGGCGCGTATAACCCCCATGCATGCGGTGAAAAGCCATGAGCCACGCCACCAACGATAATGACGAATCGTTCCCACCACATTCCAAAATTGACAATCAGCGAAATAATAAAAAGGGCTGCGATGGTGGTCCTTATTTTTTTAAACAGGAACAGTAGCGGTGTCAGGGTGTTGCAAAATACCATGAAGTAAAAGCCCCAGCGGTAGTCACCAAATGCGCGCCAGCGAAATTGCTCGATTTCAACCGAATTCTGGCTGTACCAGGCAATGAAAAATTCGGTGGCGTAGGCAAAGCCGACAATCAAGCCGGTGAAAACGATGGTTTTGGCCACATTTTCCAGGACTTCTTTGGTAATGATTCTTTGATAGTTAAAAATTTTACGCAAAGGAATCATGAGCGTCAGCACCATGGCCAGGCCGGAATGGATGGCACCGGCCACAAAGTAAGGCGCAAATATAGTGGTATGCCAGCCGGGCGCAATTCCCAGCGCAAAATCCCAGGACACGACACTGTGCACCGAGATCACCAGAGGTGTCGCCAGGGCGGCAAAAAACAGATAGCCGCGGGTATAATGACGCCACTGCTCGTGGGCGCCTGTCCATCCCAGCGCCAGGATGTTAAAGATTTTTTTACGGGTGCCCCGGGATCGATCTCTGACGGCAGCCAGATCCGGCAACAGTCCGGTGTACCAGAAAAGGCTGCTGACGGCCAGATAGGTACTGATGGCAATCACATCAAACATCAGCGGTGATAGAAAATTGGGCCACAGGAGTCGCTGACTGGGAATGGGCAGCATATAATAGACCTGCCAGACACGGCCCAGATGGATAAATGGAAAGAGTCCGGCGATGCAAACCGCAAAAACGGTCATGGTTTCAGCCGCGCGGGCAATGGGATTGCGCCATCCGGCCCGAAACAGGTGTAAGATGGCTGAGATCAGCGTCCCCGAATGGGCAATTCCCACCCAGAAGACAAAGTTGATCAGATAGGTGCCCCAGCCCACCGGATTGTTTTGACCGCCGGCCCCAATGCCGACAAAAATCTGATAGGTCCAGCAAGCAGCGCCGACCAGCACACCTAAAAACAAAACAGCTACGATTGCCCAGTAGTATCTTTTGGGCGTACTCAAGGTGTTCAGTACGGTTTGATCAATACTCGCGTAAGTGAGTTGGCTCATATCAATGTTCCGAAGGTTGATTTACAAATTTATCAATTAGATTTTTAGTCACGATCATTTCTTCTCGTGATGAGCCGATCGTTTCGCTGTTAGCGAAGCTAGAGGAGCACTCCGCGCAGTTCCTGCGCTGCGTTTGAGGAGCGCTTCGCTTGAGGCAAAATCTAAACTTTTTTTACATCCAACCTAAAGTTCCGCGAAGCGGGACGCTCCTCAAGGCCCCTAAAGCCGCTCCTCAAGTCTCGCTGACAGCGAGACGCTCAGTATTTATATTTCCTGTAAAACTTTTTTAAGATAAATCACCGCCGGCTTGGTATTCAAGTAACCCATGGCCTGGTATGCCCGGGGATCATCCACCAGTTTTCTGACGCGGCTTTGTTTGTCCATCAAACTGCCGAAGACCAGGGCATCGGTCGGGCAGGTTTGCACGCAGGCCGGGATGACCTCACCGTCGCGAATCATGCGCTTTTCGTTCTTGGCGTTGCTGTGTGCCAGCTTGATGCGTTGAATACAGAAGGAGCATTTTTCCATCACACCCTTGCTGCGAACGGTGACATCGGGGTTGAGCTGCATATTCATGGGCTCCGGCCAGGGCCAATCGAACCAGTTGAATCGCCGCACTTTGTAAGGGCAATTCTGGACACAAAACCGCGTTCCGATGCAGCGGTTGTAAATCTGGTTGTTGATGCCTTCTTTAGAATGATGCGGTGCATATACCGGGCAGACCGATTCGCAGGGGGCATTGTCACAATGCTGACACAACATGGGCAAAAAAGTTACTTTTTGCATTTGATCCGGATCCTGAAATCGTTCGATGCTAAGCCAGGTCATCTCCCGGCCTTCGATGATCCGATCTTCACCCACAATGCCGATATTATTTTCGGCGTAACATGCGGACGAGCAGGCGCCGCATCCGATACAGCGATCAAGATCGACCACCATTGCCCAGCGGTATTTCTCGTGATCATGGGGAGGATAAAAATCGCGCTTGGGGTCATATCCTTCGGGTAACGGCAGCGTCAGGGGGAAATCTTCCATGGTCAGGCCGGCTCTTTGGGGCATTTGCCCCTGGTTTAATTCCGTTAGGCCGACGGTCAGCGCAAATGTTCGTTCGTGCTGGGTTCGGCTGGCATACATGTTGGCCATTTTCAATGTTCGGCCGGTCCGAAGTATCTTAATATTATCTGCTGAAAAAATTGGGCCGTTTGAATCCTGATCCGCATCAGGTGACAATATAGCGGAAGGATTTGTGCCTTTATTTTCCGCATAGCGTCCAAAAGACTGGTGACCCTGGCCGATGCTCATGACCAGCAAACCCGGATGTACAAATTTGTTTACATAAACCGGCGCCTCCAGGCGGCCCCATTGCGATT
>JAQYWI010000277.1 GCA_030145015.1 Desulfobacterales bacterium
ACCACATTCCTCTCAAAGGTTTCAAGATGGTTCGTCATTATGGTATTTATGCCCGCCGCAGTAAATCAATATCAATGAAAATTCTCCAAGGCTGCAAACGTTTTATCCAGATGACAATTGAATTCATTACCAATGGTTCGAAGTCGTTAACCTGGAGAGGGCGAATGATAAAGAGTTTTGGAAAAGATCCATTGATTTGCTCCAAATGTAAAGAAGAAATGTTATTGTGGCGTATATGGCATCCTAAGTATGGAGAGATATTCGATCTTTCCAAAGACGGCCCATTTGAATATGATATAAAAGATAAAGAAAATCAGACAATTCAAGATCAAAAGAATAAGCATATTCAATTAGCTCTGTTTCCGATTTAATCCGCCCAAAGGGCGTTTTGTTCTTCTTTCTCCTTGCTTTTATATTTGGAACAAAAACTCGTATCGGGTCATTTTGACCACAGTTGGGACATTCTTCTGTTTTAAGCTGAGTAGTAAGATTCAGGCACTCTGCACAAAGATTATATAACCGCCCATCCATATGAAGATTTTGCGGCTTTGCTGATTCAGGAAACAGGAAAGTAATTTTAGGGTCGTTTTTAAAAAATGAAATATAGAATGGCTGCAGATCAGGATTAACTTCATTATCACCTGTACGTTTCAGCCCTGCCCATCCCATGCTGTTGCATTCCCTGCAATGAATGACGGGCATGTGCTTTTTTAATTGTTCATCATTTAAATCATCAGAAAAGGCAAGGCGTGGTTCTTTTTTTGATACTTTACCAACCATGCGCCGCAGTTCACGAAGCCAGAGCTGATACCGTACATGCAGAAAAGGCCGGTTCTTTTCTTCTGTTCCGATACGTGCAGTTGATACAAGCGCTAAAAGACTGCTGATTAAATTTAATTTATATGTTTGATCTGCTTCTTTAAATTCAGGCGTACACTTTTCGAGCTCAAATAGAATTTCATCATAGCTTTTGATTCCTCCTTTCAAAACTTTCAGCAAATTCTGGAAAAAGCTATGCCCCCGAATTTTATCCCCGAGTGTGATACGCCATTTGGTTTTGTTGAATTCATTCGCAGATATTTTTTCTTCAAACCAGAGTTCGTGTTGTGAAAGAATGTATTCCTTATACTCGCTGTATGAATCAGGATTAAGCTTATCAGCCAAATCTTGTGAAACAACACCAACCCTTGTTATCATGCTGTTTTCCAGGAATTCACCTGCTGTCAGGCGTGATTCCATTATTATGGCATTTTCATCAAAGGATTCACCAAAAACCTCGCCGGCATATGTCAGCAGGGTTGCCTTTTTTTCATTATCGCCAAGTGTTGCTGAAGTTCCAATGCAGCACAGGTGATTTTCCGGTGTATCAAGACGGGCTTTAAGGCGTCTTATAAGGCAGGCCAGGTCGGTTCCCTGAGCGCCGTCAAATGTATGCAGCTCATCTACTACAAGAAAACGCAATGTCTCAGGTGTGTTGTTTTGCCATAAAGGATAATCCTTTGAGCGAATTAAAAGATAATCGAGCATTTTATAATTGGTCAGCAGAATATCAGGCGGGCTTGTTCGCAGCGTCTCCTTGTTTGTGATAATATTGCTCCGGGACATTAGCATATGAGGATCTTTTTCACTCTGTCCCACATATAAGCCTGCCGTAACATGTCCTTTAAGGTTAGGATTTGTATATATTATTTTTGCAATACGCCCTGCCTGATCCATTGCAAGGGCATTCATGGGATAAATAATAATGGCCTTAATGCCGGGTTCTCCACTCTGGCGAAAACAGTAATCGAGAATGGGATATAAAAAAGATTCGGTTTTCCCCGATCCGGTTCCGGTTGCAATAATTGTGGATTTAGGCTTATGACTTGAAAGACGGTCAAAGGCTTGTACCTGATGTATATAGGGAGGGAATTTTAAAAGGACTTCAGGAAAATAATCAGATTTATCCGAACCTTGTTTGAAAGGAAGCTGAATGGATAAATACGGCCCCTTGAAGACACCTTCGCTATCTGCCTGCAAGCGGTCGATAATGCCGTGAAAAAAAGGTGTGGATACCGGAAAAGTGGTTCGCAGAAAATCTTCGACGCCTTGCCTGAGCTGTTGGGAGAGTACGGATGGTATCATTTATCCCTGCCGTTAAAAGATTAAACCACGAAATACACGAAAAAAAACAATAAGATGTGCCTTTCAATTGCGCCGAATTGTCTAACTTGTGCCTTAATTATATTTAGCGCAATTATTGAAAATAACAGAATAATTGTATATACAGATAGTTGATGGATTAGATTGCACCAAACTTGGGCCGAACTTGGGCCGAACTTGGGCCAAAATTAGTATCTTTCTGAATTAATCGCCGGCTCCTGGATACCATCTGGCTGCACTGGTTTTGCCGACAACACATATCATTTTTTCCCTTTTCATTTCAGCAAGTATCTTTTTCACCTGATCCCTTGAAAGTGAGGGTAATACCTCCCTTAAATCACGGAATTGACTTCCCTGATTTTTATTGTCTTTAATGTGCTTCAATAATAATTGTTTATTGGTTTCGCGGTCCAATCCGTGCTTGCGAGTATAAACGCCCTTTTTATCAACGAATTCGTAAAACTTGCCGGAAAGAATGAGTTTCCGTCCAATGCGTTCAATGGCACCGGATTTGAGCAATAACGGAACACGTTCTTTCGCCCAGGGGGGGAGTTTCTGCTCCCTGTTAATTAAATCAAGGGTGATAAAATCAGTGGCTTCGAAAGACATTTGACGCTCACGACCGATCTTCTCCAGAAATGTTAAAAAGCGTGGGTCCTGTACTTTCCCGTATAGCGTGAGGAATACTTCATAGTCATCGGTTCCACTATAATCAGGCGGCTGTTTGCTCTCGCGGGCGCATAGTTGGAACATTCGGTTAGCCCCCTGACCGGAACGCTCAACCATTCCGCATTTGGCAAACACCTCTGCGATGCGCCGGTTGCGAGGATGTTGCTTCCAGAGAATGTTTTCCGGAGTTATACCGGGCGGAAAACCACCCGGGCTGATAAGTTCGATTTTGGTGGGATACTGTTTAATGAATACAGAACCTGCGTGTCTATAATCCCTGTGGCTGACGGCGTTTAGAATAGCTTCACGAATCACCAGCTCGTTAAAAGTCGGAATCGTCAGCATAAAAAGGCCGTCCTGGTATTGATATTCATCGTTCCGAAGATTGATGGTATTCCAGAGATCGTCATAGTACAGGAAAAAACCTTTCCGATATTCCTTACGCTGCTGAAACGGCAGTGATGTTTCTTTTGATCGGTATTCAAAAATAACTTCGGCCTGTGCAAGATGAATACCCAGGGCTTTACGGGTACCCAAAAGGATTAATGCGGCATAGGTAACTCCGCCATCAACCAGAAGCTCGGCGTCTTTAAGCAATTGTTCTGAAGGAATGCTAAGCAGTTCATCGTTGCCCGATCGACGATGCCATCTTTTCCTGAATGTTTTGATGGCGTGGTGGTCGAGGTCGCCAATGGTCGCCTCTTTACAAATCTGAGCCGAGAAATCCGGTTCCGCCTCTGCAAATATCTGCTGCAGTTTTTCCGGTGTCATGGGGACAAGGGCGTCATAGCTGCGCATCCAGTATGCCCCTCTGTATTCAACGGGTCTTCCGATGGGCCTGGAGGGAACATGCACAACGACAATCCTGCCATCCGGATGAACCATCTCCTCCATATCGATTCGCAGGTGGAGCCTGTCCAAAAGCTGAGCCTGGGTCTTGCCGACATCAGGGAAAGCTTCAGTCCCTGCAACCTGACGAGGCGGTTTGTCCGTCACCCCCAAAATGAGCTTTCCCCCACCTTCGTTGGCCAGTGCGACACAATAACGGGTGAGCTTCTCGAAATCGAACTGCCGACCGGCCTGTTTGAATTCAAGATGTTCGCTTTCCGCCAGCCGGATCCATTTTTTTAGTTGCTGCAAAGTCGTTTTCATGTGTTCGAAAACCTTTTTTAACCACGAAATACACGAATGACACGAAATTTATCTGTTCAATCTTATTGAAGATTCATCATTTTACCGAGATTGAACAGCTTTCCGGAAAATGCTTGCGCATCTGCCCGCTACCGATAAGCCTGGACAGCAGCCTGTAGTTATTGTGTTCAAATCGGATTCTCCCTGCAATAATCGCGGGATGAATTTTTATTTTTTTTGCCAGCGCACACACCTCAGCGACGATTGCCTTGCCCTCCATAGGCTTTTTATCCCAAACCTTCTTGGGAATTAATCCATTACGCGTCATTTCATCGGCTTCGTTCTCGATTTCATCTTCGGCTTCGGCGTCATGCCTTCTCAAATCCAGATCATCAACGATGATCTGTTTGGCTGTTGACAGATGCTTTGCAACGTGTGCCAGTTCATGCAGCAGGCAAAACCAGAAATTATCGATTCTGTCATAGCGAAGGGTCAGGCCGATGACCGGTCTTCCGTCCGGCAATAACATTGCGGCCCCGTCCAGGTATGTTTTGGGAAGGTGGGGAGCCACAATTAGATGAATCCCCTGTTTTTCCAGATACTCTCTGGCCAACAAGGGACCATTTTCAAAATAACTCAGCCGTGCGACTTCCTGCAGCGTACTCAGTTTGACCGATCCCTTAACATATTTGTTTTTTAAAGGATTTTTCCGGGCAAGGGTCAGCACGCGAATACACCAGGCCGTCAGAGCATACGGGTCCATTTTCGAATTATAGCGAGCGCCTTTTCCCTGACGAAAAAAGGCCGCTGAGACCGTCTCCGGCCCTCCAGCCTGTGCGATGAACGCGCGCATCAGTTCCTCGGCCTTTTCCTTTACGTCATCCACTTTAGGAATCCAGCAGCGCTTTGCCATTTCAACTACGGGGAATCTATGCCATTCCAGCTCCTGCATCTCGTTCGGGAAACCGGCGCCCGGTTCTTTCAGCAGCACTTCGGCAGATATGCCCAAATTTTTATTGAGAGACCTCATCATGGCCAAAGTAAGCGGGCGTTTTCCGTTCAAGACCTCGGATACCTTGCTCTTGGTTCCGATATAAGGAACCATGTCTTTCCGGGTCAGCCCGAGCTGATCCATTCGGAATTTGATCGCTTCGACAGGATCCGGCGGGTTGATCGGGTAATGTTGGTCCTCGTACATCTCTACAAGAGTGGTCAGCAATTCCAGCTCATCCATTTCGGCAGTGCCGGGTTTGGCATCCATAAGCTGCTCAACGCGAAATAACGCCTTTTCGTAATCTTTTTCATTTTTTATCAGGCGGTTAATCATTTTAGATCACCTCCGCATCGATTTTGTCATACTCCTGGTGCGTCCCGATAAAACGCACAAACATGGTTTTTGAATCATAGTTAATTCTGACCACCAGCCGATATTTATTGCCTGCGATATTGAATACAACCCGGTTATCCTTTAGAATGCTGGCAGATCGGTATTGATTCTTTATATCCGCTGGAGAAGCCCACTGCGCATGATTCGCTTCATAATACCATACCTCAATCGGCCCCCTGGCATCCTGACGGCCCGGTTGCTTGTAAAATTCGATCAGTTTTTTTCGGCTGATTACATGCATATTTTAATCGGGTTTCAGCGGCATGTCAACTATAAAGTTCCTGTTTTGGGAACGTCTTTATTCGTATATTTCGCTGCTTAAAATCTTTTTTCAAATTCCGCCCAGGCGGTTTCATAATCTTCTTCACGGTCGCATCTGTCAAATGGAGCTTCATAAACAATGGTTCGTTCTCGTGGGCCGCCTGGCAGGGTGTCATCGGTTATGGTACGTTCTGCTGGGCCGGATTTTATGTCTTTGATTTCGTTCCATTCGGGCCGGGAGAAGCCGAC
>JAQYWI010000278.1 GCA_030145015.1 Desulfobacterales bacterium
TATCTTAAGTTTTACCGAACCCTATATCTATGATATGCCGTTGTCGGGAACCGTTAGGGCTTATAACTGGGTATACGATTATAACGATTATCAGAAGGACAGCTGGGGGGGCAGTCTCGGCTTCGGTTATCCTGTTTTTGATTATACCCGATTTTATACAACTTACCTGTATGATATATCGGACATCCAAAATATCGATAATGACGCTTCTGATTCAATCAAAGACCTGAAAGGCAAAAATGTTAAAAGCAGCATAGATACGAATCTGAAATATGACTCGCGCAACAGAGGTTTCCTTGCCACCAGGGGCGCCCTTAACAGTATCGGTTTTGAATTTGCCGGCCTTGGAGGTGATATCGGGTTCATGAAATACATTGCCGAAACCGCATGGTACTTTCCGTTGGTCTGGGATTTTGTCGCTGTTGCCCATGCGAAAGCAGGCTATATTACGGACATCAGAAAAAAGATATTGCCCGATTATGAGAAATTTTATATGGGTGGCATCGGGTCTATGAGGGGATTTGAACGCGATGATTTAGCCCCCGAAGATGCTGACGGCGCGAGTATAGGTGGTGATGCGATGATTGCGTTTAATTTTGAACTGGTCTTTCCGCTAATAAAGGACGTGGGCGTACATGGTGTTTTATTTTTTGATACCGGCAGGATTTATAAAGAGAGAGACGATATCGAATTTAACCCGTCGGATCTGCGGCAAAGTGCGGGGGGCGGCATTCGCTGGCTTTCGCCGATGGGGCCCCTCGACATTGAATACGGCTATATTCTTGATCGCAAGGACAGTGATCACGGGGCCGGCCAATTTGAGTTTTCAATGGCCTCATCTTGGTAACGAGGTGTATGTTATCACGGTATAATTCTTACCTGGATTTTGCCCGCTTCGCGGGGTGAAGCGGTTAATTTTATGACACCAAGGAGCTCCTCATGAAAATAGATGAGAATCTTTCTTGTGCAGAATCCACTTATTAACAATCTATTCAAATATACAGGGGGCAAAGCATGCGAATTCCCAAATACGGTCTATTGTTTTTATTTTCCTTTTTCAGTTTTTTCTGGCTCGCTTCCGCAGATGCAGCCGATGTCGCTAAAATTGGTGTTTTGAATATGCAGCGCGTTCTGAGTACATCAGATGCCGGCAAAGCTGCACAGGCTGAAATTAAAACACAGCGAGATAAAATGTTGGAGGATCTGAAGGTAAAAGGAGCTGAAATAGACGCGCTCGGCAAGCAGTTTGAGCGCGAGTCGATGGTGATGAGTAAAGAGAAGCGTGAAGAAAAGGAAAGAGAATATAGAATCAGAATAAACGATTTTAAGTCACTTGAAAAGAGATATAATTCGCAATCGCAAGAACTCCAAAAAAGACTGCTTAACAAAATAGTCCAAGACGTGCGTGTGCTTGTTGAGGAGATCGGGAAAAATGAAGGCTATCTGATTATCATAAGGAGTGAAAGCGTGATGTATTCGCCGGGCGCTATTGACATTACCGATGGGCTCATAAAACAGATGAATGACAATTTCGCAAAGAAGTCTGGTAATTAACTCCTGCGGCGCAATCCGACAACCTATTGTTTCCACCTTTCAGGAGGAAAAATGGAAAAAACATATGACATTCAAGCCATTATGGATTTTTTGCCGCATCGCTATCCCTTCATCCTGGTTGACAGAATTCTGGATTTGATTCCCGGTGAAAAAATCACTGCCCTTAAAAATGTCACGATTAATGAACCCTTTTTCCAGGGGCATTTTCCAACCTTTCCGATTATGCCGGGAGTCTTGATTGTTGAAGCCATGGCACAAACTGCAGGGGTACTTGCGCTTGAATCAATGCCCGCCGAAAAGCGCGGTGCCCCGGTCTTTTTTATGGGGATGGATAAAGTTAAATTCAGAAAACCCGTTGTACCCGGTGATCAGCTTATATTGGAAGTGCAGATTTTAAAATTCCGGTCAAAAGTTGTAAAAGCATCCGGCCAAGCCCTTGTTGAAAACAATGTCGTTGCCGAGGCTGAACTCATGGCCGCGCTTGGATGATCAAATCAATTCCGTTCCAATTCAAAGTAAGGTGTCATATCTTCGCCGGCTTCTCTTTTTTCTGTGATACGTCCAAGTTTAACTTCCCCACCAACCGGCATCGGTTAAGCATAAGAAGATGAAACTCGTTTCCATAATAAACCGGTATATTTTTAAAGAATTTCTGGTCCCCTTTGCGGTCAATGTATTGTTTTTTACCTTTATTTTCTTAATGGCCGAATTGATCGAAATTACCAACTGGATCGTCAATTACAATATCAATATGGCCACCATTTTATGGATGATCTTCTTTCAAATGCCATTTCTTTTAATTTTTGTCATACCGATATCGGTTATGATTACGGTCTTATTGACGTTTCTGCGCTTATCCAATGAAAATGAAATTCTGGCGATAAAAACCGGCGGTATCAGCTTATACGTTTTGCTTGCACCGGTATTCGCTTTTTGTTTCATTGGTTTTGTATTGACGATGGTTATGTCCGTTTATGGCCAGCCAAAAGGCCGATCCGCTTTGAGAGAATTGACCCGACAAATTGTGTCAGAGAACATGACGATCGGGCTGAAAGAAAGAGTCTTTAATGATAGTTTTGACGATGTTGTGATCTATGTGAATGAAATCGATTCAAAAAGTAAAACGCTGATGGATGTTTTTATTGAAGATAGGCGGCAGCCCGATCGAGTCAATACGGTGATTGCACCCCGGGGCGAAATTTTTAATGAACCTGAGCGTGCCATTTTTCATTTAAGGCTTTTCAATGGCAGCATCCACCAGGCCAACCTGAAAGATAAAGCGGCGCATTCGATCCAGTTTGATCGGTATGATATCAGCCTGCCAATGGACACAGCTCCTGCCAAAAAAGACCGAAAACCCATACGGCCTAAAGAGATGAACACGGACTATTTGAAACAATTTGTAAAGAGTTCTAATGCTGAAGATGACCGCTATTTTAGGGCCCGGCTGGAGCTGCATCGCAGATTTGCAATTCCATTTGGCTGTTTTGCGCTTGGGCTTCTGGCCGTACCGCTGGGCGTGCAATCCAAATCGGCAAAACGATCGTTTGGTTTGTTTTTGGGGCTTGTCTTTTATTTGTTTTATTACCTGTTAATGTCTATCGGCAAAATATATGGCGAATCAGGTGCGTATCCACCTGCGATCGGTATGTGGCTTCCTAATTTTGTCATGGGCGGGTTGGGTTTTTATTTTCTGATTCGTACGGCAAATGAACGCACACTAAAAGTCGATGTTATTTATGATCGGTTGCAGCAGTTATGGTTCAAATGGAAACGGTAATGTGATGTCTCGGCAGTTTGCAACGCTATGAGAATATAGAGTTTCTTCGGAGCCCCTAATTTTCAGACATCGTGGGTCAATCTAGCTTATGACGATTGTTGATAAATATTTAGCACGGGAAATCCTCAAAAGCCTGGTGGTTGTTTTGGCAGTAGTGGTGGGGCTCTATATCATCGTCGAATTTTTCAATAAGGCCGACAACTTTATGGAAGCCGGTTTACCTATTTCACGGCTACTTCGATATCTTCAATTAAAGCTTCCCCAGATCATCACTCAGATCACGCCGGTTGGCATACTGCTAGCCATTTTGATCGCCTTCGGATTAATGAACAAAAACAATGAGATCATTGCGCTGAAAAGCGGAGGTGTCAGCGTCTACTATCTGCTGCGACCCGTTCTTACTATCGCTGTTTTTCTGAGTATTTCGCTTTTTTGCCTATCTGAAATTATCGTTCCCATTACGATCAGCAAAGCCAACAAAATTTGGCTGATGGAAGTTAAAAATAAACCCACCATGACTTCCAAACAAAAGAATATATGGATCAAGGGACATCGCGCTATTTATTTTATTCAGTACTTTAACCCCCAGAACCGTTCTATTTCAGGCGTCATCCTGAATTTTTTTGATAACGAGTTTAAACTCGCAAGAAGAGTTGATGCCAACAGGGCTTTGTATATCAAAGGCAAATGGGTGTTTTATGATAGTATGGAGCAGGTGCTGGACAGGGAAACTGAAATTTACAATGTGCAATTTCATGCCCAGAAGGCCGAGGATGTTGATTTTTTGCCGGAAGAT
Source organism: Desulfobacterales bacterium (assembly GCA_030145015.1). The sequence goes on from JAQYWI010000278.1 coordinate 4,131, forward strand.
TTAATGCGCGCGTTTAAAAAATCTGAGGAGATGAATATCGCGGAGCTTTTTAGATATACTCAGGAAGTCGAATCGGAAGGCTACGATGCAACCACCTTTCGAGTGGACTTCCATGCTCGATTTGCTTATCCTGTTTTATCAATAATTTTGTGCATCCTGGGTATCGGAATTGCCGTCAAGCGCAAAAGCCGGGAAGGCCCATCCGTCAGTATCGCCTTTGGCGCTCTTTTGGTGTTTCTTTATTGGGTTTTCCATAGTTTTTGCCTATCATTGGGATATGGCGGAATGCTTCCTCCGGTTGTATCCGCTTGGATTTCAAATCTAATTTTTTCGTGCTATGCTGTTTTAAACCTGATCAATGCGGAATAATCGGTAAACCATAGAAGGAGAACATTATGGCAATCAGTCAAGAATTGCTGGAGATTCTGGCCTGCCCGAAGTGCAAGGGCGACATTTACCTAGATGATACTCAAAAGGGGCTTATCTGTGACCATTGCAAGTTGTTATATGAAATCAAAGATGACATCCCCATCATGCTCATCGACGAAGCCAAACCGTTAAGCGATTAGTCACTTTCGAAGTCCATAATCATTTCTTTGTTAAATGTATTTTTGAGATGGATTCTAATAACCCATAACTTATAACGAATATGAGTGAGCCGCAAACTGCCAAACCGGCGAAACTGGTCATCGGGATTTTTACGCCGAGCAAAAAAAAAATCGATAACCTGGCATTAGAACTTTCATCCCAATTCGGTCAGATTGACCTGGTAAGTTCATGGATGGATTTTAATTACACGTCCTATTATGAACCGGAAATGGGGCCTGCTCTGGTCAGGCGCGTGTTTGCATTTAAGCGACTCATCGAACAAGGTCAACTCGCAGCAGTTAAGATTGCAACCAACCAGATTGAGCAAGCCTATTCTACCGGTGGGAAGCGAGCGGCGAATATCGATCCCGGCTATATGCTGCATGAGCGATTTGTCCTGGCGTCTGGAAAAAATTTCAGTCATCGGATATATATCGGTCTTGGGATTTATGCGGATTTGACTTTGATTTATCAAAAGGGTAGCTTTCAAAAATTGCCGTGGACCTATCCCGATTATGCCGATCAGGCGATGCTCAATTTTCTGGATCAGGTGCGGCGTAAATACATTTTGGAGATGAAATAAGAATATGATCAAAAGCATGACGGCTTTTGCAACCGCTGAAAATACCGCTGATGAACTGACGGTGAAAATCGAGATTCGATCTTATAACAGTCGACATTTGGATATTGTTTTGCGGATTCCCCCTGCGTGCCAGCCCCTGGAGGATAAGATAAAGGGACTTATCTCCAGCCGGGTGGCCAGGGGACGGCTTGAAATCCGGGCGCAGGTTGACGATGGTTCTGATGAAGCCCTGGCGCTGGAGGTCGACTTCTCCCGGGCCAAGGCGCTCGTAACGGCCTTCAAAGAATTGAAAGGCCAATTCGACTTTAAAAATGATATCACTCTGGAGATGTTGCTCGGCGCCGGCGGCGTCATCAAAACCGTTGAGAAGCTGGAAAAAGAGGATATTGTTTGGCCGGCAGTAAAAAAATGTTTGCAGTTAGCGCTGGATGATCTTGACGCCATGCGACAAAAAGAAGGGGATTTTATCGCCAAGGATTTTGAACACCGACTCAACTTTCTCAAGGCCTGTCTGAAGAAGAT
>JAQYWI010000436.1 GCA_030145015.1 Desulfobacterales bacterium
ATCTGGAGCACCATCGGTGTTTCCGAGGATATCATCGAAGCAAGCTGGCATGCCCTGGCAGAAAGTGTTCACTATAAGCTGTCTATGGCAAAACAATGACAAGTAAAGAGCCCTGGCCCAAAGGACCATGCTTTGGTTTGCCCCTGAAAGGGGTTGTTTTAGTTAAAGCCGTATAAGTTGAAAGTGTCTAAAGTGATCTAAAGTGCCTAAAGTTATGGTGTCGCTTCGCTCCGCTGATTTTAATATAATTGACAGAATTCCTTAACTTTAGCTCACTTTAAACTTTAGTTCACTTCAAACTCTTGCAGCGATTCTTCAGGCAGAGCCGGAGAACTTTGATCTGGCCCAAAGTACCAGGTTTTTCAGGGCAAAATAAAAAAACGACGATTAAAAGGAATAGAATCTTGATTAAAAGAGATGGAATCAATGCCGCGGGACAATTTTTTTATCCTGTCCTGCGGCCTATGCTTGGTTAAATTTTACTCGTTCCCTAAATGATCGAAAACAAAATGGGATTTTTAAATTAATTTATATCTCATTTATTAAAGAGTAAGGAGTAAAATAATGGAAGAACAAGTAATTATATTCGATACCACATTAAGAGACGGCGAACAATCTCCCGGCGCCAGCATGAATGCCGCAGAAAAGCTGCGGCTTGCCACGCAGTTGGAAAAACTGGGGGTAGATGTGCTGGAAGCCGGATTTCCTGCAGCCTCAAAAGGCGATTTTGATGCGGTTTCAAAGATCGCGGGAAAACTCAAAAAAACCGAGGTTGCCGCCCTGGCACGCACCTCCAAAGCAGATATTGACCGAGCCTGGGGTGCAATACAGCATGCCTCAAAACCGAGAATCCATACGTTTATCGCCACATCCGACCTTCACATGCACTACAAGTTAAACATGACAAAGGAGCAGGTTGTCAAAACCGCTATAGAAGCGGTCAAATATGCCGCGTCTTTTACCGACAATGTGGAATTTTCAGCGGAAGATGCGTCCCGAAGCGATCGGGATTTTTTGTGCAAGGTTTTTGAAGCCGCCATTGAGGCGGGTGCAACAACCATAAACATTCCGGACACCGTAGGCTATGCCATACCCATGGAATTTTCCGATCTGGTCAAATATGTCATGAGCCATACCCCCAATATAAACAAAGCCGTTGTAAGTGTTCACTGTCACAATGACCTAGGTCTTGCCACGGCCAACACCCTTGGAGCCTTAAGCAGTGGTGCAAGGCAGGCCGAAGTGACCATCAACGGCATCGGTGAGCGGGCCGGCAATACTTCCCTGGAAGAACTGGTCATGGCCCTTCATACCAGACCCAATTACCTGCCGCTGTGGTCCAATATCAAAACAGAGCTTATTTATCCCACAAGCAGACTGGTCAGTATGATAACCGGTATCATAGTACAACCGAACAAGGCGATTGTCGGCGCCAATGCCTTTGCCCACGAGGCCGGAATTCATCAGGACGGCGTACTTAAAAATCCCATGACCTATGAAATTATGAAACCGGAAACCATCGGTCTCAGCGCCAGCAAACTGGTTTTAGGAAAGCACTCCGGAAGACACGCCCTTCGCTCACATTTAAAGGAAATGGGG
>JAQYWI010000279.1 GCA_030145015.1 Desulfobacterales bacterium
GGAACCCCGACTCTAAAAAAGAAAAATAAGTCCTGGAAAATTAAGCTGTTTCACAGGTCAAGACAACGCAGTAATAAATTGATCGTCCACGGAGAAATCTTGAAACAGCAATTTCTTCGCAAATTCAAAAGATCGTCCCAGGATGTGTGTGTTGTTCCCCATGGCGCGCTGTTTTCATATATTCCCGATAATGAAACCGGGGTCGATGAAGAGCCGCATACCGTTCTCTTTTTTGGGCGTGTCCAAAAATATAAAGGTCTAAAATATTTAATAGACGCCGAGCCGCTGGTAAGTGAGGTCCTGCCCGAGTTTAAAATCATCGTTGCCGGACGAGGCGAAGATATTGAGATTTACCGGTCGCAGCTCTTATCTAACGCTCATTTTGAATTGCATGATCATTTTATTTTAAATCGTGATGTATATAAATTTTTTTTACGCGCTTCAACAATTGTGCTGCCGTATATTGAAGGCAGCCAGAGCGGTATTGCCGCAATGGCGTTTGCTTTTGGAAAGCCGGTTATTGCGACAAATGTCGGCAGCATTCCGGAAATGGTCGAACACAACAAAACCGGAATCATTGTGCCGGCGAAAAATAAAGAGATTTTAAGCCAGGCGATTATAGATCTTCTGCAGAATCCGGATAAAAGAAAACTCTTTTCACAAAATGCCAAGAATGCGGCTTTAACCAAATTCGGTTGGCATCATATCGCTGAGCTTACGACCCAATCATATGAGCAGGCAATAGATTCCATGCATCTCAATACCTGAATCTTGCATGAAAATTAATGAGAAGTTGGGATTATGTTTAATGACAGCGTGTCAAGCAAAATCTAGAAGCAAAACAAAATACAGATCAGGCATAAAGGATGAAAATCATTTTATCTCATTACTTTTCACCCTGCGGGCGAGCCGGAGGCTTTCATCTGCTGCGTTATTAAGGGCTTGCAATAGTATACTATGGCTGCGCCCTTAAATGCCTTGCAGATGAAAGCCTCCGACTCGTGCAAAATTCAGGTAAAAATTAGTCGGAATTAGACTTAAGGGATATTTAAATTGATATGACGAACCCCAAAAACGCAACAGGAAAAATATCTCCCCGCCAGGGATCGAAAAATAAGCTTTTGGTGATCGGTATTGACGGCGGAACTTTGGATATCGTCTTGCCCATGGTGCACGATGGTAAGCTGCCGAATCTTTCTAAGCTTATTCAAAATGGTGCCTATGGGACACTTATGTCCACCATCCCTCCGGTTACCGCACCGGCGTGGTCCTCATTTATTACCGGCACAAATCCAGGCCGGCATGGTGTTTTCTATTTTTTTAAAATTGAGAAGGATCATCCCGGTGGCGCGAGTCGCAAGGTTCTAGCAAATCTTAATCATATGCGCGGTATTCCTTTTTGGAAAGTGTTAAATAAACACGGAAAAAAAGTCGGGCTTATCAATATACCGCTTACCTATCCACCTCAGAAAGTGGACGGGTTCATGGTTTCGGGGATGCTGGTCCCCAAGGGTTCAACGGACTATACTTTCCCCCCGGAGCTATTCTCCAAACTGGACAAGTATTATGTCGATATAGATGGTCTGATGGTTGCGGATAAATGGCACGCCGAAGAGCTTGTCGACAAAGACCGGGCCCTGTTCAGGCATAACGTTTTGCAGTTATCAAAATCGCGGGCGCATAACGCATTGAAGTTAATGAAACGTGAGCCCTGGGATCTTTTCATGGTCGTTTTTACCGGTTCGGATCGAATATGCCACTTTTTCTGGGAAGACCCCGATAGCGAAGCGTCATTTTCATCAGCGGTTCAGGAGTATTATATCTTGCTCGACGCGCTTATTGGCGATCTTGTGAGAGAGGCAGGTGAGAATACGGTAAAGATCGTAATGTCTGATCATGGATTCGGGCCGGCGCCCAAGAAAAAAATTAATGTATTTGCACTCGGAAAAATACTGGGTGCCGATATGCAAAGCCTTACTTTTCGGTATCGGTATCTGAAAAACAGAGTTTTATCGAAAATTGGACGGGTCCGCCGAGAAAGCCTGGTTGATCTTTTAATACAGGAAAATTTGAAAATTTCGCTAATGCCGCTGTACGCAAATTTTCTGGGCATTCATATTAATCACAAAAATTGCGCGAGCATAAAATCAGAATTAATCCATAAATTGCAAACCCTTCGTGATCCGCATTCCGACGCGAAAATGATTGAGAGAATTCTGCCAAAAGAATCTTTATTCCGGGGACCTTTTGCCGGCAAAGCTCCCGATTTGGTAGCTCAATTTTCATATAACTACCAGCTGGTATTCGAAAGGCGGAGCAAACGGCTGGTCTCAGACATTCCGGAACGCGTCAAAACCGGAGAACATCGTATGGAGGGACTCTTCATCGCATCCGGACCTCAAATCGAGCCGGGCAAGCTGGAAGGGGAGTTCGCGATTCAGGATGTGACCCCGACCCTTCTTTATTTGATGGGCACACCCATCCCTGAAAATTATGACGGCCGTCTGATCACCGAGTTGTTCAGCAACGATTACCTTAACGTAAATACGCCATCGTATCAAGTTATGGGAGATAAATTGGAATTAAGTCCGGATCAATCGACAACCGCCGCACAGGATGATTTTGAAAAATCCAAAGCGCTTCTTGAGGGTTTAGGATATCTATAATGCCGGAAATTCAAAACGTGCAGGCGGACGCTAACAGGGATGCAAAAAGGAAGGACAACGTTGAGCTGTTGGTGGCCAAAAATGCCGGCTTAAGTTTTGCGGGAAATATCGCTAACATATGCTTTAAACTGGCAATTAGTATCGTTCTGACGCGCGCTCTGGGGCCTCAATTCTTCGGAATTTACGTCCTGACATTATCGATTATAAGTTTTGGCGAAATTATTGCTTTGTTTGGTTTGGAAAACACGCTGGTCAAATTCGTTGCTGAGTTCAGAGCACTCGGAGACGCTCCCAGGCTAAGAGGGGCTGTTTTTGGGGTCCTTGGATGGGTTGCGATACTCAGTTCTATCGTCTGCGCAGGGTTATTCTTATTGAGTCCTTATTTAGCTGAACACGTTTTTGGCAAACCCAATCTAATTCCAGTTATAAAAATTATGGCCTTCTCACTGCCTTTTAGTTCTCTACATAGACTGTCGTCAGCTAGTTTGCAGGGTGTTAAGCTGATCAAATACAAAGTGTTCGTACAGCAACTTTTTTTACCGTTTTCGCGGCTTTCATTGTTTATCATATCTGTTTTTTTACTGGGCTATGGCATAAACGGGATTGTCAGCGCTTACGTTGTGACCGAGATGCTGGGCGCCATTTTCAGTGTTTATTTTTTGATACGGCATATTCCTGAAATCCAGAGTTTCAAGCCGATTACGGTAGAGCCTAAACGGATTCTTTCTTTTTCGAGTTCATTGTTTTTTTCAACGCTGTTTAAACATATCATGAATCGTGCCGACGTCCTTATTATGGGTTATTTCCTTCCTACGGCTATGATTGGAATCTACGGTATTGCGAAACGCTTTACCCCTTTCATTATTCTTCCACTGCAAGCGTTCAACAATATCTTCGCACCCATGATATCGGATTTGTACACGAATCAAAAAATGAAAGAATTGGAGAATCAATTCAAAACGATCGCCAGATGGATATTTACCTGCAGCCTCCCCATATTTACGTTGTTAACTTTTTACTCAGAGCCCATTCTCAGTATATTCGGTACGGATTTCGTTGCGGGATACGCCGTTATGATTCTGCTCTGTATGGGTCAAATTGTAAATGCCGCCAGCGGATCCGTCGGATACATGTTGATGATGACCGGAAGACCGCTTGCCAATACCTTCAACTCGTTCTTACTGTGCATAACCAATGTCGTGCTCAATATATACTTGATTCCAAGATACGGTATCATCGGAGCAGCGCTTGCCTTCGTTTTTTCCAACAGCCTGGTTCAACTGTTGCGGCTTCTGGAGGTTTGGTATTTTCTAAAGGTCCATCCGTATCGTCAAGATTTTATTAAACCCATCTTGAGTTCAGTAGCCTCGATTCTCTTGCTTAAAATTATTCATCATTTCGGCATAAATGAGATTCACACCATTATGCTTCCGTTTTTATTTATACTGTACATGGTTTCATACACTGGATTTTTATGGCTAATGAAGTTCGCACCGGAAGACCATATTGTTTTCAACGAAATGAAATCGAAACTGCTCAAAATAAAAAATTAATGAACTTAAGGTCTCGCATAAGAAGATCAAAATGCCAAAAGGGGAATTCATAATACGATGAGTTCAGTGCGTGATAAAGTCTTTGTACTAGGTCTGGATGGAGGGTCCTGGAATCTTTTGCGACCCCTTATGGATAAAGGCTATATGCCCAATCTACAAGAAATCTATGAAAAAGGTGTATGCGCGAATCTCCAATCCACCAAACCCCCATATACCGGCCCCGCCTGGGTATCCAGTTTTACGGGGGTTAATCCCGGTAAGCATGGCATTTTTGGCTTCACGACTTCGCGGGCAGAGAGCACCCGGCGATCGCTGATCAGCAGTCGCAATATCAGAGCAGCCAAATTATGGCAATATCTGGATAAGGGCGGCAAGACTTCAGGTTTCATTAATGTTCCCGTTACGTATCCGGTTGAAAGTTTAAACGGCTTTATGATTGCCGGATTTTTAGCACCGCAAGAGGCAAACGATATTACCTATCCTCAAGATCTGTATCAAAACCTGATTAAGGAATTGGGCACCTATATTGTCAATGTCAAAATTTCAGGGCGGATAATGGACACAGAAAATGAAGCCCTCGAATTTATTGATGACATTCAGTTTTGTATCCAGAAACGATTTGAAGCGCTGAAAATATTATGGCACCAATATGCACCCGACTTTTTGATGATTGTTTTCAACAGTCTCGATAAAATTCAACATAAATTTTGGAAATTTATGGATGCCGAGGACCCGCTTTACGACTCTCCCATGGCAAAAAAATTGCGCCCGCGACTCTTTGAGGTCTATCGACAAATCGATCAAATCATAGAATATATCGTCAAACAGTTAAATAACGATACAACCTTGTTCATCATTTCAGATCATGGCTTCGGGCCCCTAAGGAAGAGAGTTTTTATAAACAACTGGCTGAAACAGCAGAAACTTCTGTCTGTTAAAAAGCACCGCGCTTACCTTCGTAAAATTTTAAGTGTAACGAATCTTAAAAATCTTCCGTTTTCTAAATTTGGTATTGGCGTAAATTTAGCGAATCCCGTCGACAGTATGATTGATTTTCCCAAAACACTTTTTTACAGCAGTGATGTATATGAACAGGGTATTTACTTCAACGCCCAGGCCGAAAAAGCGCAGGGCGGGCATATTCGCTATGAAGATGAAATGCAAAAAATCGAAGCAAAAATTAAGGCCTTGACAGATCCTAAAAACGGGGATTGTTTTGTAGATGAAGTCCGTCGCCGCGAAACTATTTATTCCGGGCCCTATGTAAACCAGGCACCCGATCTGCTGTTAAAGATGAAAAGCTACGGATATTTGTTGAATAAATCCATGCCCACGAGGGGAAATAATATTCTAAGAGAAGTCACAGGACCTGAGGGGTGCCACCGCTCGGATGGGATTTTTGCAGCTTATGGCTACAATATCGATCATAAAACGGATCTTGAAGCCTCCATTATGGACGTGACCCCGACAGTGCTGTACACCATGGATATGTCTCTACCTAAAGATTTGGATGGTCAGCCTTTGACCCATATTTTTACTTCTGAATTTCAACATAAAACCCGGCTGCGGTTCAATCAGGAAGATACTTCGGTTCAGAT
>JAQYWI010000280.1 GCA_030145015.1 Desulfobacterales bacterium
AAGCCGGTATTTGAAACGTGATGGTCGATGTTAATGATCGTCGGTATTTTGCTGATCGTAGCGGCGGCTTCCCCGACCCTGACCAGGTCGCCGCAGTCAAGCATGATGGCCGTATCATAGGTATTGGCTGCTTTAATATGGCGCTCAATTTGATCTACGCCGGGTAGAAATCGATAGACAGCCGGAATGGGGCTTGAGTCATAAAGGGTCGTTTTTTTTCCAAACTCACGCAGCGCCGATCCTAATGCAACTAGACTGCCCACAGCATCGCCGTCCGGTTCTGCATGCGAAGCGATCAAAAGGTGTTGACCGTCTTTAATATGTTGAATGATTTGATCCATTTTTACTTTTGGTTGACTCGATCAGTTCATCAATATGGGCGCCATATTCTAAGGATTCATCATAAAAAAATTTTAAGTGCGGCATGTACCTAAGATCGAGCTCATGCGCCAGGGTCCGTTTAATAAAACCGTGGGCGCTGTTAAAGCCTTCTATGGTATCGTCTTTCTTTTGAATGCCACCGGAGGTGGTAAAATAAATACGTGCCTGCTTCAAATCGCGCGATACTTTAACTCCGGTTATGGTCACCATTTTAAGGCGGGGGTCCCTGATATTTTTGTTCAGTATATTGGACAGCACCTTCTGGATTAAACCGCCCACCCTGTCCGCTCGAGAAAATGGACTCATAAACTGATTAATTCCATTTCAGTGTCGATGATTTCGGCCAAACCGAGGTCGTCGACCATGTTAAATATTTTGTCTATTTTTGAATTAATGAGCGCTTTATCATTACCCACCAGTGAAAAACCGATTTCAGCTCGCTGATGAATGTCGTTTGACGCGACTTCCGCCACAGATGCATTAAAGTTGTTGCGCATCTTGCTGATAATCGATTTGACGACTTTTCGCTTTCCCTTCAGAGAGCGGCAATCATGCAGTCTGAAAGTGATAATTCCAATTCCAACGACCATCGTCACTTCGCTCCGCAGAAGGAGCGCTTTGCTTAAAGAGCGTTTTACTTGAAGAGCGCTTCGCTTTAGGCCTGGGTTTTTTGCTTGCCTTTATCCTCAAACCCCAAAGGGGTGGTCCTCAAGGCCTAAAAGGCCGCTCTTCGAGGTCCCGCCACATTGGCGGGGCCGCTCCTTGTTGGTTTTTATTCGATTTCGGGTCTGATCTCCTCTAAATAATAACACTCGATCGTATCCCCTACTTTGATGTCATTAAAATTTTCAATGCCGATGCCGCATTCATAACCGGCTTTAACTTCTTTGGCGTCGTCTTTAAAGCGTCGCAGAGAAGAGTTTTTCCCTTCGTAAGTCACAATGCCGTCTCTGAGAAGACGCAAATTTTGACCACGCTCAATCTTACCATCCGTCACATAACAGCCGGCAATATTTCCGATTTTAGGAATCTGGAATACTTCGCGAACCTCAGCTGTACCCAGGATGCGTTCTTTAAACGTGGAAGCCATCATTCCGGCCATCGCGTTTTTAACATCTTTGATAACGTCATAAATAACATTGTAAAAGCGCATATCCACATTTTCTTCGCCGGCCAGGGATTGAACTTTGGGGCTGGGTCGAACGTTAAAGCCGATCACAATGGCATTGGAAACGGTGGCCAGGGAGATATCCGACTCGGCAATCGTACCGGAAGCTGAATGGACAACATTTACATTTACTTCATCGTTGGAGAGCTTTGTTAAAGAATCGTTGAGAGCCTCGATCGAACCATGCACATCGGCCTTAATAATGAGATTGAGATCCTTGACCTCGCCTTGCTGCAGGCGTTCGAAAAGCTTGTCCAGGCTCATTCGACTGGATTGCGCCAGTTCCTTGGATCGTTGTTTCTGCAGCCGATGCTCGCTGATCTGTTTGGCGTTTTTTTCATCTTTAAGCGCAAAGAATTCGTCGCCGGCCATGGGCACCCCGGATAAGCCAACGATTTCTACCGGAATTGAGGGGCCGGCAGCTTCTACCTGGGCACCTGTGTCGTCGAGCATCGCCCGGATTCTGCCGTGATGGAGTCCGCACACGACCGGGTCACCTGCACGCAGGGTGCCTTCCCTTACCAGGATGGTGGCGACGGCTCCCCGGCCCGAGTCGATTTTGGCCTCTACCACATGACCGGTGGCCAGTTTGTCCGGGATGGCTTTAAGCTCGAGTACTTCGGCCTGCAGCAATATCATTTCGAGCAGTTCGTCAATCCCCTCGGCCTGCTTGGCCGAAACGTTGACATAAATCGTTTCGCCGCCCCAGTCTTCCGGAGTCAGGCCGATTTCGGCAAGCTCGCGTTGTACTTTTTCGGGCTCTGCATTTTGTTTGTCGATTTTGTTTATGGCGACAATTATGGGTACTTGAGCCGCTTTGGCATGATTAATGGCTTCGATTGTTTGCGGCATAACCCCGTCATCGGCTGCAACCACTAGAACCACAATATCGGTAATCTGAGCGCCTCGGGCGCGCATGGCAGTAAATGCTTCGTGGCCGGGTGTATCTAAAAAGGCGATCTGCCCTTTATCGGTGGCAACATGATAAGCACCGATATGTTGGGTTATCCCGCCGGCTTCCGTTTCAGAAACCCGCGTTTTACGAATCACGTCCAGCAAAGAGGTTTTTCCATGATCAACATGGCCCATGATGGTAACGACCGGTGGCCGGGGTGCCAGTTTTGTCGGGTCATCGGTTTCTGGCTTCAATAGGGTTTCTTCCTCAAAACTGGCGTGTTCCACTTCATAATTAAATTCCGAGGCAATCAGCGTCGCCGTTTCAAAATCAATGGTTTGATTGACGGTTGCCATCGTCCCCATTGCCATCATAGATTTGATAATCTCGTTGGACTTGATTCCCATGCGTTTCGCCAGTTCTGCAAGAACAATGGCCTCATCGATTTTAATTCGGCGCTTAATCGCCTTGGCAACTGTTATCTGAGTCTTTTGCCCGCTGGCTAGTTTTTTGCCCTTAACCAGCTTGCGTTGTTTGCGCGCGCGATACCCCTTTGCATAAAGATCTTCCCCTTCGATCACCGCTTTTCTTCGAAAAGAGATTTTCTTTTTGAGGAATTTCTTGTCTACCTCCGGCTCGACAACTATTTTCTTGCGTTTCTTTTTCCCTCTTCCAACCGTTGCGGGCTCGGCCTCCGGCTGCGGTTTAGCGCCAACGGCTTTTCTGCGAGGTTTCAGTTCTTCAACCCTGGCCGCTGCTGTCTTCGGGCGGTCTTTTTTCTTTTTTACAGGTTTTTCAAGCGGCTTGACCGGCAGTTGAATAATTTTGGCAGAAGGCTCTTTTTTGCGGGCCTTCTTCGGCTTGACTGCTTTTTTGGCAACAGGTTTTTCGCCGACCCCCGGTTCTTCAACCATCTCGGGCGCCTCGGCTTCTGCTTCTACATCCGCCGGTTCTTGATCAGCAGGCTTTTCAATTTTCTCTGCCGGCACCTCAGTACCTTCCAGCGCGACCGCTTCTTCAGGCTGAGCTTCAGAGACGTCAACTTTGACTTTTTTACGGCGTCTGCGAATAACCGTCGGTCTTACCCTTGTTTCCTCGACAGCCACTTCTTTGGTGCCAAATAGTGATGCTTTGATTTCTGCAATGATGTCGTCCTCCAAAGAGCTCATATGGCTCTTTACAGAAATATCCATATCATTGAGCTTTGCGAGCAGCACTTTGTTGGTCATGTTCAAATCTCTGGCAAGTTCGTGCACTCTGAGCTTGGCCATTATTTCCCCCAAGGTCTTGATTTCCATTCCGGACAAACCGGAGCAGAAAAAGATAAATTAGTTATGTTCAAAAATAATCCCTCAGAAGCTAGGGCGTTTCTGTATCCGTTTCATCGTTTTGAGGTTCTTCCTCAGATGGTTCGTCGCTCTTTTCGGCAGCGCTTTCAGGTTCTTCCTTCGAAAGTTCTTCGTCTTTTTCTGAGTCGCTTTCAGGTTCTTCCTTCGAAAGTTCTTCGTCTTTTTCTGAGTCGCTTTCAGGTTCTTCCTTCGAAAGTTCTTCGTCTTTTTCTGAATCGCTTTCAGGTTCTTGAACAGATTGCTCCTCGCTATCGGCCGGCGCAGCTTCTGCTATTTTTTCTTCATCGATGTCTTCGGCTTGTTCGGCCTCTACTACGGCGGTCTGAGCGGCGGCAATTAATTTCCGGGCTTTCTCTTCTCCGATCCCTCTGACTTGGATTAAATCCTCCGGGGCCGCATTGCTAACCTCTTCGGCCGAGTAAAAACCCAATTCATAAAGCGCATCCGCCATACTGATTCCAATACCCGGTAACGCCACCAATGAGTCATAGCCGCTTTGCATGGCTTTGCTATAGCGGGTCTCACTCTTCACATCCAGGTGCCAACCGCTTAGCTTAGAAGCCAATCGGACGTTTTGCCCTTTTTTGCCGATGGCAATCGATAAAAATTCATCCGGGACGATCACTTCCATGGATTTATTCGTTTCATCAATGATGACCCTGGAGATTTCGGCGGGTGCCAATGCGTTGCAAACAAATTTGGCCGGGTCGAGATGCCATGGAATAATATCGATCTTTTCACCCCTTAGCTCCTGGACGACATTCTGCACGCGGCTGCCCTTCATGCCCACGCAGGCACCCACGGGGTCGATGTCGGAATTGTTTGAAGCGACAGCGAACTTGGCTCGAATGCCCGGCTCGCGTGCTGCCCCCATGATATTTACGATTCCTTCGCTGATTTCAGGCACCTCAGTCCGAAACAGATGAATCAAAAAATTCGGATGGGTCCGTGAAAGAATGATTTGCGGACCACGCGATTCCTGCAGTACATCCAGAATATACGCACGTATCCGGTCACCGCGTCGATAGGTTTCTTTTGGAACCTGTTCGCGGACATGCACAATGCCTTCGGTATGGCCGAGATTAACAATAATGTCGCCACGGTCAATGCGTTGAACAATGCCGTTGATAATGTCGCCGCGGCGATCGATGAAACTGGCATAAACCGCATCTTTTTCGGCATCTTTCATTTTCTGAATAATAACCTGTTTGGCCGACTGCGCCGCTATTCGCCCGAAGGTTGAGGTATCCATTTTTGTGCCGAGACTGTCTCCGATTTCACATTCCGGATCTAATTTGCGTCCTTCCTCAAGGCTGATTTCAAGTGCCGGTTCGGTCACCTCTTCGGCGACATCCTTGAACTGAAAGACTTCAATTTCACCGCTATCGGTATTGTATTGGACCTCAATGTCCATTTTGCTGCCGAACTTTTTTCTGGCAGCAGATTTTAAGGCCTCTTCGAGAGCCCGGATCAGAACTTCCCGGTCGATCCCTTTATCACGGCTAACTTGCTCAACAACACGATTTATATCTGAAATTTGCATCAGATTTCTCCATCAACGTCGACAAGCCGCGCTTTGGAAATCTCTCCAAACGGGATGTCGACTGTTTTTTCTTTTGATGATAACGTTATTTTGTCCGCGCTTAATCCTGCAATGATGCCTCTAAAATTCTTTTGTGCGTCAATCGGCTGCAAGGTTTTGATTTTTGCTAACCGTCCCTTAAATCTTTCGTAATCCTCTAATTTGGATAACGGTCGCCGCGGTCCCGGTGATGTGACCTCCAGATTGTAAGGCCCAATGTCATCAAGATGCACATCCAGTAAATCATTCAACTGACGGCTAACATTGACACAGTCATCTAAGGCGACGCCTTCCGGCCGATCAATATACACACGCAGGATCCTGCCAGCCGATTCTCTTTGATATTCAATGTGCACAAGTTCCAAATTTTCGCCGGCACATAGCGGTTTGGCAAGTGCCTCTACCTGGTTGATGATGTGTTTCTCCCTTTTGGATC
>JAQYWI010000281.1 GCA_030145015.1 Desulfobacterales bacterium
CGCCGATATGGCCCAGGAAGAAGCTTCGCGGTGCCTGCAATGCGGATTGATTTGCTATGCGCATGCGGCTGGGGCTGATGAAGCGGAAGAATCCTCTGAAGCTTCCGGGTAAAATTCATTCACTCGACTCGTGCAAGATTCAGGTTCTAGAAAGCGATCAAATAGCGAGGTCAAAATTGGCTACTGAACAAGGGATCGTACTGCGGACCGATTCTGAAGCCGCCTGGGTAAAAACCGTGCGCAGCAGCTCCTGTGAAGGCTGCACCGCAAAGGGGTCCTGTCACGCAATGGGCGGCGGCAACGAAATGGAGGTTAAGGTTTTAAACACAGCCGGTGCCAGAGCCGGAGACCGGATCGTCTTGAGTTTTGAGACCGCCTCGTTGTTAAAAGCCACCTTTTTGATCTATGTGTTTCCGATTATCCTGCTCATCGTTGGCGCTGCACTCGGGCAGATGCTGGCCTCCCTTATAGATTTTAGTCCCTCTTCGTTATCTGTCCTGTTGGGATTTGCCTTCTTTTTCACCGCGCTGTTTATCATGAAAGCCCGGGCCAATAAAATGGCCCAAAAGAATGCGTACCAGCCCAAAATTACTAAAATATTAGAACCCATCTCAAAAAAGCATCTCACGCGATGGTATAGTTCTAAATCTATCGAAAGTGGTAATAACAACAAGTGAGCTAAAATTAAAAATGATCTAAAATGCCTAAAATTGAGGAATTCTACCCGTCGAGAGCCTCCCTTCGAGGGCCTCCCTTCGAGGGCCTCCCTTCGAGGGCCTCCCTTCGAGGGCCTCAGGGTCGAACGACAGGGTCGAACGATCATATTTTTAATAAAAGATGGAGCGCAGCGAGACTGTAACTTTAGGCATTTTAGCTCATTTTAGTCACTTTAGGCACTTCTAACTTAAGAGCACCTTTGGAACTTTTCTTCTCTGCCTTCGGAGGCAAATCGCTACTTTTGAGATGGGTTCTAGTCTTCTTTTTTGGGGAAAAGGTCTTCGATTTCATATTCTTTAATTTTTTGCAGGCAGGTTTCCAACGCCTGGGTTTCTGTTTTACCTGTGCCCTGGAATTCCTGTTTGGCAACGATGTTTATGAGATTGGGCACCGCCACGAATTTTCCTGCCAAATTGCCTGCCATTGTTTCGTGCACATCAACATAAATTAATCTTTCGTTGCGGATAAGATTATACCGGGTAATCCTCGTCAGAATATCATTTTCATTCAATGACAACATAATTTGATCCTTTGCGCTATTCTCTTTCCATCGTGGTTTTCAGGGGGAAACCATTTTCCCGGGCAGTCATCGTTGCCAGGCTTACCTTGGTTTCAGCCATTTCATAGGGATAAACCCCACAGACGCCGCTTCCATTTTTATGTACATGCCACATGAGACTGGTGGCTTCATCTATGGATTTGTTAAAAACGGCGATCAGAACCTCAACGACAAAGTCCTTTGTCGTATAATCATCATTGTGAAGCAGCACCTTATACAGGGGAGGTTCGGTCGTTTTCTTCTCAATTTCTTCTTGGATCTCTTCCTGAATATCCGGCGGTTCGCTGCTCACTTTTTGCCCTCCGATCGCCCCTAATATTATAAGCTATCTCAAAAATACATTTAACATCCGATGGTAAAATTTTAAACTGATAAAAAGTGCTTACAACAAAAAATGAGCTAAAATTTAAAATGATCTAAAATGCCTAAAATTATGGTTTCACTCACCCAGCGCCGGCGCTTGTGCGGCGTTTGCGCCGGGTGGCACAACATCTTTTATTATAAATATGATCGTTCGACCCTGTCGTTCGACCCTGTCGTTCGACCCTGAGGCCCTCGAAGGGAGGCCCTCGAAGGGAGGCCCTCGAAGGGAGGCCCTCGAAGGGAGGCCCTCGAAGGGAGGCCCTCGAAGGGAGGCCCTCGAAGGGTAGAATTCCTCAACTTTAGGCACTTTAGATCATTTTAGGCATTTTAGGCACTTCTAACTATAGAGCACCTTTGGAGCTTATTTCCTCTGTCTTCCAAGATGAATTGCTAATTTTGAGAGAGTTTCTATTGAAACTTAAGGGCTGCCATGGAGAAATCAAGCCAACCGGCCTGAAAATAAAAAAAGCAGTTTATCAGCGCTGTATTGGCCGATAAACTGCCTTTTGTTGTTGAACAAATTGAACTAGACGGAAGCCTTAAGTTTTTTGCCGGCTTTAAACTTGACGACATTTTTGGCTTTGATTTTAATCGGGGCACCGGTTTGGGGATTGCGTCCCTTACGAGCCTTTTGACGGCTTTTCTGGAAGGTACCAAAACCCACCAGGGTGACTTTCCCGCCTTTTTTCTTCAGCGCTTTGGTAACATTGCTCATGAAGGAATCAAGAACTGCCCCGGCGGCAACTTTTGAAACTTTAGCGTCCTTTGCCATTTTACTAATTAAATCTGCTTTTGTCATTTGAGTCTCCTTCTTTTAGGTTTAAAACGATGTTTTACATTGTTTTTTTTGAAAGTCTACTGCGAAAAGGATTGAAAGTCAATAAATAAAAGCCCATTTTTATTGGATTTGCAAGAAGAAGTCATTTTAGAGACGCTGTTTGCCTTAGTTTGCCGCTGCCATATATTCCGAATTTTGCGGTCCGGGTTTTGGCAATTGTTTTGGATGCAGCGTATGCATAACCCGATATCACATGATTTCTTACCCGAAGTGTTTTAAATATCGCTTTAAAAAAACAGGATTTTATGATAAAAATCTAGACAATAAATTATTTTCAAGGTTTAAATAAATGACCCAGAAAGTTTACGTAACCAGCAAACAGATGGCGACGATCTCCTGCCCGCAATGCGACCGGTCCAAAACGGTCGATGTTTCTAAATACGCCGCCCTCGATAAGATGGTAAGGATCAATGTCAAATGTCCATGCGGGCGCGCCTATAAAGCGATATTGGAAAAGAGAAAGCAATATCGTAAGGAGACCGACCTTGCGGGAACATTCATTCATTTCATCAATGGTCAACCTCAGACCCGAGGTCTTATGACCGTGAAGGATCTGTCCACAACGGGAGTGAAACTTCAGCTGAATGTAAAACAGAACTTTGCGATCGGTGATCATATCCAGATTGAATTTCATCTAAACGATGCGCATCGAACCCTGATCAAAAAAACAGTTATCATCAAAAATCAACGGGAGCAGTTTATCGGTGCCGAATTTGCGCCTTTTGAATCCCTTGACAAAGCTTTGGGTTTCTATCTTTTCAGCTGACCAAGTTTTTGCATGCCTAAAAACACGTCAACGCCTTAGTCAGGTTGCCAGGAACTAAATCCCTATGAAAAATAGATGCCCATGGCCCGGTACCGATCCGCTATACCTAAAATATCACGATACCGAATGGGGGGTTCCCCTGCATGATGACCGCAAACTGCTTGAATTTCTTTTGCTGGATGGTTTTCAGGCCGGGTTGAGCTGGATTACCATTTTAAAAAAGCGGCCCAATTTCCGCAAAGCATTTGATCATTTTGAACCGGAAAAAATTGCGGCTTATGATTTACAAAGGGTGAAGGCGCTTCTTTCAAATAAAGGGATCATACGGAATAAGCTCAAAATTGAAGCGGCCCCTCAAAATGCAAGGTCTTTTCTGGCAGTGCAAAAAGAATTTGAAAGTTTTGATGATTATATCTGGCAATTTACGGGCGGCAAAACCATAAAGAATGCCTGGAGATCGTTAGCGGAAATACCCGCCTGGACAAACGAGTCGGCCGCGATGAGTGATGATCTGAAAAAAAGAGGCTTCAAGTTTGTGGGTCCAACCATTTGTTATGCATTTATGCAGGCAGCCGGAATGGTAAATGATCATCTTGTCGACTGCTTTCGCTACAATGAGGTCTAAATAAACAATACGACTTTTGTAACATTTTTGTGGGAAAGGACCCTAGTTTGGAGTGTGGCCTGAGACCGATGCAGGTATAATGTTAGCCTCATCGCCGGAGGCAAGGTGTGTATCACGCGTGTTACAGGACGGATGTCCGGCAGAATCATTTTTTCTTAAGGGGCCAGGACACGATAAACATGGAGCTCAAAGTCTTGGTGGTGGATGGTCATCAAATACCCATCATATTTATGGTTGAGACGATCCAATACCGATTTCCAAGAATTACCGTAATAGCGCTCCAGTATGTCTTCATCTACATCCAAATCCTTTTCATGCCTTATCTCATAGCAATTCATGTGGCAGCTCCTAAAACCCGATCCATAATTCGCTACGTCCTTCTACAATAATTATCGGGATATAGGCCAATTTCTTTAGGTATAAGTTCTTGACAAAGCCTGATTATGTAAATACTAACGCGGATCATCGATCTAATTATAGAGTTACCATAGAATCTTGAGAGCTTGAGGATAAGGAAGGTAGCAGACATGTCCTATTGTTCATCCTGTGGCAAACACCATAATGTGGGTTTCATTTCTACGCGCTTTGCCGGAACAGACGGTGTATCATTAGAGACCGCGAAATGGGCAAATGTTTTTGAAAAGGCCGGATTTACATGTTTCTATTTTGCCGGCGAACTTGATCGCCCCGCTAAGCAATCATATCTGGTTAAAGAAGCCGATTTTCGACATCCCGACATCAAAGATATTTTCAGAAACTGCTTCGGCGCCAGCGTGCGCGGTCGCTTTGTGACTCAAAAGATCTACGAGCTGAAGCAGAAATTAAAGGATCACTTATACGCGTTTATCGATAAATTTGATCTTGATCTCTTAGTTCCCGAAAATGCGTTGACCATCCCGCTGAACCTCCCGCTGGGGATTGCCGTTACCGAAGTCATCTCCGAGACAGGCATGCCTACCATTGCGCACCATCATGATTTTTTCTGGGAAAGGAAGCATTTCATGATCAATGCCTGCTGGGAATACCTGAACATGGCGTTTCCACCGCATTTGCCGTCGATTCAACATGTGGTGATCAACTCTTCAGCCGACAACCAATTGAGCCTGCGTACCGGTATTTCAGCCACGATTATTCCCAATGTGATGGATTTTGAGAATCCGACGCCGGTGTCCGGCAATTCTGAGTCCTGCGGGTTGGATTCTGATAAAAATCGTCCCTCGAGCGATCAATATGCTTCAGATGTGCGCCAGGCGCTGGGCGTTGCCGATGATGAACTGTTAATTTTGCAACCGACACGGGTGGTCAAGCGCAAAGGTATCGAGCATGCGATTGAACTGGTTCATCGTTTGAAGATGAAAGCCAAGTTCGTCATTTCGCATGCATCCGGAGATGAAGGCTATGACTATGAGCGTCGGGTGAGAGAATATTCTAAGATGATGGGAGTGGATACGTATTTTGTCGCCAACATTATCAACGAGAAGCGGGGCAAAACCAAAAACGGACGTAAGGTTTATACCCTGGAAGACATCTATCCACATGCGGATCTGGTGACGTACCCTTCGGACTTCGAGGGATTCGGCAATGCTTTTCTTGAAGCCATTTACTTTTGCCGGCCGATCGTCGTCAATACCTATTCGATATACACCATCGATATTAAACCCAAAGGGTTTTCAGTCATCGAAATTGACGGATATGTCACCGATGAAGCGGTCCGCAAAACCAAAAAAATTCTGACCGACGCAGAACTGCGCCGCAAGATGGTCAGCCACAACTATGAAATCGCAAAAAAATTCTATTCTTATTCCGTCCTAAGGGGAAAACTGAAAAACCTCATCTTCGACTGCACGGCCTGCAATAAGATAAAAAATTCAGTATAACCGCCTTCCCTAACAATCCGTAATCCGTGAAACATAAGGAAAGCAGGAGCTATATTCTCCAATAT
>JAQYWI010000282.1 GCA_030145015.1 Desulfobacterales bacterium
ATCTCCCCTATGCGGTAATTTTACCGGAAATAACCGGCAGAATTGATCGGGATACCATCAGCAACAAGGATGCAGACTATATCATTCTGGATCTGGACTGAACCGGGTTGCGGGTTACGCGTTGCGGGTTGCGGGTTCAAAAAAGATTAAACTCGCAACCCGTGACCCGGAACGCGCAACCCGTAACGCGATAGCGCCAAGGAGAACAAATGAACTACTGCAGCAACTGTGGCGATACAGTGAAATTTTGTACCCCTGCCGGTGATGACCGTCCCCGATATCTTTGTGAATCCTGCGGCACAATTCACTACGAAAATCCCAAAATAGTGGTCGGATGCATACCGGAAAAAGATAGAAAAATTTTGCTTTGTCGTCGGGCTATTGAACCGCAATCCGGAAAATGGACCTTGCCGGCGGGGTATCTGGAAAACGGAGAAACCGTCGCACAGGGCGCCCAACGAGAAACAATTGAAGAAGCCGGTGCCAACATTCAAATCTTAGCGCCCTACGCCCTCTTTAATATTTGCTACGTCAACCAGATTTATGTGATGTTCCGGGCCCGGTTGATTGATGAGAACATAAAGGCCGGCAGTGAAAGCACAGAGGTACGGCTTTTTTTGGAAGAAGACATTCCCTGGGACCAGATTGCATTCACGGTGATCGAAAAGTCCCTGCGGTTATTCTTTAAGGACAGACCAACCGGATCGTATCCTTTTCATATCGGCGACATTCAGTCGAAAAAGAAATTAAATGCAGTAAGGTATTGACGCATAAGCTATCTGTCTTCTAATATTAAACCTGAATCTTGCATGAAAATTAATGAGAAGTTGGGATTATGTTTAATGGATGAAGATCATTTTATCTCATTACTTTTCACCCTTCCGGGCGAGCCGGAGGCTTCCATCTGCTGCGTTATTAAGGCCGAGGCATAGTGCACTATAGCCTCTGCCTTAAATGCCTTGCATATGAAAGCCTCCGACTCGTGCAAAATTCAGGTTGCACCAGAATCTAAAACATTTTCCCGAGTATGGGTTGACACATCAGCCAAGGGGATTTTTTGATGCCGTTGCAAATAAATAAGATTCACTGCATTCATAAATTCATTCTGTTTGCACTGATTTTTAGTTTTACGCCTCTATTATTTTATTCCTGTGGCGAGGAAAAGGAACCTGCCGAAAAACAAACCGCTCAGGTGCCATCCGACAGCTTCACTTTTTTCGATCTGGGAAAGCGATCCACTCTGTCAAAAAGTGTTCGCAACGATCTAACACAACGATTGGGCCGCGATGCGATTGAACATCGCAGCATAATTGATTTAGATATTAACTTTTATGGTTTCCTTAAGAAATATTTCCCTGCCTTATATGCGTTAAATCAGAATTTAAATTCCCCCCCCGGAGAAAGAATCGAGCACAACACGGTTAAACTCATGTATCGGTATGCCCGCAAAGCAAACATACAGTTCGATTACGTCGAATTGGTCTTTTCAAATTATTCGCAGCAACCCTTGCTGTTTAGAATCAACTTTCAGAAAGACGAAGCCAATATTATTGAAACCCTCAAAACCAAATACGGCGAACCCCTGCGCATTGACTGGGAGGACAAAAACGGCCAATCCATGTACTGGGAAAAAAATAATGACGTCTTAATCGTATCCCTCGTCCCCGACCAATTCGGCCATCCGCAATATCAAATCAGGATTTATTTTGTTGAAAATATCAAAACGCTTTTGGCAGCCGAGAACGCAGAGAAAGAAAAGTCAGGGAGTCAGAGGGCCAAATCCGGCAAAACCGCCTTTTGATTGTGGAATCCTGAATCGGTAACCATCATGATCGAGTATTTTGAAGCCATTTGCCGCGCGCTGCTGCAACCCCGCTCGGTGGCTGGAATCCTTCCTATTTTAGATCCCACCGATCAATTTAATGCCGAAGCCGGTGATACGGCTGCTCTGGCTGCCAAGTTGAATGCCGCCTTTATGATCGTATTGGCCGGCAAACAGCATCCTGAATTTGATCATGCCCGCAATTATCTTTCAAATGCAGCGGATTCACCTGGTTGGAGAGAGGTTGGCAGGTTTTATCTGACAGGCAAAGCCATCATAAAAGAAGAAATCGAACGTGTCTGTAAATTAGACCAAAAATTTGCGGCTCGGCTTAAAGATCTCTCTAAATGGATATGGTCAACTCCAAATAAAAAAGATGAACAGGAAGTGGCCGATCAGATCTGGAGCTTATTTTTCCCGGAGGCCGCCGGGTTAAGGCAAAATCCGGCCGAATCTGTAAATGCCATTCGGCATAAGCGCCGGGTTAAAATCAATCTTCTGAATCCGGACCCGATTCAAGATGCCAGTCGTGAAATCCTTTTTACTTCAAATGTATTATTGACGCTCCCGGCTCAACTGGAGTCCATCGGTGAACTGCCCTATAGTGAGGCGCTTAAGCAAAAACTTCAAAAAGTGTCCCAAGAGGCACAGTGTTACTGGTATGATCACCCCATTCAGATCGGCGTCAAACCCGAGCAAAATGAACTTCTTTATGGCTTGCGAGGCCTTGATGCCGCCGTTGAATTTGAACGTAAACACGGAAATATGTCGCCAAATGCTCGCCTGACATGTCTGCTATCGGTTTCAGTAACCCATCGGGGCCTGCATGATATCGCCCGGGCGTATATTGAAGAGGAGTTGTCACGCACGGGATCTATCCGAAATATCGATATCTATGTATTTACCGAAACCGAAACCCGGCAAATAATGGACACCGTACTGGCACCGGCCGCCAAGCATTATCTGGGGAAGAAGAATGCCGCCAATTTACTGGAAGTCATGGGCGTGGACGGTGAATACGGGCGGCACTACAGTTTTTTGAAAGCCGTGGCTGCCTTCTGGAAAATCTGCATTCAGCCCGAGATCAAAGGTACCTTTAAAATTGATCTCGACCAGGTCTTTCCGCAACGGGATCTTGTTGAGCAGACCGGTGCCTCCGCATTTGAGCATTTTAAGACCCCGCTCTGGGGGGCCAGAGGCCTCGATTCATTCGGAAATCCGGTCGAACTGGGTATGATTGCCGGTGCCCTGGTCGATGAAAAAGATATCACCCAATCCATTTTTACCCCGGATGTGGGCATACCGGATCGAAAGCTTTTGCCGGATGAGCATATTTTTTTCAGTCTGCTGCCCCAGGCTATTTCCACTGAAGCAGAAATGATGACCCGCTACGATACGCATCAAATCGACGGACTTCGAACCTGCATCGAGCGGGTTCATGTTACCGGCGGCACCAACGGCATTCTGGTGGAAAGCCTCCGCCGGTGGCGTCCGTTTACGCCGTCCTTTATCGGACGCGCTGAAGACCAGGCCTATCTTCTCGCGACCCTGGTAAACCCATCAAATCGGCTGGCGTATGCGCATAAAGACGGTCTTATTATGCGCCATGACAAAGAGGCCTTTGCTCAGGAGGCCATCAAGGCGGCTGAAATTGGAAGAATCCTCGGGGACTACATCCGCATACTCTACTATTCCGCTTATGCCCGAACACTCTCTGAAAACATAGCAGGGGTGAAGAAAATCTTTGACCCGTTTACCGGAAGTTTTATTTCCAAAATTCCGGCCACGGTTGCCCATCTTCGCTTTGCATTCAAAGCCGCTTCTCTGTTCAAAAAAAACCGCCATAACGAAGGTACGGCGTTCGTCACCAGTGGATCAAAGCGCCTGGCAAAAGCCCTGGAATTTATCAGAGGCAAAAACAGTGCTCTCAAGCAGCAATATCAGAAGGAACGGCAGGGTTGGAATCTCTATTACGACACCCTGGACGCCGTTGAAAGGGCCTTGAACAAAAATAGTCTCTACGCCAACGACTTGAAGGGCAAGGCCCATACCATTATTGACCAATGTGCTGTCGGTGTGATTAAAAGATAATGCCTGTGTTGGACGCCAAACTTTGAAAGCCATTAATAATATGCTAAATTTTTGAAATGGATTCAGATCAAAACAATTCGCAATTGCCGGTAAAATCGGATTCAAAACCGGCTCAAGCACGGAATAGATCAGAGATCCAGGGCGCTCCGGGATTTTTGCCGCGGACCGATTCGATCCAGATGGATGAGAAGATAGCCATCGCGCAGGATGAAGGTTTCAATCCGCTGGCAATTGAATTGGCCATGGGATCTCATAAAACGCCTGCTGCTTACAAACTTCTCTTGTTCGGTCTGGTAACTATCGCTGCGGTCCTGGTTGCGTTTCTTTTTCCAATCGATCGGTTTTTCAAGCCTAAAACCGAAGATCTCGGAACCATGACCATCGGTGAGCCCATCAGTGAAGATAACAAGACCCTTTTTACGGAATTTAACAAACCCTGGCTAAAGGTTCTGCTGGAAATGGATCGACTCTATTTCCGCGAGGGAAAATTAACCGAAGCCATTCAAGTGGCCGAATCAAATCTGGCGCGGGTACCGGAAACAAACTGGGAAAGCTGGAAAAAAGTTCACTATCGATACTGGGAACTCCTATCAGATGCCGGCAGAACCCTCCCGCTCAAAGCCGGCACCGGAGCCTATCTGCACACATTCCCCGAAGATCCTTTTGCGAATTATTATTCCGCATACGCCTTCCTTGCCGCTGTTGATCAAATTCGTTCGTTTAATCGAAAAACGCACCAGGCCTATCGATTAGAAGCTGAAAGACTCATTCAACAAATTGATAACGCCTGCAATGCCCTCAAGGCCCGGCAAAAGATGGGCAGCACAAAAGAAAAAACGCGCTATTTACTCGATTTATATCAAAAATTGCGCCTGCAGCAGGCCAGGCTGTATGTTCTGATCTGGCGGCTGGGTGGATACAGAGAAGACAACCATCCGGATGTTGTCTACAGGGATAAGGCCTTGAATATCGTTGATCGTAAGGCGCTGGTCAATTTAAAAGAGGCCAAGGCGCTTAAAATAACGATCTATAACCACATCCTGGATCGCTGGCACTGGTTTGAAGGCCAACAGATCATACAAAGCAAAAAACAAAAACGCAGAGCACTGGTCGAAGAACTCAGGGCGTTGCAAAAAGAGCTGAAAGACGCAGAAACGTTATGACGGAATCCGCATTAAATTCAGATGCGCCCAGACGTGCGATGCCGGCAGAGGCCACCGAAAAAATCGGAGTTGCCGGTATTTACGACCCCAAATGGATTTTTGTCGCACTGTGTTATATCCTGGCCGTCGCCTTGATGGGCCAGGATCCCTGGTATGGTGATAAACAATTTACCTACAACCAGGGTATTTTTGTGGGGATTCTGGCCTTTCTGATTGTCGCCGGATTTTGCTGGGAAAGCTACCTGTTGGGCCGCCCCGGCGGTATAAATCTTGTTTTGCAATTTCTCCTGATCATCCCCCTCGCGTTGCTAATCGGCCGGATAGCCGGGCTTCCTCCCGCCCCGGAGGCATCCTACGGTTTTTTAGGTCAGCTTAAAGATTATGTATCTCATCTAAAAGATGAAATCGGTTTCGGGAGCATCGTTCCCCGCTGGATACAGGATGTTTTTCGAAACCCGGGCATATTACTGCTCATCTTCTTCACATCGATTGCCTTTACCCAACAAAAGAGCAGCCGTCGATTCGCGTTGATTGTGGTTGCCTTTCTAATTCCGTCGATGCAAACCTTATCGCATGATCCCAAACCCTCTATCCAATTCGGCATCGGTTGCCTGGCAATGATCATCGGAATTGCACTTCAATACAGCCGATACGGCAAGATCGTCGGGCAGCAAAATATCCTCAATCGCCTGCACGCGGTTGCGGACCGCTTGGAGTTAATAACCAGTTTGCG
>JAQYWI010000283.1 GCA_030145015.1 Desulfobacterales bacterium
AATGACATTTTCCAATGCATCGGGGGTGTGGGCATAATCCACATACACAAACCGGCCGCTATCATTTTCAATGCGCTCCAGACGACCCGGTATGGCCGCAACGGCATTTATTCCGGATTTAAGGTTCTCGGTCGGCAGATTCAGCGCCGATCCAACGCCGGCCGCACACAGAATATTTTCCAGGTTGTGCCCGCCGACAAGCTGGGATTTAAAATCAAATTTTCCGCCGGGTGTTTCAATTTCTCCCGCAATACCGTTTAGGTCACATTTTACACTCACGCTTCGAACCGTATCACCCGGCCCGGACCCGATTTTAATTGCCGGAACTTGCAGGCTGTTCGCCAGTTCTTTACCCTCTGAACTGTTGCAATTAATGACGGCAACGGCCTGATCTTTTTTGGGCCCGGTAAGGAGATAGTCGCTAAACAATCTTTTTTTGCTGGCCCAATAAGATTCCATGTTTCCGTGAAAATCGAGATGATCCTGGCTTAGGTTAATAAACACGGCCACATCAAACCAGCAGCTTCCGATCCGGTAAAGGTCAATCGCATGCGACGATGCTTCCATGACGACATGGGTGACGCCGGCCCGCAGCATATCAGCTAAAATTCGCTGTAAATCAAGCGACTCGGGTGTGGTAACCGGGTTGTCAAAGCACTTGCCCGCATACCGGTAATTGATGGTTCCGATAACACCAACGCTGTATCCGGCCTGCTGCAGGATACTTTCCACCAGATAAGCTGTGGTGGTCTTTCCGTTGGTGCCGGTAATACCGATGACCGTCAGCCGCTCAGATGGCCGGCCGTAAAACCAGGCGGCAATATCGGCCAGTGTTTGCCGGGTATTGCTTACCTGGATGTTAAGGATCTCACTTCTTAATTCTTTTTGCGATACGACCGCGACGGCACCTTTTTTTAGGGCCGCCTCGATAAAATCGTGGCCATCGGCGGCATGACCCGCTATGGCAACAAACAACCCGCCGGGCTTAACCTCCTGGGCGCGGTAATGAACCGACTTAATTTCCGGATCTGTGCTCTTCCGAGCGCCTTTATGATCAACCCGGAGTGTTTTTAGAGCCTTAATGAGATCCGAAAATTTCACCCTCTAACCTCGATCCTGTGGGAGGTCGCAAATCGTTTTGTTCCGCTTTGAGGCGGTATGTTGAGATAATTTAGCGCTTCACGGGCAATTCGGCGAAACACCGGTGCTGCTACCGTCCCGCCGTAATATTTTCCTTTGGGCTCGTCAATTACGATCAGTATCGCTAATTTCGGATTTTCGACCGGGGTAAACCCCACAAACGAAGCGATATGCTTGTTATGCAAATAGACACCATCGTCACCGAGTTTGCGGGCGGTTCCGGTTTTGCCGCCGACGCTATAGTTCTCAAGGGCGGCATTCGTTCCGGTGCCGCCTTCGGCGATGACCGTTTTCATGATATTTCTAAGCGTTCGGGCGGTCTTTTCCGAGATAACGCGCCTTACGGTTTGGGGCTGAAATTGTTTTAGCGTTTGACCGCTTTGATCCGTGATGGCCTTAACAAAATAGGGCTTCATCAGGATCCCGTCATTGGCAATAGCTGAAGCCGCCGTGATGAGTTGTATGGCGGATACCGCAACACCATAACCAAAGGCGATGGAGCCGGTATCCACAGACGTCCAATACTTGTAGTGGGCCAGGCTGCCGGCGGTTTCCCCGGGAGAGTCGATCCCGGTCTTTGCGCCGAAACCAAATTTCTGAAACATCCGGTAAAGTTTTTGGGGCCCAACTTTTTCGCTAACTTTGACAGCCCCGATATTGCTCGAATATTTAATGATTTGTTGCAGTGACAGCCAGCCGTGCTTTTTGATGTCATGGACGACATTTCGTCCGATTTTATAGGCACCGTTTTCGCAATAAAAGATACTGCTTGCTTTGATATTTCCGGAATCGAGCGCGGCCGCAGCGCTGAATATTTTCATCGTAGAGCCCGGTTCAAACGGATCCGTTATGGCCCGGTTGCGCCACAGCTCTTTGTTGAAATCGGTATAGGCATTCGGGTTGAAAAACGGAGCATGCGCCAGGGCCAGGACGGCACCGGATTGAGGCTCCATTACAATTGCCATTCCCGATCGGGCGGAATATTCCTTGATGGTATCTTCCAATGCACTTTCGGTGATATACTGTAGGCCGCGGTCAATGGTCAGGACGATGTTATAGCCACCGCTGTGACCTCCTTTTTTGTGCTCCTCGTTGAAAACTTTACCAAACGCGTCCTGTAAAACCGTGAAGTTATTATCCGAACCCCGTAGATACCTGTCATAGGAAAATTCGATTCCCTCCAGGCCGTAACCGTCAAGGCCTGTAAATCCGATCGCCTGTGATGCCAGCGTTTTATTGGGATAGAAGCGGTTGCGCTCCGGTACAAACTCGATACCATCGAGTTCCAGCGCTTTCACCGCGGCGGTTTCCTTGGGGCTGGCCTGGCGTTTGATCCAGACAAACGGACTTTTGGATTTGAGTTTCTTTTGTATTTTGCGACGATCCGTTTTTAAAATCTTTGCCAGCGCTTTGGACGTGGCTTGCGGATTCTTGATTTTAGCCGGCCGGGCGGCAATAGAGGTTACATCGATGCTGACGGCCATTTCCCTGAAATTGCGGTCATAGACCGTTCCCCTTTTACCGTTTGATTTAAAGGACTTTTCATACTCGTTTGAGGCTTTTTGGGCCAGCCAGGGACTGCGATACACCTGCAGATGGACGGCTTTGGCGCCAATCACCGCAAACAGAACGATGAAGATAAATCCCACAAAAAAAACTCGCAATTTCATGTATTTATTAGTCATCCCAGAAGTGGCCCATTCCCAGTTAATTTTGGACTGGAAAGCGTGTTATCATTTTGAAAATTTGCATTTCGAATTTGTTTCGAATTTCGCATTTCGTGCTTCGAATTTCCGGCATAGCCGGCTCAGGGTACTAAAATGAGCTGTTTGTTTGTCGGCAAAATAAGACCCAGCTGCTGCTTGGCGATTTCGGCAATGCGCTGGGGCGATTTTAGCCGCGCCAGTTCAATTTTTAAATTATCCTGCATCATCACCAACCGTTCCTGATTGGCAGCGAGGTCGGAAATTTCATATCGGACCTGGATGCTCTGGACGCGGCACCACGTGTAAAAAAGGAGTTCGATAATAAAAAGACCCATAAAAATCAGACAGGCAGCCAGTACTTTGGGATTTCGAGTCTTTTTTTTTCTGCGTTTCATGGTTTTTGCCGATTCTCAGGGTCCGGTAAAAACGAAAGCTGGAACTTTGATTCATCAAATCTGTCAAACAGTCCAAGCAAATACGACCAGTAAGAGCAATAAAATGAACTGCAATAAAAAAACGATCTTATCAATCTTTGCCATAAACATTTTTCTCTAAGTTATAATCTGCGTAATCTGCGAAATCTGCGGATAAATACTCCCTTACAATCTGCATAATCTTCGGATTGCTGTTAGTTCCGAGCCTCAAACACCATTTAACCAATCAACTATTTAACGATTTAACCAAATTGATCTGCGGATAAACATTCTTTTCTAATCTGAGCAATCTGCGGTCTGCAGTCCGACCTGAGCTTCAAACACCATTTAACCAATCAACTATTTAACGATTTAACTAAATTTTTTCCGCTGCCCTAAGCCGGGTGCTGCGGGCCATCGGGTTGACTGCGATTTCATTTTCGCCCGGTCGCACAACTCTTTTTGTCAAAACGCGCATCACGCTTTTCTGACCGCAGGCGCATTCGGGCAATTTCGGTGGACAGATGCATCCCTTTTCCATTGCTTTGATATTTTGTTTGACGATGCGATCCTCCAGTGAATGAAACGATAAAACGCAGAGCCGGCCCTTTGGGTTCAACCAATCGGCGACGCCGGCCATAAACGCGTTGAGCACCTCGAGTTCCCTGTTCACCGCAATCCGCAGCGCCATAAACACCCGGGTGGCCGGATGGATGCGGTGTTTTGTCTGCGTTTGACGGGGAATCGCGCTCAATACGATTTGGCTCAGTTCTTTGCTGGTTTGGATTTTTTTCTGCCTGCGGTTTTTTACGACCCTGCGGGCAATCCGCCTGGACCAGCGTTCTTCCCCGAAGTCTTTAAAAATTTTTCGGAGCTCCTCCTCCGCTAAATTGTTGACTAAATCGTCGGCTTTGGTTGCGGATTGTTTATCCATCCGCATATCCAGCGGCTCATCCTTATTGAAGCTAAAACCCCTGCCGCTGTTCTCAAGCTGATGCAGCGATAGCCCGAGATCGAGCAGGATGCCGTCAACGGCATCTATTTTTAATTGGGCTAAATATTGAGGCAGATTTAGGAAATTGCCATGGAAGAGGTGGATATTTGATGAATAGGATTGCAGGGCCTTTTTGGCATTTGTGATGGCGTCAATGTCTTGGTCGATCCCAATGAATAAACCATCCGGCAGAATCCGTTCACATATGGCTCTGGCATGACCCGAACCACCTAGGGTACAGTCCGTATAGGTTTTGCCCGGCCTACAGTTCAGATATTGGATCGTCTCGTTGAGCATTGCAGGGATGTGTCTGTACGCCATAGATTTAGAGTCCTAATTTGGCAATTTCGTTTCTGACCTCCTCCTTTTTAAAATCTTTTTCCAATGCGATGTTTTCCTGCTCCCACTTTTCGCGGGCCCAGATTTCAAAATGTTCGAGGACACCGACCAGCACGATTTCTTTGTTAAAATCCGCATACTGCCTTAAGCTTTGCGGTATGAGAATGCGGTCCTGCTTGTCGCAGCTGCACTCAAAGGCCCCCCCGATAAACACCCGTCTGAACCGGCGCATGTTCCCGCTGGTTTCGGCCAGCGATAAGATCTTGTTTTCTAAATTTCGCCACTCTTTAAATGGATAAGCAACCAGGCAGTTGTCCATGCGCGAAATCATCACCCCATCACCGTCCTTCGACTTGATAAACTGCCGAAATCGGGCCGGTATGATCAGGCGACCTTTGTTATCGATTGTATGAAATGAACTGCCTCGGAGCATAATTCTCCATCCTATTCCACTTTAATCCACTGTACTATCAATTTAAGTACATATTGTAGGTGGTGTCAAGAAAAAAATATAACAAATAATGTAATTTCTATAATAATTCTTAAAACTTAAAAAGTCTACCAAAAATTTTAAACAGGGTGGAGTATTGTGGAGAAAAGTAAAAAAATTGACGGTGGCAGGACGAAAATAAGGCCAGGAAAAAGGCGCCGGCGGAGGATTTAATCAAATCCTATTGAACCTACTGTAATCATATGAATTAACAGTACACTTGATTTCCACCATCACCTGTTTTGTCTGTTTCCGAAACCAGAGAGCGCGTCAATTAAATGTCACAAAATGCCAATTGCTTAGCTGCTTTGGACGGATCGCAAAAGAAAAAGGCATACGGAATACAAAAGATCAAGATATTTTTTACTCAATAATATTCATAACGTACTAAAATTTAACTAAAAAAATAATTTTCGGGCTTTATTTAAATTTTGAAAACTATTTTCCTTTTTTAAAAGGAAAATAAAACCAATCATTTCAAGTTCCCGGGCACAGAACTTGCGAAATTTTTGTAAACAATTGTGGGCGTTATGATGGCTCGCATCATAACGCCTACTTTTTAATGTTCTGAGACACAAAACATCCATTTTTTCAGAGCTATAAATGCCGGACGAAAACGGAGACGCTAAAGGGGGCGATTTAAAAGTGTGACATCCACAAATATCTTTTTCGGTATGATATCCTATCGAGAATATTAAGTGTTATCATACTGGAAGAGGTGAAAG
>JAQYWI010000437.1 GCA_030145015.1 Desulfobacterales bacterium
ACCAGAGCACGGTCAAAGTCGGAAATTGAAAAACATACCTCCAACCGGAGATCTTTAGCGGTTATGATAAAGATGTTTTTTTCAAGATGGGTTTCAAGATAGGTTTCTTTGCCGGCAAAGTCTGTAAAGATTCGATCTATGGTTTCCGCCGGCAGTTCCACTGCCATCATACCGCAGTTAAATATGTTCTGTCTGAAAATTCTGGCAAAACTTTCTGCGATGACCAGGTTAATGTTATTCACTTCAAGCGCCCATACGGCATGTTCTCTTGAAGACCCGCATCCGAAGTTTGTCCTTGTGATGATAACGCTCTTTTCTTGAATATCAATTCGGGACCTGAATCCGTCGAGCTTGATATCTTCTAAAAGGTAGGGCCCAAGTGCCTGCTTGGAAATCTCGGAAAGATATTTCGCCGGAATAATTTCGTCGGTGTTGATATCAGTTCTATCCAGAAAGAGGACTTTTCCGCTGAATTTTTTCATGATATATCCTTCAACCTTTGACGGTCTCGTAAAAAGTCATATTTTGATGGCAAAGTAAAAAGCTCCAAATTCAAGGCGCGCAAATTCCGAGGAATGAGACGTACTTATAGTACGTTGCAGTGACGAGGAATGCAGCGCAACGCAGAAGTTGGACTTTTTACGAAGCCATCAACCTTTGAAAAGCCTTGAATTTGTGATGTAACCCGCAATGGCTGTCGCTGCCGCTGTAGCAGGACTTACAAGGTGCACCATACCTCCTTTGCCCATGCGCCCGTTGAAATTTCTGTTTGTTGTGGATGCACAGACTTCGCCCTGGGCTAATACCCCATTGCTCATGCCCAGGCAGGCGCCGCATGTGGGATTTGTAACGCAGAATCCGGCATCCAAAAATATTTTCAGTATCCCTTCCTCCATTGCCTGGCGGTAGATCTTTGGTGTGGCCGGTGAGACAATGCCCCGCACGGAATTGCTGATTTTTTGGCCGGCAAGCTCCCGGGCGGCAACCCTGAGATCTTCGATTCTTCCATTGGTACATGAGCCGATGTAGACCTGGTCCACTTTTATTTCGTTCATGTCCTTGACCGGTTTTACCTGATCGGGCTTATATCCAAAGGTAACCAGAGGTTCCAGGCGACTTACATCATGCTCAATCACCTGGTCATATCGGGCATCGGGATCAGAAACCAATCTGCTAAAATCATCGAGAGCCGCTTTTTTATCGGAATATTCATTTTCAATGAATTCCCATAAATATTCAACGGTGGTTATGTCGGGCAAGCAGATCCCCGAGGTTCCTCCGGCTTCAACCGCCATATTGCACAGCGTCATCCTCGATTCCATGGTCATGGCATCCACGACCGGCCCGGTAAATTCCAGAACCTTGTTGGTGGCGCCGTTAACCCCCAGACGGTTGATCACGGAAAGGATTACATCCTTGGCCAAAACACCTTCGGGCATCCGTCCGATGACGTTTATTCTAATGGTTGAAGGATAGTGAAAGGCACAAACGCCTTTAAGAATTCCCACCTCAAGATCCGTGGTCCCGACTCCGGCGGCAAATGCACCGAATGCACCATGGGTACAGGTATGAGAATCACCCATGAT
>JAQYWI010000102.1 GCA_030145015.1 Desulfobacterales bacterium
AAATATGAAAGAGATGAGGAGATGGAACGCATTTCCCAGTTCCATGAAGAATCCGGAACCCAGACCACCCGATCCGGGAAATGCGTTCCGCTCACCGATTTCAGCTGCGGTGTGGATCTGAACGGAAAGCCCGTCAGGATTAGAAACGGCAGTATCGTGATTGCCGCCATTACTTCCTGCACCAATACCTCGAATCCCTTTGTTATGCTGGGTGCCGGTCTGCTGGCCAGAAATGCAGTTCGCAGCGGCCTCAAGGTAGCCCCTTTTGTAAAAACATCTCTGGCCCCGGGTTCTAAAGTCGTTATTCAATATCTGCAAGATGCCGGCCTGATACCCTATCTTGAAGCCATCGGCTTTCATCTGGCCGGATTCGGCTGTACCACCTGTATCGGCAACAGCGGGCCGCTTCATCCGGCCATTGAGAAGGCCATTGTTGACAATGATCTCAACGTGGCCGCCGTGCTTTCCGGCAACCGCAATTTTGAAGCGCGGATCCATCAGCAGATAAAGTCGAACTTTCTGGCGTCTCCCATGCTGGTGGTGGCCTTCGCTCTGGCGGGGCGCATGGATATCGACCTGAGCTTTGAACCGCTGGGTTTGGATCCGAACGGCAAACCTGTTTATCTGAACGACATCTGGCCCGAAAACCAGGAAATTGAAGCACTGATCAGGCAACATGTTAAAAAAGATTTCTTTGAGTTGGAATACGGCAAGATATTTGACGGCGATGAATTCTGGCGGGGATTGCCCGATGTCGAAAGCATCACCTATGATTG
This sequence comes from Desulfobacterales bacterium, assembly GCA_030145015.1. The sequence continues at coordinate 777 of JAQYWI010000102.1, forward strand.
GGATGAAAAGTCCACCTATATCAAGAATCCGCCTTATTTTGAAAATTTCAGTCTGGATCTGTCTAAAAAGGGGGATATCGAAAATGCCCGGGTCCTGGCGGTTGTCGGGGATAGCATTACGACAGATCATATTTCTCCGGCCGGCGCTATTCCGGAAGAGTATCCGGCCGGTCAGTATCTGATTGCCAAAGGTATCGCACCGGCTGAATTTAACTCTTACGGATCGCGGCGCGGTAATCATGAGGTCATGCTACGCGGCACCTTCGGAAACATTCGCTTGAAGAACAAACTGGTTGGCTCAAAAGAAGGCGGCTACACGGTCAAATTTCCCGAGAAAACCGAAATGTATATCTATGATGCCGCCGTGGCTTACCAGGGTGATCGCACGCCGCTGGTGGTGCTGGGCGGGAAAGAATACGGTGCCGGATCCTCCCGCGATTGGGCCGCCAAAGGATCCAATCTTTTGGGGGTCCAAGCCGTCATCACCCAGTCGTTCGAGCGAATTCACCGCAGCAATTTAGTGGGGATGGGGGTGCTGCCGTTGATGTTCATGCCCGGCGAAAATGCAGAAAATCTGGGCCTCGACGGATCTGAAACCTATTTTATCGGCGGCATCGCAGATATCCAGCCCCGGCAGCAGCTGGAGGTGCGGGCCGTCAGGTCCGATAATAGTGAAATCAAGTTTAAGGTCACTGTCCGGCTCGATACGGACATCGAGGTTGATTATTATCACGGCGGCGGTATCCTGCCGTATGTTCTGCGCAAGATCATTCAGCAGGAATAACCCGCTGATCAAACCCAGCCTAAAGATCATAACCCCGCAATTGTGCTTACTGAGGCCAGCCCGACTGTACCGGCGATCCATTGTAAAAGAGCTTGATCAGATTAGGGCTTCTATTTTCCTAGTTTAGGACGAGAAGCTGACGGGATTTATCTGTCCCATCCTGCTTTGATTCCGCCGGGTGCCGACCAAAGAAATCCGCCCTGATGGTTGAACAAAACAATTGAAGATACTTGGCGCTTGTAGGTAGCTTGCGTTTGTGGAATATATAATTTCGTATTTCCGATTATCACACGGTTTTTATTTTTTTTGTCTTTCATGACGATTCGGGATCCTTCGGCTTTATTCGCCGAAAGAATAATTTGAAAACCGGATTCCTGACCGAGTCGCAATTGAGGAACGGGGGCTTGCGATTCGTCTATTTTGGGCAATATATCCAGCAGGTAACCCGGAGTTCCGAAGCTGCCCAATATCTTTCCATCTTTATCAACCACGCGAAACTCTTCGGCAATAACAACTTTCTGATGGCTGGGCGCCTTTTCAGCGTATGCGGATTTCGTTTGAAAAATTTGATTTGAAATAAAACCACCGGTAAAACCGGCAAATGTCGCCAGTAAAATTATAAATAACGGTTGTTTATTTTTCATATTTTCCCCTTTCTAATTGACGATATCGCTTGGAAATGCCAATTTATGATCACACCTATACGAGGGCTATTGTAATCCATGAAAAAAGAAGAAATCAAGAAACTTGCTGAAAACAAAGATTTGATTTCCGGAATCTACAACTATTGCGATCGATGGTGTGAACGCTGCGCTTTCACCTCGCGTTGCATGAATTTCGCAATGTCCCGGAAGTATACGGACGATCCTGAAGCCAGTGATATAACCAATGAAAAGTTTTGGCAAAACCTTTCTGAAATTTTTGAAGCGACGCGTGACATGCTGGAAGAATCCGCCGAGGAACTGGGAGTAGACCTTGACGCCATTGATTTTGAGGAAACATCACGGGAAGAAGGCATCAAAGATAAAATTGTCCGGAATCATGAATGCTGCCGGGCCGCCCAAAAATACTATGAAAGGGTGGACGAATTTTTTGAATCTGAATATAAGCCCTCACTGCAGGTCGTTGATAAATCGGATGGAAAAAATGCACCCGAATTGCAAAAAATCGATAACCTGGACGGACCGGCCAGCCTGGATGAAATGATCGAAATCATTTATTGGTATCACCATTTTATTTATGTCAAACTGATGCGATCCGTTCACGGCACTCTGGGCGATGCGCCGGAAATATTGGAGGATTTCCCAAAAGATTCAGATGGTTCCGCCAAAGTGGCCTTGATAGCAATTGACCGTTCCATAGCCGCCTGGGGACATATGCACACCTATTTTGCGGGTCACCAGGATCAAATCCTTTCCATAATGATGCACCTTGACGGGCTGCGCAGACGGGTGCAGAAACTATTTCCGGAAGCCAGGAATTTTATACGGCCGGGATTCGATGAACCCCCCAATAAGGGCTAACCGAAGAGACTGAGCGTGGATGCCTGCATAATTACTCAGGATGACTTCAAAAAGTTAGAAAGTGAATGGGGCCGATTACTGGAAGCGTGTGAAAAGGACAACTTTTTCATGTCCTGGAAATGGCTTTCCGTTTGGTGGCATAGGTACGGCTTTGATCTCGAATGGCTTTTGATCGGGGTTCGGGACGGTGAACAGCTTATCGGCATTGCCCCGCTTTGCATCAAAAAAGTTTTGTACAAAAAATGTATCGCTTTAAGAGAAATCCAATTCATCGGCAGTGGATTGATTTGCTCGGAACACCTGGACTTCATATCGCTGCCGGGCCGACATAAAGAGGTTCTCCAAAAGGTATGCCGTTTTCTTTTTAGGGATTATAAAGATTGGGATATTGCCAAATTAACCGATATTTTCATCGGCTCTAAAACCACCGATTTTTTTGAATCCCAGGGCGCCGTTATTCGTAACTGGACCACCTGCCCCTTTATCGGGCTTCCCGGCACCTATGAAGAATATCTGAACGGCCTTTCCAAAAAAGCGCGGTACAACGCGCGCAAAAAAGTCAAAAATCTTGAGAAAGCGGTATCCATTGAATACGGCATCGCCGACGAATCGAATCGACTTGACGTATTTAATGCGCTAAAGAACCTGCACAATCTTCGGTGGCAGGCAAAAGGGATGTCTGGATTTTTTTGCGATGATACGGCCTGCTCTTTTCATGATGAAGTTATTCGTCAGGTCCCTCCCGAAAACACGGAGCTGAGTTACATCAAAGACCGCAACACAGGCGCATACCTGGCGATTCATTATTCTTTCATATGGAATCAAAAAATCTTCCTTTATCAACAGGGCACCAACCTTGACTACCATCGATATAGCCCGGGAATCGTGCTTCTGGTCTATAATATCAAAAGATATATAAAAAAAGGGTATGAGGAGCTGGATTTTATGAGAGGAGATGAAGATTATAAATTCCACTGGACAAGAGACTGCCGGCCAAACATTCAAGTCATTATATTTAACCACCGGAAAATCAAAACCAGGCTGCTGAAAAAATTATACCTATTCATAAGCAATTGAATTAAAACAATACTTTTGAATAAAATAAATTCGCAATAAAATTATAGAACGCCCCCGTTTTCTCACAACTTGTCGTTTTCCGGCCTGAATCGCCTAACGAGGCGAAGCTTGCAAAAGCGAAGACGAGTCCTCCTGGGGCCATGAATTGCCTGTCCGGCATAGCTCGATCGAGCGGCGCCGGATCGTTTTCCGGCTTAATCTGGCAGCTGAATTCCGTGGCCCATCATTTTGGGGGTGCTCCGAGCACCTTGTTGGCGTGCTCGACGTAGCGGGGATCCCAGAATTGCTGCACAGGGACCTTACCATCAAGTAAACCCTTTTTAAACGCCCAGTCCTGAAACTCCAAAAGAGCTTTGGTGTTCATGCGACCGTCTTGGCGCCATGTCCGCCAGCAAACATCCTGCAAAAGTTTTGGCTTTATCCGGGTATTATTGACTACAATCTCTATGTTACGTGGTGTTTTCCCTTGGCTGGTTTGCCGGACTCCCTTCAGATAGGCGGTCATGAATCGCTTTCCCACCTCCGGGTTCTTTTCCAACAAATTCGGACCATACTCAAGGAAGGCGTGCTCTAAATCCGGAACGACCTGGCGCACGGGTATCCATAGGACATTGTTTCCGGCCTTCAAAATACGTGTAATCCAGGGTTCGGCAGCAAACGCCACGTCGATTTGCCCCGACTTCAATGCCCCTATTGCACCCGGGGGGCTAACATCCACATTTTCCACATCAGCGGGCGTTAAACCGGCTTTGTTTAACAGCTTATCCATGAAGTATTCTTGATATGAGCTTCGACGAATATCAACACGACGGCCTTTAAGCTTGGATAGACTGTTCAATTCTCCGGATTCGATAAGTGTCTTCCTGGTTATTAGGCCGCCTGATACACAGCCGGTGGATGAAAAATAGCCTTTTTCTGAAACAATTTTGATCTTGGCACCGCGTTTCATCGCATTTAAAAAGTTGGTGTTGAGCAGTCCGCCCCATACATCGATCTCACCTCTAATCAGGGCCGGGATAGCTGCTGCCTCAGACATCTTCATGAACTCAACCCTGAGCCCTTGCTCCTCGAAAAAACCCTCGTCCTGGGCAATGTACAAAGGCGCGAATGAAAGAAACGGAAATGTCACCACCTTCAGGTTGACGGGCGTTGAAGCCTGCTGCGCTTGTGCGGCAGATACGCTGATCTGGGAAAAAATAAATATGGATATCAAAACAGGCACTAAAAAATTTTCAAACAAATTTTTCATATCTTACTCCTCTCCGATGGCAACTCGATATCCCGGCCTTCCCATCTTCCTGATTCTTTTGAGGTACTGCAGGAAGTCTTCGTTACGCATGTATTTGCGCATATCATACCTGTCATAATGAACTAACTCATCTAATGGCAGGCGATGCGGGGGACCCGGCTCATATGCTCGATACCCTATGGGAATAATGACATCCAGTTCTACGGGTTCAGGGTATCCCAAAATTTCCCGGAAGGGCTGTTGAAAACTGAAATCGACCCTCTGCGAGCCTAACCCGAGGGCTGCCGCGGCAAGGTGAATAACCATGGAGCAGTGTCCCATCGTCAGCGGAAGAACCCGTAAGCTCTGGTTAGCCACCAAGACGGAACCCCATTGTTTTCTGCGGTCCTGGAGTAGGGCTATATATACCGCGGCATCTTTCCAACCCCCTATCATTCCCACGGACTTTTCCTTTTCCGAGGGGGCAATATCAAATGCGGGAAGCCGATACTCCTGGATTCGCTGCTGCTCCATATGATAAACAAAGTCATGACATTCAAGGTAAGCCTTATAAACCTTCTCCTTAACTTCGGGGTCCTTTATCACGATGAATTGCCAGGGCTGAGCATTGGCTCCGGACATTGCATAGTGAGCTGCGTCCAAAATCTTGGTAACGTATTCATCGGGAATGGGATCCGGCTTAAATTTGCGGATGCTCCGTCTATGCTTCAGCAGTTCCATGAAATCTTCATATTTCATAACTTATACCCTCCCTTTTTATTCCTTTTGCGATACCCATTTTTGCAGGAAGATTTCATGTTGGGGCAGGTTAGTCAAGAAAAAAGACCACATTGTGATAGAGCGATTAGCGGAATTTGCTGAAGAAAAATAGGGACATCATTCAAAATTCGTTTGATTGTTTCAATCATTTTCTCTTTGGTGATCACATAAATATTAAAGCATATTTTCCAAAGCCGTTATGCGATCACAATGTGCCATAATATATTGACATAAGCATCGACTCTTGTATATGGATAGAGTAAAAAATAAAAACGGATTAGAGGTGTATAGATTCGATTCTTCTTTTCAAATGGGACAACACCAAATTAAAGGAGGAGGTAAAATGAAAAAGAGATTTTTAACAGTGTTGATACTATTTCTGGCGGTTAGCCTGCCGCTCATCGTTTTTACCGGTCCGGTGAAGGCGGCAGAGACAAAGCCAATCATTACCCTGAAACAAGCTGAAGCATTCCCGGCGGCCGGGTTCTACTATCCGCACCTGCTTTGGTGGAAAGACCAGGTAGAGAGACGCACCCAGGGCCGGGTCGCGGTCAAGATCTACTTTGGCGGGTCCCTCTCCGGATGGCCGCAAGCACTGCCGGCCCTCCAGACCGGTCTGGCGGATGTCGCCCAGGTGTGTCCCCCCTATTTCCCCAGCGATATGCCCCTGTCCATGATAGTGGAGATGGTCGGCGTCAGCTCGGACTTGTGGGTTGCCCAAAAAGCCGCTACCGACCTCTACAATCAGGACCCTTACATCAAAGCGGAGCATGAAAAACTGGGGATCAAGCCGCTTTTCACTCACCACAGCGGACTGATGCACTACGGCTTCAGAGAAAAAGTCGCCACCTTCGATGACATGCAGGGCAAGACTGTCCGCACTTACGGAGGCTCGCTCTTTGAGGGGGAGAAGCGGATCGGACTGAAATCCGTATTCATGCCCTATGGCGATATCTATGAGGCCTTGGCCCGCAAGACGATGGATGGCTCCGGCTTCACCTATATTGTAAGTGACGGTTTCAAGCACTGGGAGGTGATAAAGAGCGTGGTGGAGGTTGGGGCCGGTTACTCCATGGGCACGCAGCGCTCAATGCGGCTTGAGGCATGGAATAAGCTGCCCGCGGACATCCAGGAAATCTTCATGAAGTTACAGTCCGACTGGATCGATTACTTCGCCAAAGCCATGTATGCAGAGACGGCGCTGTTACAGAATAAGTGGAAGAACTTTGGGGTAGAGATCCATCAGATGACGCCGGCGGACAGGAAAAAGCTGGAGAATGAAATCCTGCCTGCAGCTCAAGAGGCTTTTGTGCAACAGGTGGAAAAGATGCCCGGCGGCGAGCACGCCCGGGATGTCTGGACCCATTACCAGAAACTGAGAGACAAGTATCAGGCAATGGTTGACACCAAAGGTTATCCCTGGGCGCCCAAGAAATAAGACAAATGTGTATATGATTATGGGGTGTTGTAGTGAATCTTCTGAATGCTTCCACCCGATTTGTAGAAACACTCTCTAAAACCGGGGCGGTGGCCGGCGGTAGCGGCATCGTAATCCTCATGCTGCTGGCCACTGCCGGGGCGATTGGCCGTAAACTAGGGCATCCGGTGCCGTGTTCCCTGGAAGCGTGTGAGACCATCATGTTCGCCTCGGTATTTCTCGGCATGGCCTATGTGGCTTTGCAGGGCGGACACATAAACGTAACTCTGTTTACCCAACGTTTATCAACCCGGGCTCAGACAATCCTGGATACAGTCGTTCTGCTGCTGTCAGCGGCGGTATTCGGGTTGCTGACCTGGTCCAGCTGGGGGCTTGCCTGGAAATGGTTTCTCATCCGAGAGGTCCGGCTGGGCGCATTTCCCTGGCCCATCTGGCCCTTCCGCTTCCTGTTTGTGGTCGGCATGGGACTGATTGCCCTGCAGCTGATATTCAGCGCCGTCAACCTGATCCGCAAGGCCTGGGGAAGAGAGGCGTGAACTCAGACCGGCTGGGCTACAGATGCATACGGTAACCGCAGAGGAAGGTGATGGATCCTGACATAATTGCCGGCATGGTAGGTGTTGCTGTCCTGTTGTTACTGATAATTATCCGGTGCCCCATCTCCTTTGCGCTGCTGTTTGTAGGTACCGGCGGGTTGGTCTATTTCATGGGCCTGGTCCCCGCCATCACCTATATTCCCTCCCAGATCTTCAAGTACCTGGCCAAATTCACTTTTATCGCCGTCCCCCTGTTTCTGCTCATGGGCTACTTCACCTTTCATGCCGGACTCACCGGTGATGCATACAAGGTTGCAAGAGACTGGGTCGGGCATCTGCCCGGAGGACTGGGTATCGCTACGGTGCTTGCCAACGCTGTCTTCGGAGCTGCGGCAGGCTCCAGCCTGGCTTCCTGCGCGGCCTTCTCCAAAATTGCCGTGCCTGAAATGACTCGCAGCGGTTACAGCATGCGCCTGGCCACCGGCATCGTGGCTTCGGCCGGCGGGCTGGCGATTCTGATCCCGCCCAGCATCATCATGATCATTTACGGGATCCTCACCGAGACATCTCCCGGAAAACTCTTTATCGCGGGTATCTTCCCCGGATTGGTCTATGTCGCTGTCATTGCGATCGGAATCATACCCCTGGTACGGTTCAGCTCGACCTGGAAGTTGCAGGGCAAAGTTCCCCCACCGCCCCCATTGCGACAGCGTTTGTATGAATCTTACAGGTTGTGGACCATTTTCGTGCTTGCCCTGCTCGTCATCGGAGGCATTTATGCCGGATTGGTAGACCCCACTGAGGCTGCTGCCCTGGGGGCCTTTGGTTCCATGCTTCTGGCTCTGGCCCTCCGCAAACTAAACTGGCCGGTATTCAAAGATTCTGTGCTCAGTACGCTACACGCCAGCAGCATGATATTCCTGCTTCTGGCCGGGGCGTCTGTTTTCAGCACCTTTCTGACTCGTAGCGGCCTGATGGATATGGTGACGACCGCAATTATTCATCTTGATGTTCGCCTGTTTGCTTTACTGGGACTACTGGCCATTTTTTATGTCATTCTGGGGATGTTCCTCGACTCCATATCCATGATGGTTCTGACCTTGCCTTTTGTCACGCCTGTCATGGTTGACAAGGGAATCGATTTTATCTGGTTTGGCGTGTTTATTACGATCCTGGTGGAGGTGGGCGCCATCACGCCTCCCCTGGGTCTGAACATATACGTAATGAAGGGTGTGCTGCGCGACCAGATATCTCTCGAGGATCTGTTTATAGGAGCGGCTGTCTTTGTGCCGATCATACTGTTGGTGCTGGGAATACTCATTGTCTTTCCAGAACTTGCCACCTGGCTACCACGGAAAATGGCCTGAGGTTCGCTTCTCTTTCTTTTAAAAACCAAACCGGGAGGAAAAGTTATGAATAAAAAGAGCGAAATCAGAGACGGTATGCGCATCGACTGGGATGTTCCGATCGGGATGGATGACGGCATCACCCTCAGGTGTGATGTGTATCGACCCATCAATGAGGGTCAATATCCGGTTATTCTGACCTATGGTCCCTATGGAAAATATCTTGCCTTTCAGGATGGGTATATCTCCTGCTGGAAGCGAATGGCCGATGAACATCCAGACGTTACAGCAGGCTCAACCAACAATTATCAAAGCTGGGAAGTATGCGATCCTGAAAAATGGGTTCCTTATGGTTATGTGTGTGTCCGCGTGGACTCGAGAGGATGCGGCCGCTCCCCCGGCTATGTGGAAGTATGGTCGCCCAGAGAAACTCGGGATCTGTATGATTGTGTCGAATGGGCCGCAGCGCAGACGTGGTCCAACGGCAAGATCGGAATCAATGGCATTTCCTATTATGCCATGAACCAGTGGCAGGTAGCCTCTATTCAGCCGCCCCATTTAACCGCTATGTGCTCCTGGGAAGGCGCAGCCGACTATTACCGTGACATGTCCCATCACGGCGGTATTTTGTGTACATTTATGGCCAACTGGTATGACATGCAGGTAACAAGCGTGCAGCACGGTTTGGGTTCTCGCGGTCACCGCAGTCGTTTTACAGGAGATTGGGTATCCGGCCCCCTGGAACTCTCTGAAGAAGAGCTGGGCGCCAATCGCGAAGATCTCGGCAAATCCGTGCGCGAACATTACCTGTTCGATGAGTATTGGATGTCTCGAATGCCCGACTGGTCGAAGGTGACCGTGCCTTTTCTGTCAGCCGCTAACTGGGGAGGAAACGGCCTGCACCCACGCGGAAACTTTGAAGCATTTACACAGGCCGCTTCTAACGATAAATGGCTTGAGTGTCATGGGATTGAACACTGGACCGAATTCTATACGGACTATGGCCGTGAAATCCAAAAAGCCTTTTTTGACTACTACCTCAAAGGTAAACAAAACGGCTGGGACAAGCGTCCGCGAGTACAACTCCAGGTCCGTCATACTGACAAGTTCGTAGAGCGATTCGAAAACGAGTGGCCCATTGCACGTACGAAATGGACCCAGTTTTATCTGCAGCCCGGCCTCACACTAGAAACCGAATCGAACGGAGACGGTGGCACGGTTTCTTACGCGGGCCTGGGGGATGGGATAACGTTTTTATCTGAGCCTTTCGAAAAAGATACGGAAATTATCGGACCTCTGGCCTGTAAACTATGGATAGCTTCTGATACAGAGGACGCAGATCTGTTTTTGGTATTCAGGGTATTTACGCCTGATCTGAAAGAAGTTGTTTTTCAAGGCGCATTAGATCCGCACACACCCGTGGCCCAGGGATGGCTGCGGGCGTCGCACCGAAAGCTGGACAAAAAGCTGTCCTTACCCTACCGACCGTATCATACACACGATGAAAAGCAGCCACTCAAACCTGGTGAAATTGTGGAACTGGATGTGGAAATATGGCCGACCTGTATTGTTGTGCCCAAGGGATATCGCATCGCATTATCGGTGCGGGGTAGGGATTATGTTTACCCGGGTGGGGCCGATCAGGGTCTCTCAAACATGAAAAACGCTTTCACGGGTGTGGGGCCGTTCCTGCATAATGACCCCACAGATCGTCCGCCCAAAATTTTTGGTGGAAATGTAACGATCCATTTTGACAAGGACAAACAACCATATGTGCTGGTTCCCATTGTTCCGCTGAAGGAATAGAAATCAGTTGATGTTACGTTAGTCCATAACGGACCATTTATTCCTGGGCTTCTACCTGAAAATTTTCTTTCGGCCGAAGCGGGACCCTAATTGAAACAAGGGGGTGTTGTATGGAAAAGCGGATATTAGGACGCACGGGTCTTGAGGTTAGTGTCGTCGGGTTCGGTGCCATGACAATCGGAGGTGTTTTCGGTCCGGTCGACGATAACGAAAGCATCCGCGCATTGAACACAGCTGTTGATGAAGGAATTAATTTTATCGACACATCAGACGCTTATGGAACAGGGCACAGCGAGGAAGTCATCGCAAGGTTCATCAGGGAGCGATCGGATCGAGACAATATCCTTGTCGGCACCAAGGGTGGCAACAATATGGTGACCGGCCAGCTCAATTTTACCCCCGACTACATTCAAAACTGTGTTGAGTCCAGCCTGAAACGACTGGGCCTAGAAACGATTGACCTGTATCTGCTTCATAATCCGGCGGTAGGCAATATCGAAAACGAAGACAGTTTTGACCTGCTCGATTCGTTTGTCGAACAGGGAAAAATTAGACACTGGGGGGTGTCCGTAAATACAGTACCGGAATGCGAACTGACCATAACAAACGGCCGCCCTGCAGTAATGCAAATGGAATACAATTTTTTAGAACGCGAGCCGGAAACGGTTTTTGAGAAAGCCAAGACATCTGATATCGGCATAATCGCGCGCATTCCATTTAAGCGTGGCTTTTTTACCGGCCGATTTAAAGAGGGGCACACTTTCGTGGAAGGAGATATTCGGGCCCGCTTGCTGACACCGGAAAACATGAAAAGATTTAAAGTGCGTTTAGACAAACTTCAAGAAATCTCAAACGAAATCGGGATGTCGACGGCCGAACTGGCGCTCCGTTTTTGTATTTCCAACAACAATGTAGCGACCGTCGCAACGGGAATCAGGACTGCTGAACAAGCCAGTCAAAACGCGGCGTTCGGTCGCGCATTGCCGGCAGAACTGTTTGAAAGGTTACGAAACCTGTAGAAGGAAAACACGATGGCTCAGATCAAAATTATTAACAGATCGAGTATGCTTTCTACTTTAAAAAAACAGCTTACGGTTGACCCGTCCGAAACGGCCATTGTTGCCGTAGACATGCACAGAGGCCACTTGGATCCCTCGGCAGCCACAATGCCTGCTTCGCCAGAGGATTGTAAACGCGTGATAACGCATGCAAGCGATGTTCTGAAATTTGCACGCACACGAAACATTCCCGTTATCCATGTAATCCTCATCCATCGAAATATTGCGGGGTTCGGTTCAGAAGGAATGAAAGTGGGGTTCTGGAAATCCGTGCAGGATGTCCTCAATGAAAAAGACCGTCTCAGTCCGGGTAGAAAATCGACGACCAAAGTGCACAATCTGGAAGGAAGTCCCGGGACAGAGATTATTCCGGAATTGCTTGAGCCGGCCGACTACGTGATTAATAATAAAAAGCGCCTGGATTGCTTTTATGGCACCGATCTGGAAATTCTTCTTCGCACGCTCGATATAAAAACAGTGGTCTTGATGGGTATCAATACCAACACCTGCGTCATGAATACCGCCTTTTCGGCATTTAATCGGGATTTCCAGGTCGTAGTGATTGAAGATTGCGTTGCCAGTATGTATGGCGAGGATCTTCATGTTTTAGGCCTGGAAAATGTGAAGCGATGTCTGGGGTATGTTTTATCGGCAACCGAATTTAAGGAAAAAATCGGATGAGCATCTTGATCATCCTTTCTGCGTTTTTTTCATGATGCTGCCGGAGTGCGGCTTACCGGCCGGATCCCGGGGTTATCTCGATGCCGGTCATCTGTTCCACCCAGCTCACCATATGACTGAGGCTGCTGCCTTCCTCCGCCCAGCGGTCAGCCGCCATCCAGAGGTGCTGGCCGAGGGCCGAGAGCGGTACCGGAAGCTCCTGGCTGCGCGCGAGTTGCATCGCAATACCGATGTCTTTGACCATCAAATCGAGTCTGAACGGATCATCAAATATTCGGCTGATGATGCGCTGGCGGATATGGTTCTTGCTGATCCAGGACATGCCGGTGGAGACATTCAGCACATCGGTCATAACAGCCGGGTCGAGACCGAACTGTTTTCCGATCGTCAGGCCTTCGGTTGTGGCCATAAAGGTCATGGCCGTAATGAGATTGTTAATACATTTCATTGCATGCCCCGCTCCCAGAGGCCCGAGGTGGAATATCTGCTTGCCCATGATCTGAAGTAAAGGTGAAACGCGCTTAACATTCGCTTTTTTGCCGCCCACCATAAACACGAGCTCTGCAGACTGCGCACCGGCCAGGGCGCCGGAAACGGGGGCATCCACCATTTCCACGCCCCTCACACCCAGTGCTTTGGCGGTTTCGAGCGTCAACCAGGGCTCGGACGAAGATGTATCCAGAAGCAGCGCACCGGCACGCAGGCCTTCAATCAAACCGGAATCGCCCAGAGCAACATCGCGCACATACGCTCCTGAAGGCAACATCGTAATCACGATATCCGCTACCTCCGCCACCGCCCGCGGTGTCTTTGCAACTCGAATGCCCGCATGCGCGGATGCCGCCCTGACAGCGGCGGCACGCTTTACATCATACAGTGTCAGGGCATAGCCCGCTTGCGCCAGGTGTCCGGACATGGGAGTTCCCATCACGCCAATACCGATAAATCCAATGTGTGGTTTGCTCATGGCAGGGTTCCTTTCGCATTCGCGCAGTTAATGGAATATCTGTTGTCCATATTAAAAATTAAATCAGGCGATCTACTTTGGCTGGCAGTATTTAGCTCTTAGCCGGGGTTTTTCGATCTTGCCGGTGGGCCCCCGCGGCACCGGGTCGAAGATAAACCGGCGCGGCCGTTTGTAACGCGGGAGGTTTTGCTTACAAAATGCGGTCATTTCTTCTTCGCTCGGAACCCTGTCAGGTATAAGCTCGATGATGGCGGTGGCAATTTCGCCGAGCCTGTCGTCGGGAGTTCCAATTACCGCTACGTCGTGAACATCGGGGTGCCTCTGGATAACCGCTTCCACTTCGACGGGATAGATGTTTTCGCCCCCGCTGATCACCAGGTCCTTTTTTCGATCGACAAAATAGATAAAACCGTCTTCATCACATTTGCCCAGATCACCGGTAAACAGCCAACCGTTTCGGATCGATTGGGCCGTCAGGCCGGGGTTTTTATAATATTCCTGCATGAGGCCGGCGCCCTTGACGATAATCTCCCCGACCTGACCCGGGGGAATATCTTCGCCCCGGTCGTCGACGATACGGGCGTCCCATAGCAGCCCGGGTTTTCCGATGGCACCGATTTTGGTTTCATTTCCGATCCCGAGGTGCAACGTTCCCGGCCCGGTGGTCTCACTCAATCCATAGCTGTTGTCAAATTGCATCCCGGGAAAATAGTCCCACCAGCGTTGGACCAGACTGGCGGGGATGGGTTGAGCGCCCATGTAAAGCAGGCGCCATTGGGTCAAATCATAATCTTGCTTTTTGAGTTCCCCGCTATCCAGGGCTTGAAGAATGTCCAGCGCCCAGGGGACCAGAAGAAAAACCAGAGAGACCCGCTCGTTGGAGATGTTCTCAAATATATAGGTGGGGGTGATTTTCTCGGTCAAAAGAATGGCCCGCCCGCCGGCAAGCATACACCCGAGCAAATGCCCGATCGCCAGATGATAAAACGGCGGCAACATCAACAGGCAGTCGGTCTGTTCCCAGCGTTCATTGGTGGCTTCATTTAAGGCCACACACATCAGATTCTTGTGAACATGCAAAACAGGCTTGGGCTCCCCGGTGGTTCCGGATGTGAAATAAAGCGCGCAGGCATCGTCATCTTTCAGTGTGATCTGAGGGCGTCCGGCAGGGGTCTTTTCGATCAGGGCTTCCATGTTTTGCATGCCTTCAAAGGCGTCGATACAGATAAAGTTTTTGACCGTGGGCAAATCGGCGCGAAGGGCGCTTATCCCGGGGGCGAATTCGGCGTCCATAAAAAAGGCGACCGGGTGAGCGGCATTGGCACAGTATTTAATGCTTTCGTCGTCAAATCTGAAATTGAGCGGAACGGCCCAGGCTCCGGCCGCCATGACCGCAAAATAGGTTTCCAGCCAGTTAATAGAATTCTTTCCAAAGATAAAAATCTTGTCGCCTTTGCGGACACCTTTTTCAATCAGGGATCCGGCCAGACGGTTTATGCGATCGTCGAATTGGGCCCAGTTGATTGATCTTCGCGACCGGCTGACGGGCCGGACCTCGACAAATGCGGTGTGCCGAGGATATATTCTCGCGTTTTTGGCAATGATATCGATCATATTCATGCGATCTGTATCCCTCCCTTTCTAACCGGCCGTTGCGGCCCGGTCGGCTGAGCAACCTCGGATTTTGGTACCCCTGCGCGGCAGTGATCGACTAAGGGGAAATGATGTCCATGGATACGGGAACCGGCTGCAATATAATTTCGGTCGCCGGTCTGCTGATGACAATATTTTTTAACCAGTCTTTATCATTTTCCGCGGGATAATCGCTGCGATAATGCGCGCCGCGACTCTCGGTTCTTTGCAGGGCCGCCCGGCAGACCATTTCAGCCGAAAAGAGCATATTCTGTAACTCGAGCGTCCCAATTAACGCTCTAAAATTTTTCAACTGAAGGGCAGGAATGCGCGCGCGAAGCGCTTCTATTTTTCCCAGGGCGTGGGTCAGGTCTTTCGCATGGCGGGTAATTCCGGCTTTATACCACATGGTCCGCTTCAATGAACGGCGCAGATCCCGCAGGCTTGCATTTCCGTTAAATTCCAAAGATTCAAGCCGGTTTCTTTCCGCGGCGAGCTTCTTTTCAGGAAGTTGCGGATGTTCGAGCGCCTTTGCTTTCAGCGCCGCCATTCTTCCGGCAATGCCGCCCATGGCGAAGACTTCAGAGAGCGCATTGCCGGCCAGTCGATTGGCACCGTGGGCCCCGGCACAGGTCTCTCCGGCAGCAAAGAGACCGCCAATCGGGGTTTCCGCATTTGGGTTTATCATCACCCCGCCGCTGCAAAAATGGGTCGTCGGCGAAACGATGCATTCCTTTTTGTGCGGATCCTTGAACAACGAACGGTACTTAAGCAGGTGCGGTTCGGATACCCGGCTGAGGTCCATAATCACCCCGTCTTTTACACCGCGGCCCTCCAATACTTCCTGCATGATCGCCCGGGCCAGCCGATCCCGGGTCATTTTCATGACATCATCCAGGCCGTGCTTAATCACAATATCATCGCCATCAGCGTTTTTGAGAACCGCCTTGTCCCGCAGGATAAGATCTTCGTACAAAATAATGCGGTTGCCGCTTTTGCCCGCGGCCGTGGGGTAAAATTGAACAAACTCCATGTCTTTTAGGGGTGCGCCGACCTCAAAAGCCAGCGCCAGACCATCTCCGCAGATCCCCGGGGCATTATTGGTATGCAGAAAAATTTGGCCGAAACCTCCGGTTGCCAGCACAAAACACTTGCTCACAAAAGCAAGGAATTTGCCATCTCGCGTAATTCCCGCAGCGGCCGAGATGCGGCCCGCTTTTGAGGTCAGCAGCCGGGTGATAAATACACTGTCGGCAAATCGAACACCGTTTTTACGGGCATATTTTTTTAACGGAAGGGCAAGACCGCGGCCTTCTCGCCCCCGGGCCCGGACATGCCGCGGATAGCTGTGCCCGGGTGCATGCATGGCCAATTTATGACCTTCAGATTCGAGGAATCTGACGCCGCATTTCTCTAAAAAGGGCATCTGGGACCCGGCTTCCCTGGCTACAGCGGCGACCAAATGCTGGTCATTGATGAACCGACCACCGATGACCGCATCCTTGAGGTAGACTTCGGGGTTGTCCCGCGGGTCCGACCAGCCGCTGGGTGCCGCAAAGGTGGCTTTGGAAATGATGGTGTTGTTTGCATATCCGGCCCGGGCTTTGGATACCAGCAGAACATCGGCACCCATTTCTCGGGCTTCGATCGCGGCTCGAAGTCCCGCACCCCCTCCGCCGATGATGAGAACATCACAGGAAACAACATGTAATTTGCTCAGTTTCACCGTTGCGCACTCCTTCAGAATCCATCCACTCCATTTAAGAAAATTTTCCAGATGATCTCCGACAAGGCCTCGGAATTGACAGCACCTTTGGGGTCATACCAGGAAAAAATCCAGTTACAGGCTCCGAAAAGTAAAAAGGTAATAACGGTAATCTGGGAACCCGGCAGGTTTTGTTTGCCCGCAAAAAAAATGATTAACACGTTGCGTACGATTTGAAAATATTCCCGCTCTTTTTGATCAATTTTCCGGCGGTACTTTCGCGGCAGGCAGTATTTTTCGTTAAGCAGCGTTTTGGCCTCAGCCGGATTCTCAGTGTATAGCCGGATGTGACGTGAGATAATATATTGGATCTTCTTCCGGGCTGGCTCGATCTCTTCTAAATCATGTTCTAAATCCTGCAGCACCAGGGTCATGTAGCGATCCAGTACGAAAAACAGGATCTCATCTTTACTCGCGAAATAATGATAGATTCCGCCTTTGCTAAATCTGGACGCGGTCGTAATTTCATCCATTGTGGTCTGCAAGTAGCCTTTGGTGTTGAATAATTTTGCAGCGATATTGCCGATCCGCGTCACTCTTTTCAAATTCCGATCACTTAATTCTTTGTTTTTAATTTTCATGGTCATGGATTTTATCTCAAAATTTGAAGAAACGATCCCTGAATTGAGGGCCAATCGCGCGTTTTTCCGTTGCATACCTTTGATCGCCGGCCATCGCCAGGCAAATTCGATTACATGCCGGGTCTCTTAAAATCAATCGCCCTTCTGACGGCATCCATGATCTCGCCCAAAGTGGCTCTGGCTTCTACGGCTTTCATAATAGGCTCGATACAATTTTCCTGCGGCCTTTCCCGTGTCTGACGCTCCAGTGCATCCAGTGCCTGTTTAACCGGTTCTTGAGGGCGATTTTTCTTGTGATCGATGATCTCCTGAATTCTTTGCTGCTGCCACTCGTCGCTATGTCTGAAAATGCTTATCTCCGTGGAATCGCTCTCATCCCGAAATAAATTGACGCCAACGATGGGCTGCCGGCCTGAATTCATGTCGTCACCCAGCTGGTAGCGCATTTTGGTGATTTGATCTTCCACCCAGCGGTCAAGAAAACACTGCACAAATCCCCCTCTGTCCTCAATGACCTTGAGCAATTCCCAAATTTCCTCTTCGAGTTCATCTGTAAGGCGCTCCACCAGATAACTGCCGCCCAAAGGGTCCACGGATTTTGTGACGCCGGTCTCATAAGCGACAATTTGTTGAGTTCTGATAGACAATTTGTGGCTTTCTTCGGTGGGAAGTGAAAAAGCTTCATCATAACCCGTCGTATGGATGGATTGAACGCCTGCCAAAACAGCGGCAAGGGTCTGGATCCCCGCCCTGACGATATTATTGAGCGGTTCCTGAGCCGTGAGGGGCAGGGCAGAAGTCTGACACGCCGTTCGAAACCACATGCTCCTTTCGTTTTTGGCCTTGAATTTTTCTTTCATAATGCGCGCCCAGATACGTCGCATCGCGCGCAATTTAGCGATTTCTTCAAAAACATCCATGTGGACGGCACTGAAGAAGCCGATTCTGGGGGCGAACATGTCCACTGCCAGCCCCCGTTCAACGAGCCCGCGGGCGTAGTCCTGGGCAAGGGCCAGGGAAAATGCAGCCTCCTGGACGGCATTCACCCCGGTCTCACGGATGTTGTAGGCATTGATATTGACGATGTTCCATTTCGGTGACCGCTGGATCATGTATTCCATAACATCAAGGGCAATCTTTACGGCGTGTTCAACGGAAAAGAACGTCGTAATAGCCTGGTACGTCGGACCGACGAATTGCGAAAGCGGGCAGTTCATAATGGTGCCGATCAAATTCTTCCAGGGGGTACCCCTTTCTCTGGCGAGCAGCAGGTATTGCGCGATGATGACGGCCGAGGTCGGCGCTTCGACAATCATGGTATTGCTGACCTGATC
This sequence comes from Desulfobacterales bacterium, assembly GCA_030145015.1. The sequence continues at coordinate 19,313 of JAQYWI010000102.1, forward strand.
AAGCGGAATGTCTCTGTATAAGTCAACCATATCCTCATAGATGACAAGCGAAGAGCCCTGGAGGCCCACATCTCCCTGAGCCAGCGGGTTGTCGGGGTCAAGGGCCAGATGGGTCGGCAGGTCCGGATCCATGTTGATTCCGGTTTGGCCGACGGAGAGCAAATATTTGATGCGTTCGTTACTCTCCTTACCGGAGCGGTATCCACTTTGCTGCCGAC
>JAQYWI010000284.1:0-3360 GCA_030145015.1 Desulfobacterales bacterium
TCAGTCTCATGCTGATCAGGCCGAAATAGGTGCCGGTGGTTCGGATCTTGGCACCGGTCGCCCGGAGCTTGTCCAAGGAGTCAAGAATGGGCTTGCCCTTTCCGAACTTCCGTTTGCTCATGAAAAAGCCGCGGAGCCCATAGTCCCCGAACAGCATCTCCAGGCCGTAGAGTCTCCGCATGGGCTCACGGAAGAGATCTTCGCTCCTGTGATCGAATGCAAAAGAATACATGGCGGCCCGGTTCGGCCAGAGGGCACCCCAATCCAGATTGAGTAAATACGGACAGATGGTCGATGAATTCTGGGTGGACGCGACATAAAAGTCGACGATTCCCTGGATGCACTTTTCAGCACAGGTCATTTCACCGCAGATGGAGTTGGATCCAAGATGTTCGATGCGAATTTCTCCGTCGGTTCTTTCTTCAACTTCCCGAACAAAATCCATCGTTCCGATTTTGGCCACCCACATGGTGTCGACACTGTGCCCGGCAGCTCCATAACGGAACTTGAACTTCGGTTTAACCTTGTAGCGTGCTTTCTGGATGTCTTTTGCCTTTTGGGCCAGCATATGGGCGTCCGGTTTCATGCCGGCATCGGCAAAGCTCTGCCAGGCAAACAACGTCGAAGTGACGCCGAACGCCATGGCAATCCGCGAGAAATCTCTGCGTGAAAGCGGCTTTTCCAAGAGAGACTGATTTTCTTTTTTTCTCTTGTCCTTTTCCTGCATGGTGTTCCTCCTTTTTTATATGGGGTTGCCTACTAAGGGTCATAGATAACTTCGCGCTTTCTATGCACGCAGTTGAACTCATAAGTCATCTAATAAACCAACAAACAACAAGCACAAATTCATCTTGTCCCGGCTTTGCGCTTGACCTAATGGAGGTGAACTCATTACCAGTGACACAGATCAACCGGCAAACCGGTTCATCTGCCGGAATCATTTGCAGGACCATGTTCAATGATTAATCCGGAAGCTGGGAACGCAATGCCTTGGCTTTAGGGACGGCGCTGGCGGCATCGTAAGCCCAGCCGTCCGCACCGATCTCATCGGCGAAATCCTGCTTGACCGGTGCACCGCCGACCATGACCTTTACCGAATCTCTGAGTCCGGCATCTGCCAGGGCCTCAATGACATCGGGCATGACATCCATGGTGTTGGACAGCAGCGCGGAAAGCCCGACGATATGAGGCTTGTCCTCTTTTACAGCTTCCACAATGTCTTCCGTCGGTACATCCGGTCCCATATTCCGAACTTCAAAACCTGCGGTCTCAAACATGGTGCCCACCAGTTCCAGGCCGATGTCGTGGACATCCCCTTCCACGGTTGCCAGCACGACTTTTCCGAAACCGCCGACGCCGCCACTTTCCAGCAAAAGCGGCTTTAAAATAACCATAGCTTTTTTCATGGACTCGGAGGCCATTAGCATTTCCGGGATGAACTTCTCTCCGCGCTCAAAGGCATCACCGGTGGTCCGCAGACCTTCAACAAGACCCTGGTTCAAAATGTCCTCGGCTGTCTGACCTTCATCCAGAGCTTGTTTAACCAGTTCAGCGGTCTTATTTTCTTCTCCGTCGAATATGGCATTTTTGATGTCACTTAGGATACCCATTTCATTCCTCTCCTTTTTACAGTCTATTTGTACTGACCGTATTTTCTGGCGGCATAGACCATGGCGTCGCGATTGGCATAAGAAGAGCCCTTGACATCCCAGCAGTTCGTTCCCAGAATGCAGCGCAAGTCGGCGTTTTCGACGGCTTCGATAACCACTCGGCCGTTTTCTTCGATTTCTGCCGGTTTACCTCTTTTCATGGTCGTAGCATACGAACATTTGGTTTGGCCGTCGGTGGTGTCTGGTGTCGCCGCTCCGATACCGCCGTTTAGGGCTTTAACTCTCGAAAGTCCTTTCTCATTGGTTTCGACCGCCTTTTGCGTGCACAGTTCAATATCCATGGGACCTAAGAAATAACAATCCGCCTGATTCTGGTAGACGAGATCCAGGCGATCATGCCAGTTGCCGCAAGGATGCATGGTAATGTTCATCCCGGTCTCTCTCCTGATGGCTTCGATGAATTTTCGTTCGTATGGTTGGGTCAGTTTGTCATAGTGATCCCGGGAGATGCAGTCGCGGGAAGAAACCGGATCGTTGACCCATACACAGTCGGCACCGGCTTCCCATGCCGCAATGACCAGCTGGAGCCATCCGTCCAGCGCCATTTCCATCAGTTCCACCGCCCAGTCAGGATCCCTGGCAACGATCAAAAACCACTCTTTAAATCCGGTCAAACAGGCTACGGTCCGGGAAGGACAGCTCCCCCAGGTCATGATGGGTACATGCTGGGTTCCCCGGCCGCGTTTGATCAACTCTTCTTTAAGGCGGCTGACCACATAGAGCACTTTGGGCAGGTTGCCGTCTTTGCGGGGATCGAGCTTCCATTTGGCCTTTTTCATGTCCTCTTTGGTTTTGATGAGGGGTTCGGCAATCTGGGGCACGTCGTTTTCCGGATATTTGAGCACTGCACCCGTGGCTTCTTCCACCGGTCCCATCATATCGTAGTCGATGACACAGTCGTATTGAAACCGCTCCTGGGCCAGAATCTGCCCCTTGACATACAGGTCCGGGTCATCCCAGGCCTGTTTAAAGGTGACGCCGATGTGCTCTAAAGCAGCCCATCTGGGATAGAAATGAACCGGAACCCGATCGGTTTTTTCTCCGTTCAACGATGCCATCATCCTTTCATAGGGGGTCACTTCCTGGGTGTTGCTGTACATGTAATAACTCATTTTAATTTCCTCCTTAATTTTTTTCCAATCATTCAATCACTTCTGTTTGTCTGGAATTCTTTTCAACATGTAAAATTTTCCGACAACGGTTATCAATGGTGCGGGTATCTATTATGGATGTGAAGAACATCCAGTGCTTACAATCACCTGTGAAGCAGCAATGAACGCAAACAATTACCATTCAATATAGTCAAACTCCTATAGCCCTACCTTTGCGACAATCATGCCAGGATTCAAAACACCTGGTGATCTATGTAACACTTGGATAAAACTGGCTTATTGGAAAAAAGGGGCGTCTGATACATAGATTTGCAGGGCATAAGATGTCAGACTTTTTTACAGGTTGTAAAATGTATTCGTGTAATCTTTAAGCATTTATAAGATTAAATGATGGATATTGAATGGATCGGAACTCGCCTTTGGAGAGCGGTTAAAAGCGAAATTGGATTTCGATTGAAAATAGGCGCCAGACGGACATTCAGAGTCTTTCAAGTAATCATCCGCGCAGGGCGATGGTGAATCGTTATCCACTGGAAAGGCAATAGCGGGCGGGGCATTGACTCTGGGCGCCGGATTTC
>JAQYWI010000284.1:3370-5719 GCA_030145015.1 Desulfobacterales bacterium
TTATATCCTAAAAATCGAGTTGTTTGAGGATTTTTTTTGACGATATTCGGATCTTCTATGAAGCTGATGATCCGCATCGACCCCCTGGCACCTGGAACAGGCCAAGGGGTCGATCTCGTATGTTTTTTTATTTTAATAAGATGTGGGTAGGAATGGCTTGAATTGGACAAATATTCCCTTAAATTAAGCAATTATGGAACAGAAATTGCAGAAGCAATTTTGAATGACGTCTTTAACAATGGGATCTGTCAGCCCGGTGATTTCACAACCAGGGTTGCAGCCATACAATACAGCACGAATCTTTCGAAAATAGTATCCTCTTTTTTGACACGGATACTTCGTTCTGGAGTCTCGGTGCGGTCAATAATTATTTGACGAAAATTACAAGGAGACTTTGCCGTTGGAAACTACAAATACAGGCTTGTGGGGTGAAATTTGGGAAGAAATCCGTAAAGGTTACCATTTTATTTTCATTCAGGATATGCCCATGTGGTTGGCCGGTGTCGGACTGGGTATTCTGGCCATACTGATTTTTATGTGGCGTTATCCCTGGGGTATTTCTTCAGGATATGGCAACTGGGGCGATCAGCTGTATTACTATCTGGGCCTTGGAAAACTTGCCGGATTAAAGGAGGCTCCTCTTGCCCCCTGGATCCATCCTGTTTCCGTTATGAACCTCGGCATGATTTTCGGTTCAATGGGTGCGTCCATGATGAAAAGGCAGTTTAGTACCTACCGCGCACCGGGCCGTGAGTATGTAAAAGGATTCCTTGGGGGCGCCTTAATGGCAATAGGCTCTTCTTTTGCCAACGGGTGTATTGAAGGCGGGTTTTACACCGCTGTGGGAGTCTATTCCCTGGGGGGGTTCGCAATGATGATCGGCCTGGCTGCCGGATCATATCTGGGTATCAAATATCTTATCTGGGAGATGCTACACCGGCCGGTAAAAATACCGACTCAAAAACCTGTTGATTCCAAAAAAACACCGTTAATCAACTGGGGCAAAGTGTATCCTTACATCGGAGCTAGCATCTATATCGCAATATGTCTTTCTTTTTATGTCTACGCTGCCTTCGACAAAACCCTGATCGGGGGTATGGCCTTTTTCGGGCTGTGGATCGGGTTTTTTATGCAGCGGGCCCGCTTCTGTCTACAGCGAACCTTTCGAAATCCTTTTATGACCGGTGATTATGAAATGGTCAAAGCGGTAATCCTGAGCCTGATCATCTACAGCGCCGGCTCGGCCGTTATAAAGTACGGTTTCTTTCAGCCGGACACCCATGGTATCGACCACCGTTTCTGGTTGGGAAGTTTGATCGGCGGCGTTATTTTCGGCCTGGGGATGGTCATTGCCGGTGCCTGCGCAAGTTCCGGTCTGTGGCGGGCCGGTGAAGGAAACACCAAAATCTGGTTGGCTATCGTCGGTTTTTGTTCGGTGTATCCGCCATTTAGATTCGCCGTGCAAGATACCGCTCTGGGTCCCTTTTTGGGCAAGGGAATTTATGTTGTCGATATCTTCACCTGGACATGGACCCCGATTCTTTATTTGGCTTTTTTTATCGTCTGGTACTTACTGGCAGCGTATAATGCTAAGACGGAAAAATTCGTTATCTCATTTTAGAGTGACTTTTAAAATACCCTTAAATTTTGCTCAAGCTTAATTTGACGCTTCAGTGTCCTAATCCGTTTTTTGGCCAAATCGTATTCCAACCAGTTTTCCAGGCACGATGCCATGGCCTCCTTGTAATGCCGAATAGCCTTCTTCTTTTCCCCGGAACTTTCGGCCCAAAGTCCAAGGGCCACGTAAGCGGTGAGCAAGTATTCCGAATTCTCCTGGGCCTTCTCGGTCAGGGATTGCTCGGTCTGTTTACCCAACAGGCATTCGCTGATGGCCCGGTACCAAGGATCCCGGATATTGTTGTAATAACGGTTCAAAAAATCTCGGGCGGCATCCTTTAGTCCCATTTTGTGAAGAATTAAGGGTTCCAACAGACCGGCCCCCAATCGGTTCGCTTCTTCCCGACTTTTTTTACTGAGAAAGATCCTGGAATGTTCCAGGGCCTGAGGCCACATTTCGTCCATGGCGCAATGAACGATCAACATCAATCGGGCGGCCACGTTGGTGCTGTCAATTTCAAGAATTTTTTCAAGGTTTCGCCGCTTATCTTCTGGAATCGCAATTTCGGTATTGAACTGTTTCCAGAGCAAATCAGTTTATACCGGCAGGTCCAATTTATTGATCTCTTTCCACCGCTGGTTCATTGAAGCCTTGATAAATTGGATTAGCTTAAGAGTCTCCTCGTATAACTTTCGTCCAAGATCACGACTGGCTTGAAAATGCAACCTCTC
>JAQYWI010000014.1 GCA_030145015.1 Desulfobacterales bacterium
CGATTCCGATGCACCTGTATATCTTTATGTGCTGGCCAGCGCAGGTCTGGGTCAAAGCTGGTCTGAGCCCCAATTCGGGGTGGTTAAAACATCGGATGAGGATACCACCGGCACTCCGGTATTTTTTATCGGCGCCGGCTACAGTGCGGACAACTCGGCGGGTAAAGCGGTGCTAGCGGTGAATGTACTTACAGGGGCAGTCGTCAAGGAATTCACAACAGGAATGAATTACAGTGTGGCCAGCAGCGTTAAAGTTGTGGATGCAGACCACAACGAATTTGTGGATAAAGTCTATGTAGGCGATCTCGGCGGCCGGATGTGGCGTTTCGGCCGATTTACCGATGCTGAGGACGAACCGCTGAGCTTTCCGGACAGCGACGAAAATATCAACAACTGGACCGCTCAGATTTTGTTCACGGCACCCACTTACACGGTTGAATCAACAACCTACACCCGTAAATTTTTCTATCCGCCCAGTGTGACCCTTGAAAAAGGCTTTGATTTGATTTTCATGGGAACCGGAGACCGGGAAAACGCGTGCGATACGACCACAGCTGCGGATCGAATTTACAGCATCAAGGATTCCCATGGTACGAGCTCCTTTACCGAGACCGATCTGGTTGATGTGACCAATCCGGCGGACGACGCACCGAACTTAAATCAAACCGATGGCGATGTGGACTCAAACGACAGCTATGATCAGGGCTGGTTTATCCGTTTGGTCGATAATTCGGGCGAGAGCGAGGTGGAGGAAAATGAAAAGGTACTCGCGCAGGGTGTTGCGTTTTATAAAACCTATTATGTCACTACCTTTACCCCCAATAACGATCCGTGTGTGCCGGGCGGAAATGCCAAACTTTACGCGATCGATTATTTAACCGGTGCCGCAGTGATAAAATTTACGGATACGGACGGCGACGGTGACAAGGACCTCACCCGCAGCGTTATTTTAGGCGGCGGCATTCCTTCCAAGCCTGTGACCGTCATTACCTCAGCGGGCCAGAAACTTTTAATATCCCTGGGAAGCACCAATCCGGATGCCGACAGTAAAGCGATCGGCGCTGGAATTGTCGGGATCGACCCGCTTTATCCAACGCGCAACTTCTTCTATCTATGGTGGCGGGAACTTCTTAATTAACCGACAACAGGGTATGGTGAAGCATCTGCGTAATTTTGTGTCGAGAACGAGGACGAGTACGAGAACGATGCATGTGAAATCGTAAATCCTACTCGTCCTCGTCCTCGTACTCGTCCTCGATAACCAAAAATAGGATTTGCACCATAATTGGGTATTTTAGCTCATTTTTAAATGGATTTACCCACAATGCATACTCGCGCAGTCCCCAATTCCTGCCCAAGGGCATACCAAGATCCAATTACAATGCTGAAATTATAATTACATCATTGTAATTCAAGATTCGATTTTAGCCATCCCACCTTAATTAAAATAAGGTAAGATTGTATCCGCATAATTCATTCTAATTTATTTTTTATTGTTAAACCATCAAAATGTCCTGTAGTACGCGCTCATCTGTTCCCCGGAATTTTGTTCAAATTTTTCTAAAATAGCGCAACATATTTTGACATTGCGACTTGCGCGCGCAGGCTGCCGGGCAATGGGTAATTATCTAACTTATTAAAATAATTAAATTTTAATACCGATACCGCAGTTCATCGCAGCACTTCCCGGCAAAATACCGCTGACAATCCGCTTCTGGCTTAACCGGGCTTTTTCAGAAATTTTTCATATCATTTTTTTATCGGGAAACTTTATATCCGGTCAGCCACTGCGGCCCGTCTGAAACCTGTACGGTTTAGCTGACGGACCGATTATGTGGCACAATTTTTGTATTTAATCCGCCCCGGAGGGAGATTAAAATGAACCGAAATAATTCAGGAATTACCGCTCTCGAACTGGCAACCACTATTGCCATCATTGCCGTGATCGCCGCATTGATCATGCCGCCCTATCTGAAGTGGAATCGGGAACGACGACTTGAAGGTGCCGTGACCAATCTAACGACGGACCTTGAAATGGCCAAAGTGCGGGCGATACGGGAAAATGCGTTTGTTGTGGTTGAGTTCAACGCCGACAGGTACACCATGTTTGTGGATACGGGTGATGGCGTGGGCGGGCTTCCCAACTGGAACCGGGATGCGGACGAACGGCAGATATTTAACCGCAAAATGCCGGCCGGAGTGCAGATCGATACCGCTAGTCTGAGTTTTCCGGTGGTCAATCTTAAAACGCGATTCAACAGCCGCGGGATTCCCCCGGATATCCTCGCAACTGAAATCATACCGGTAGCCAACGCCGCCAATAGCCGGCAGATCAGCATCAACCGCTTGGGGTTTATCGATATTCAATAAAGGGAAATAAAAAATGGGGATAAGAAAAATTCGAAACACTTTTAGGAAAGAAAACGGCTTCTCCTTGATTGAGATGTTGATTGCCATGTCCGTTTTGGCATTCGGTATGCTGGCGGCTGCTTCCATGCAGTATTCGACCGTGCGCAATAACACGACCGGCAACACCTCCACCCAGGCCAATTCGCTGGCCAAAGCCCAGCTGGAGATGCTGAAAAACCAGGACATCAGCTCGACGGCATTGGCCGTGGGAGATTATGTTGACCCTTCACCGATTGATGCAAGCGGGAACCCCGGCGGTATTTATAACCGGTCCTGGAGAATCGACCCGCTGGGGACCTCCGCGCGCCGAATAAGGGTAACCGTAGAGTGGACCAAATTCGGCAGTACACGTCGGGTGATTGTGCGAACCAACACAAGGGGAAGCGGCGTATGAAAACAAATCTGCGTTGCGGGCAAAATCAGGCGGTTAAATCGGCTGGATTTACGCTGATCGAGGTGCTGATGTGTATTGCCATTATTTCGATTGTATTTGGAGCCGTTTATCGGTCGTTTGATATTTTTAACCGATCCTATACCACCGAAAATGTCAAGGCCGGCGTCCAGCAAAAAACGCGTATCGGAATCGATCTGATGGCGCGCGATATCCGCCTGGCCGGATTGGACCCTTTGGGGACGGCCAACGCCGGTTTTATTTCAGGCGGCACGAATACCTCGAGCATTCAATTTACCGCCGACCACAACTATGACGGTGATTTCGATGATCCCTTCGAAAATATTACCTATGCTTTAAGTGGCAATGTCCTCGAGCAGACCAGTGATCTAGGCACCGGACCGGTCGCCGCCACGCTGCTCAATAATGTCACCGATTTAACCTTTACCTACCTGGATGCGACCGACACACCCATGGCCGAACCGATACAGGTCAACGAGGTTCGGACGGTTTTAATTTCGCTAACACTGCAACGGCCGGCGGGCCGGGAAGAGCCGGTCAGCCGGACCTATACGACCCGCGTCCGCTGCCGCAATCTATAGAGAAAAAGAGATAAAAATATGGATATGGTTAATTCGCTAAAACACACCCTAAATAATCAAAACGGTTTTGTGCTGGGCGCATCCATTCTGATTTCGGCCATTCTGCTTCTGACCGGTGTGCTGGCCATCTGGACCTCCAACACGGAAGTTAAAATCGTGCGTAATGAAAGCCAGATGATCCGGGAGTTTTATAATGCCGAAGCCGGTGTGATCGATGCCATCGAAAATTATAACAGCGGTCCGACCCACTGGATGACCAATGATTTTCTGACTGCCGATCCGATCGATGCCAACAATACGGTTAATTCCAGTGACGAGGCCGGCAACGTGGTCGCTTCGGTTGAAGCGCGCTGTATCGAAAGCACAGCGACTCCGGTGTCCGGTCTGAGCAACTCGGCCAATAGCATACCGCGCCAAGCCCACATCGGTCCGGCGCCGGCGGGTTCGGGTTACAGCATGAAGTATTTTGAAGTACGGCGTTATGCGGTAACGGCCACTTCAACCAACGGCAATACCCAGATTCAGGTGGGCGCCTGGAAGGTATTTAATAAATTCTAAAGAGATCAAAACAGTCAGGGAACCGAACGCTTCTGTTTTGGTAAAGATAAGGAGAGTCAGGCATGAAATAATGCTTATGGGTCGCATTAATGCTGATCGTGAGCACGGCAATTCCCATCTGGGCCGATGATACCGAAATTTACGGTACGGTAACCAATCCGGACCTTGAACCCAATATATTGATCATTTTTGACTCCTCCGGCAGCATGTCCACGGTGGATGTCCCGGGTGATCCGTATGATCCGGCAATTCCCTATGTAGGATCTTATCTTACCGATTCAGTGTACCAGCGATACTGGGACAAAGCGAACAAGGTCTATATCTGGCAGTTATTTGCTTCAGATATAAATGACCTTAACTGCGATGCGGTTAAAAACGAATTGCTTTCAGACGGGAATGTGCACGCCAAAATCCGGGCCACAAGTTACACTTGTGGTGGTAATATAAAAAGACGGCTTCGTCTCGGCAATTATATGAACTATGATGAGTCCGGTATCGGGATACCTCTCAGCAGAATTGATGTGGCCAAACAGGTTGTTACAGACCTGGTCAACAACACCACCGGTGTGCGTTTCGGCATCATGAAATTTAATAATGATCAAGGCGGACATATCGTTGGCGAGATCGGTACGGATAAAGCGACTTTAATCACGGATGTTAGTAATATTACAGCCAGCGGCTGGACACCCCTGGCCGAAACCCTGGCCGAGGCCGGGCTCTATTTTGCCGGCATGAGCAGCTGGTACAATTCCGGTGTCACCTATACATCCCCCATGCAGGAGCGCTGCCAGAAAAATTACATCATCATTATGACCGACGGGCAGTCCACCCAGGATATCGACTCCCGACTGACCGATACCAATTATATCAATGGAGATAAAATCGGCGATTATGACAACGACCATAGCGGTCCGGAAACCGATTACGCCGATGACGGTTCCGACTATTTGGATGATGTTGCCAAATACCTTTATGAAAATGACATCAATCTCACCCTGGGTGACGGCACCTCATTTGATAAGCAGAATATCGTTACCTATACCATTGGCTTTAAGACCTCCCAACAGCTTTTGCAGGATACTGCCACGAACGGCGGCGGTGAATATTTTACAGCCGATAATATCTCTGACCTTGCGTTGGCCTTCGATGAAATCCTCTCAGCCATTTCTGAAGAAAACGCGGTCTTCGTGGCGCCGGTGGTTCCGATCAGCCGCATGAACCGGACCTATGCCGGTGATAAAATCTATCTGGGTTTTTTCAAGCCCCAGCAAAGCGGTCGCTGGATCGGCAACATCAAGCGTTATGCTCTGGATGGCGACGGCCTGCTGTATGATGCAACCGGAGCTGTGGCCACCACATCGGATGGATTGATCAAAAACAACGCCCTTTCCTTTTGGACGACCCTGGGAAACGACGGGCCGGATGTGGAAAAGGGCGGTATAGGTGAAGTCCTCGGGTTGCTGATTGAAAGCCCCACGGGGCGCAATCTCTATACCCATACCGGCTCTATTGCGGACCTGACCGATACGGCCAACGCGTTTGTGGATTCAAACACAAGCATCACCGACTCGGATCTGGGTGTGGCCTCAAGTGCGGAAAGAACAGATCTTTTCACTTCGATTCATGAGGCGGGGCTGGGTGACATTATTCATTCCGAGCCGGCCGTGGTGCATTATCCGGATCCGGATGGCGATCCGGACACCGACGATGCCAAAACGATTATTTATACCGGCTCCAATGACGGCATCCTGCATGCTTTTGATGATGACGGCGGCAGCGAAATCTGGGGATTTATAGCGCCGCAACAGCTGGGCCGTCTGAAATTACTTGATAATGCCGATCACGACTACTTCATGGACGGTTCACCTTCAGTCTATTACGGATCGAGCCAGAAGATCCTGATTATCGGTGAGCGCCGCGGCGGGGAAGATTATGTGGCCCTGGATATCAGCACGCATGCTGCCCCTGTCTGGCTGTACGCTATCGGATCAAATTTCTTGGATCAGAATCCCCCCGATATCTATGAGTCACTGGGACAATCCTGGGGCAGGCCCCAGGCAGTTACCGTGGCGACAAATGCCACCTGGAGTGAAGGCGGTACACCCTGTAATGTAAGCATCAATACCGATGTGGAGGATGCCTTTTTGATACCCGGGGGCTACGACAACAACCAGGATCTGGCGACTCCCAGTACAACCGATGCAGTCGGCCGGGCTTTATTTGGCGTGCGGATTAGTGACGGACAACTGATTGGCGGCTTGAATTTTAACGCAGTCCTTAATCCGACCCTGGGCATGACCCATTCTATTGTGGACCAGTCGGGTGTTGATCACGACGGTGACGGTATTGTCAGCCGTATTTATGCCGGCGATCTGGGAGGGAATATCTTTGCTTTTAAAGACGATGTGGTCATGTCCTTTTGCGGGGGCAGCGTTTCAGAGTCGATTGCAGACGGCACCTGGACTGCGCAGAAACTGTTTTCTGCTTCTGCGGTGGACAATGTTCAGCGTAAGATCTTTTATGCACCTGATGTGGTTGGTGAAACATACGGCGAGTATATCTTCTTTGGGACCGGCGACCGCTCAGACCCCAACGAAACCGGCGTGGTCAACCGTTTTTATGCCGTCAAAAATGATTGGTCGGGAGCCGGCACGCTGGATGAAACGGATCTGGTCGATGTGACCGATGATCTGATTCAACTCGGCACAGCAGCTGAAAAGCTGGCAACCAAAACCAGTCTTGAAAACGGCCACGGCTGGTTTATCCGGCTGGAGAACCCGGGGGAAAAAGTGGTGGCATCTCCCAGGGTGTACGGCGGTGTGGCCTATTTTACCACTTATACACCGGATACCGGTGGCGGCGGCGGTGGGGATCCGTGCGCCGCTTCCACCGTGCGGGGTGTGGGCCGTCTTTACGCGGTGAACTATAAAACCGGTGCCTCGGTGAGTGAATTTAGTTCGGCAGTCGAGTACGATGGCGACGGCAATGTAGTCGCTCTGGGAAAAAAGGACCGTGTCATTTCCATCGGAACCGCCATTCCGTCTGCTCCGGTGATTGCGATCCTGGAAAACGGTGCCCGTATTTTTATCGGAGTTGAAGGCGGCATCGTCAGCATGCCGGCCATCACCACGCCTGATTTATACCGCTATTACTGGCATCAAATGTTTTAAGGAAAGGAAGAAAGAATGAATTTTACGTATAAAGAATTTACCAAGCTGGTTTGTCGATGTCTGATTTTAGGCTTTGGCCTGTTGATGCTTCCCGCAAATTCCGCTGCCGAAACGAACATACTGAAACATTTTAGTTTTGATGATTGCGATCCATTCGAGGCCCGCGCTTTAATTATGGAGGTTCACGGCAAAAAGGCTCAATTCGTTGCTGCCGAGCAAACCATTTACGTGGTGAATTTGAGCCTTGGTGACCAACGCTTAATCACCGAGCTGACAGATGCGGATGGCCATCGCATGGATTTTGGGTCATTTAGGCAGGGGGAATGGGTTTATGTCAAAGGATTCAAGCATATTGACGGCGGTGTAATCGCATCACTGGTCCAAAAAATTGACGCTCCGGAAAGAAAAGAGCCGGTATTAAGAAAAATTATCAAAAAACCCCGCCGTTAGAAAAGAGCACAAAGACCGCCTGCACGGGTAAGAGAATAAAAATGTGATATTAAGAGATTATACGATTGCAGAATTGCTTTTCAGATTTATAGGCCTAGCCTTTCCTTCAACATGGATTGAAAGGCAAATTGAGTGTTTCCCATCGGAATTTCAAAAGTTCTTTCAATTTAGATCTCCTTTCCAGGAATAAAACCTGTTTTACACAAATTTGAACATTTTTGTTACCTAAATTACACATTTTGGGTCGTTATAAAAATGGAAATTTTTTTCACACTTTCTTAACCTATTGAAAAGGTGATGAATTTTTAACAAGTGATTTTTTGGTACAGATCTTGCGAACATTATCATCCGGAAACGTGATGCGGCCCGGTTATTTGTATCCGCTCTGGTTATTATTTGCAGGATTCTCCTTCATTAAGGAGACGTGGATCCTAAGCAAAAAATGGGCTTCAGTGTTTTAAGAAAGAATTAGGTTTTTAGGAAGAGATTTAAATTTTCTTTTAATTCTTATAAGTTATATCAGATTTTGTGGTACTTTATATTGACACTATGGTTGTTTTACTATAAATATTTTTCCGGAAGCTTGATTGTTCTGTACTTATAGAATCTGTTATCGCTAAATCGGCTATGCAAGCGATTTTTAAGAAAACTCGAAAATAGCACCTTGGGGGGAACCGGAATATTCCTTTTGAGGGTTTTTTCTTTTGTCCCGTGATAAAGCCAAATCCCGAGTAATCGGGAGACGGAAAGCTTCGGGTCCCGCAAACAATTTTTCAAGCGGGATGGCCGGGTTGCCCAGGGGAAAAGGGTGATCCGGTTTTTTTATTCGTCATGGAGAGTTGAGACCATGAAAAAATCGCGGGGGTTTTCAATTATAGAGCTTTTGGTGGTCCTGGCTGTCATTGCCGTGGTTTCGGTTATTGTCACACCCAACTTTATCAGCTGGCGTAACAATGCGAAGTTGAGGAATGCGGTTGACAATCTGATGGGTGATTTGGAAATGGCTAAACTTAGCGCCGTAAAAGAAAATAATTTCGTGGCCGTTTTGTTTAATCCCACAGGTTATAAGGTTTTTGTTGATAAAGCCAATTTTTGGGTACAGGATACCGATGAACGCCTTTTAAGGGTTCGAAAATTACCTGCCGGCGTCACATTGGATCTCGGTCATCCGGATTGGGGATTCACGAGTAATCGGACCCGATTTAACAGCAGAGGACGGGCCGGTACTGAGAACGGTACTGCCGTAATCGTAAACCGGGAGGGCCAACAGAGGGATGTTATTGTGAGCACTCTGGGCCGCATAAGGGTTGAAAGAATCGACTGATTTTCTTTACAGGTGAGGATTTATTATGGAAAAGCGCCAACGCATTTTGAACAAATCGACGAATCAAAAAGGCTATATGCTGATCGAAGCGTTGATTGCAATTGCCATTTTTTCGATCGGTTTTCTGGCGGTGGCAACTATGGTGTTTTCAGCCACCCGCAACAATACCAGGGGAAATATTTTAACTCAGGCCAACATGCTGGCCCGGCAGCAGTTGGAACAGCTGAAAAATACGCCGGATATAACGACCTTGCCGTCAGATCCCACGACGACTACGGAGTCCGGCATAGAGGCCAACGGCGATCCCGGAGGCATTTACACGCGGACGACGACGATTGAGGACACCCTGAAATTCAATACCTCACGGGCGGTTGAAGTCACCGTCAACTGGACCTGGCGGGGGCAGAGTCGCAGTATTGTTTTGAATACAATTACAAAAGGAAACGGGACATGATCTATTCAGCATTTACCCCTCAGAAAACGACTCCGATCAGCAGGCAGGCAGGCTTTACACTGATCGATATTGTGGTGGGGCTTGCCATGGCGTCGGTGTTGATGGCAGTCATGGTCAGCCTTTTTACCACCATGGGACGGTCTTATACGATTCAAAACGTCGCCGCCGATGTACAGCAGGTCGCCCGCGGCGGCGTTGAGCTGATGATCCAGGAAATACGGATGGCGGGGCTGGATCCCAGCGGCAGAGCTGCTGCCGGAATTGTCATTGACTTTGATAAGGATAGCGGTTTTCATGAGGTTCATGATGGTCTAATCGCACCAACCGATGCGCAAAATTTTGCGTTCACAATGGATGCGGATATGGATGGACGTATCGATCACTGTAACAGTGTTAAAGATGAATGTTTGGCCAAAGACGATAACGTTGAAAACGAATTAATTGCCTACCGCATAAAAGACGGCGCGCTGGAAAAATACAAAGGCGCTAATGCTTCTTTTATTCCGTGGGAAGGTTTAACCGAAAAGAATGTCTCAAATCTTAGTTTCACCTATTACGATGAAACCGGGGTGGTGACTACTGCAGTGGATGCTATCCGAACGGTGCAAATTTCGATGACCGTGCAGCTGCCCGCCGGACGCGGTGGAACTTTAGAGCGGACATATTCCACCCGGGTTAGATGCCGCAACATCGGATTGTGATGATATAGACAGACAAAATTAAAAGGGAACCACACCATGGAGAAACTCATAAAACCGTTGAAAAATGAGCAGGGCAATTTTCTGATTTTAGCGACCATAATGCTCTTGGCCCTGCTGACCATTATCAGCATCGCAGCCACCAGAACCGCCAGCACCGAAGTACAGATTGCGGGCAATGACACGTTGTATCAACGCAATTTATATCTGGCTGAAGGTGCAGCTTTGGAAGCCGTTGACCGACTGCAAAATGATCCCACGCCCCGGGGGCTTCCTTTTGTTGAACCAGGCATTCAAACAATCGATGATGAAAATTTTACGGATAACTGGGAGACGAAATCACAGGCGGTCACAACGACGCTGGATGCCGGCGGGAAAACCCGTTTTAGAGCCGGCTACGCGGGAACGCCTGCGGGGTATTCACTGGGAATAGGTAAGCCCAGGGTGCATGAATTTGCAGTTTACGGCCGCACCGAAAAGCAAGGCGTAACCACGATCAAAATCGGATATCGGAGAGCATTTTAGCGCTCCCATACGTTGTAGGAGACTTTTCATGTTTAACCCTAACGATATGAATGCTTACCTGCAAAGGTTAAGATCCGGGCACGGGCTGCGGGCACTGGTCATCGGTTTTTGCGTACTGACGGCCGCTATCCTGTTTTTTGGTGCCTTAATGGCCCATGGCGGGGTTGACCTGGCGGATGCGCCCCTGTTTACCAAAATCAATCCGCCCCCCACGAATTTAATGATGTTGCTGGACGACTCCGGCAGCATGACTTTTGAAGTCCTGGTCAAAGGTAATTACGACGGATATTTTCCTCCCATATACCCGGATGGCGATTTCATGAAAGGATTCTGTTATGTTTTCGATGACAAATACACCTATACGGATGAATGGAGATATTTAAGAGCGGAGGGCCGAAAATACTGGCGTTCCCAGTGGCATGAAGTCAATGCGGTTTATTACAACCCCAAAGTTGTATACGAACCCTGGCCCAGCCACGCAAAGAAAACTTTTTTGCCGGCCGATACCGATAAACCCCTCTACCATCCTTTAAAAACAACAACGCTTGATCTGGATAAGGAGTCATTTAAAGTTGATCTTGATGATAATGGTGATGGTACTGTTGATGGAACGCTCACGGTTCCATGGGCCCATTATTTTGTTAGAGCCCCTAATAATACCGATTACCTGGTGATCATGGAAAAGGGCGACATCTCATTTTATACTTTTGACCGCGACGAAGGGAGCATACCGAATGACAAGATAGTGGCGGCTACACCTGTGTCGGTTCCGCCGCCTGAAATCAATGATCAGACCTATGATGAAGCCCGCCAGAATTTTGCGAACTGGTTTACCTATCATCGCCGGCGCGAGTTTGTTGCCAAGGCCGCCATTGCCCGGGTGATAAAAGAATTAGACGGCGTGCGCGTGGGCATACTGGGCATTAACAACAGGCTCATTCTACCGCTGAATCCGGTTAAAGCAGTGATCGGCGGTGAATTTAAAGACAAGACTGACACTATCCTCGAAGCCCTTTATGCTTATGAGTCGGAAGGCGGCACACCGTTGAAAAGGGGGCTGAGAAAGATCGGTGAGTATTACCGCAAAAACGACGGTAAGCTGGAAGGTAAGAAGGGAGACCCACCCTATCCGACCGACGGCGGTGCCTGCCAGCAGTCGTTTACCATCGTGGTGACCGATGGCTATTACACTGATACCGCCTTCACCTCTGTGGGCAATGCCGATGGTGACATAAAAAACGTGGCGTGGGGCGGCAGCAAGCAGCCCTATACCGATACATACAAGGACACTCTGGCTGATATTGCCATGTATTACTATGCAACGGATTTATCTCCGGACGCCGAAGACCTGCCCAAAGGGACCGGTTTTGAAGATTTGCTGCCGACCAACAGGTGGGACGGGGCTGCCCATCAGCACATGGTCACTTTTGCAGTGGCTTTCGGCGTTTCCGGGACTCTAAATCCGGATGATTATGAAGATGACCGCACCAGCCCAAACTATATGAAATCAATAACCGACGGCAAGTACGTGGTCTGGCCCGAGGTGTCCGGCATACGCCAGCCCCAATCCATCGATGATCTGTGGCATGGCACCGTAAACGGCAGAGGGGTTTTTGTCAATGCCGGCCAGCCCCAGAAGCTGGTGGAGGGACTGCTGGGAATTATCAAAGACATCAAGGAACGGCAGCCGTCATCAGCTGCTTCCGTATCGGTTAACGGCGACTGGCTGTTTGGAAAAATCGGTCCGGATGTTCTCATTTTTCAGGGCAGCTACAGCTATATCGATAGTGAATGGGCCGGAGATGTAAAAGCATACCGGCTTGATGAGGTCACCGGAGAGGTTATTACCGATCCGATCGAATGGTCGGCCGCGGAACAGCTTCAGGGCACAGATTGGGATACCCGCAACCTCCTGACCTTTGATGGTGACCAATCGGGCCAGCTGTTTGTATACGGCGATTTGACCGACGACCAGAAGCAGAAACTGGGCCCTGATGCGGAACAGGTTGTCGAATTTATCCGCGGCAAAGATCCTGACAGCAACGGCAATCGAGCCCACATGCTGGGAGATATTGTGCACTCCTCGCCCGTATTTATCGATGATGTCGTCTATGTGGGGGCCAACGACGGCATGCTGCATGCGTTTAAAGCCGTCGACGGCACCGAAATCTTTGGTTACGTGCCCTATCTGGTATTCGATTACCTCAAGGATCTTGCCGCTGCGGACTACGATCACCGTTTTTATGTGGACCTGACGCCCACGGTGCAAAAAGGAGAGAAACTGCTGAACAGCACCGGAGAACAGGCCATTCTGGTGGGCGGCCTGGGCAAAGGCGGGATGGGGTATTTTGCCCTTGACATTACGGACCCGCACGCCATGGGTGAAAATCAGGTTTTGTGGGAATTTCCCCGCAAAGATACAAAGACGGCGGATGTGGAGGATATGGGCTATTCCTATAGCAAACCCGTTGTGGTGCGCTCTTACAAACCGAAGCCGTCCTTTGGTGCTGACTATACATGGGTTGTTATTGCCGGAAACGGCTATAACAGCCCGAATGGAAACTCGGTGTTGTTTATCCTGGATGCCGCCACGGGTGCTGTCATTCGAAAACTCGTAGCCGGGACCGGTCCGGATAACGGGCTCTCCAGCCCGATAGCGGTTGATGTGAATTTTGATGAGATTGTGGATTTTGTTTATGCCGGCGATCTTTTAGGCAACCTGTGGAAGTTTGATCTGACCGGCACCAAGGTCACGGATTGGGAAGTGGCATATAAAGACGCTGCTGGGGTTCCGCTGTTTAGCGCCCTTGATGCGAACGGAGACCCCCAGCCGATCACCGTTAAACCGGACGTTATGTTTCATCCCGAAATGCATGGATACATTGTCTGCTTCGGGACCGGAAAATTCCTGGGTGGCAGCGATTTTGATGATGCGAAGCTGCAAACGATATACGGCATCTGGGATTACGGAGACAGGGTTTTTCAACCCCCTATCGGCTGGAGTGAGGATGACAATAAAGAGTACCTGGGCACATTTAGAGATCCAAATGAGGCGACCCTGCTTTCAAACCAGCCGGTAGCGGTCAAGCTGCTCAAGCAGGTAGCTTCCGAGGTGAAAGTCGACTCCGGTGGAAATCAAGTCATCGTGCGGGTTTTGACCGCTGAAGAACCGGAGTGGTTAGCAACACCGGATCCCGACGGTAATGACCAGTTGCCGGATCCTACCGATCTAGCGCCCAATGACGCCGGCTGGTATCTGGATCTGGACGTTTACACCGGGGAGCGGGTCATCGCTGATGTTATATTGCGGGATGGGATATTGATTGTGATTGGCTTTATCCCCGAACAAAACCGTTGCGGCTCGGGTGGTGACTCCGTATTCATGGAATTAAATGCCTTCACCGGCGGCCAGCTCGCCGGCATCAATTTTGATATTCACGACGATGGCGGTGTTGGTCAGGATGATTATGTTCAAATTGAAAAGGATGGTGAGACGATTTACGTGCCGCCTTCGGGTTTAAAACTGGCAGGCAATATTCAGCCGCCGGCGATCATCAGGCTGAATGAAACGACCGAGAAAAAATACTTAAGCTCTTCCAGTGGCGGCATTGTGGAGATAACCGAGCGGGCCGCGAAAACCGGTATCGCTTACTGGCTGGAAATCCTGCCGTAAAACCCGATCGCCGGCAGATTCGTATCGGATATATCATTCCTGAATACGACAAGCGCCTTTCGGCAAAAGCTGAAAGGCGCTTTATTTTTGGCTTGCGATCCTGTCTGGCGGCCCGGCCTTCCGGACCCTTCCGAATTACGGATTGGGCGAATGTAAGGTTGCGCCCGGTTCAAACTCTTTATCGGCGTTGGTGACAATCACGGTGGCGGTTGTGTCTTCGGTGTGAATTACGAGTAATTCAGCAAAATCAACCGGAAGAAGCAGGGTTTTATTTCTCCCTTTTGGATGAATGCGCTCTTTCACCTGATAGTAAACGTTGTAGAATTGTCCGGGCTGAACGCCGTCTTTTCTGCCTTTATTCATAAAGGCGATCATGTTGTGGCCGATGAGTCTATTGTGCTCTTCTGCATCAATGATTCGGCTCGTCAGACCTTTGGGGCTGTCTTTTATGATGACTTTTGGCAGGCGCCTGTAGTAGGGCATTAACATATCTTCAACTTCTATGGGGCGATAGGCCTCGATAATCGTCCCGATAGCATACTGGGGTTCCACCTGAGTAATTTCCACGACGCCGGTCAGCAGATGTTGGATGCCAATGTACGCATTGGTTCTTCGATCCTTGATAGGCTTTAAGGGGCGATAGATGGTGTAGCGCTTACCGGGAACCAACTGGGTACCTCCTTCCGGCCGGATATAGACAATATCATCCATACTGATCATTTCTCTTGTTTTTTGCACCTTAAATATGGCTCCGTGCGGTGCCACCATCGTTTTGCGGATAAAGCCCACTCGGTCCAGGGCGGTGTACCTGTAGTGGATCAGATCATCCAGGGAAGGTTTTGCCGGGAAGGGCTGCCCCCCTTTTTTTCCGGCGACTTTTTGGGCGCCTGTGCGCCGAAACAGCCGGATCCGCTCTCCGGGATAAATACGGTGAGGATTGGCGATCTGGCTGTTTTCCCGCCACATCTCCGGCCATAACCAGGCAGAGTCAGAGAATTTTTGGCTAAGATCCCAGAGCGTATCGCCTTTTTGAACCGTGTAGTAAAACCCGGTTTCATGCTCAAATGCTTTTTCGCCTTCGGCCGCCTCTAGTGAAAAGGCTACTGCCAGCAGCATCATCATATAGACGGACACACACATTTTAACTCGCAAGTTTGTTTTGTAATTCATCTAAAGCCCCGCTTCGGTTTAAAGTTAAGGTAATTTCAAAAAGTAGTTTATTTACAATAAGATTACCTGTTTATGGCCGATTTGTCAAGTTTTGCAATCGAAGGGTGACCGCCATAAAAAAGCCCTCCTGGCATATGCGCAAGCCAAGAGGGCTTTTAAGTGGTCATTTTAAAGCCGAAATGTCGGTGGGTTGCTTACATCATTCCACCCATTCCGCCCATTCCGCCCATTCCGCCCATTGGAGGAGCGCCGCCGCCGGGCATGGCATCCGCTTTGTCTTCGGGTTTTTCGGCAATCATGGCCTGGGTCGTTAACATCAAAGAGGCCACACTGGCTGCATTTTGAAGGGCAAGGCGCACGACCTTTGTGGGGTCCATGACGCCGGCTTTCATGAGATCTTCGTAGGTGTCGCTGTCGGCATTGTAGCCAAAAGAACCCTGGCCGTTTTTGACTTTATCGATAACCACCGATCCTTCCAGACCGGCGTTGTTGGCGATTTGGCGCAATGGTTCTTCGATGGCCCGCATGACGACTCTGACACCCAGTTTCTGGGAGGCTTTGATTTTCATCTTTCCCAGAGCTTCCAGGCAACGCACCAGGGCCACACCGCCGCCCGGAACGATACCTTCCTCTACGGCTGCGCGGGTTGCGTTCAAGGCATCTTCAACGCGGGCCTTTTTTTCTTTCATTTCGGTCTCAGTTGCCGCGCCCACATTAATAACGGCCACGCCACCGATGAGTTTGGCCAGTCGCTCTTGAAGTTTTTCGCGATCGTAGTCGGAAGTGGTTTCATCGATCTGGGCCCGAATCTGTTTGACCCGGCCTTCGAGCGCTGAGCGGGAACCGGCCCCGTCCACGACGGTGGTGTTGTCTTTATCGATGGAAATCCGTTTGGCGTTTCCCAGATCCGAAATAGCCAGGTTTTCCAGCTTGATTCCCAAATCTTCAGATACCACCTGGCCGCCGGTTAAAATGGCAAGATCTTCCAGCATGGCCTTGCGTCTGTCACCGAATCCAGGGGCCTTAACGGCGGCAACATGCAGGGTGCCGCGTAATTTATTGACTACCAATGTCGCCAGGGCTTCACCATCGACGTCTTCGGCAATAATCATGAGGGGTTTTCCCATTTTGGCAACTTGCTCAAGAATGGGCAACAGATCTTTCATATTACTGATCTTTTTCTCATTGATCAAAATATAGGGATCATCCAGGGAAACCACCATCTTTTCAGGGTCGGTTACAAAATACGGTGATAGGTAACCGCGATCGAACTGCATGCCCTCCACGACTTCTAAAGTGGTTTCCATGCTCTTGGCTTCTTCAACCGTGATGACACCTTCTTTGCCGACTTTGTTCATGGCTTCGGCGATGATATTTCCGATGGTTTCATCATTATTGGCTGAAATGGTACCGACCTGGGCGATTTCGCGTTGATCTTTTGTGGGTTTGCTCAGTTTTTGAAGTTCTTTTACGGTCACATCTACGGCCGCATCGATTCCCCTTTTAATATCCATGGGGTTGTTGCCGGCGGCAACAAGCTTCTGGCCCTCTTCGTAGATCGAGCGGGCCAATACCGTTGCTGTCGTTGTTCCGTCACCAGCCATATCGCTTGTCTTGCTGGCAACCTCTTTTACCATCTGGGCGCCCATGTTTTCAAACTTATCATCCAGTTCGATTTCTTTGGCCACGGTGACACCATCCTTGGTGACCGTAGGAGAACCCCAGGCCTTGTCCAGAACGACGTTGCGGCCTTTGGGCCCCAGGGTAACAACCACAGCGTCTGCAAGCGTCCTAACTCCGTTAAGCATTAATTCACGGGCCTTCATGTCGTACTTAATCAATTTAGCAGTCATCTTCGTTTTACCTCCATCATATACTGAAATAGTGTTTTTTATTCGATGATACCAAGCACATCTTCTTCACGCATGATTAAATATTCTTCGCCTTCGACTTTTACCTCGGTGCCGGAATATTTACCAAACAGAATTCGATCGCCTTTTTTGACCTCAGGGGCGATTCGTTTGCCATTCTCATCAAGCTTACCCTTACCAACAGAAACGATCTTACCTTCTGCCGGCTTTTCCTTGGCGGTATCCGGTATAATAATGCCGCCTTTTGTTTTTTCCTCTTCTGCAACACGTTGCACTAAAATTCGATCCTGCAATGGTCTCAGTTTCATGGTATAAATTCTCCTTTTGAATATAATTGATCTTTCTTTGAAGTCTTGGATGCCTTAATCAAAATATGATTCTCCCCTTCTCAGAGATGGGGCGCCATCTCACCTCCCTTCAAATTAGTTTTGAATTCTAAAAATTGCATAAATCAATATCTTTAAGAAATTGGATTGTTTGTGCTGGAATTGTGTTGAAATAATAATCACCCTTTTATGTTTGTAAAGAGATATTATCTTAATTTTTTAAGGTTTTTAATTTTTTTTTAAAATTGCCTTGGCTACTGGCCTCTGGCCTCTGGTTTCTGGTCTCTTGCCCCTAACCTGGGGCTACCAATTTAAGGTTTTAGGCGCCCAGGTTACCAAATCTGCGATTCATGCCTAAAATTTTGATTTGGTTTTCCAAACCGGGTGCTTCGCACGAGAATCCACGGTTCCACCGCGTTATTAAGTTCTTTTCAATACCCCGGCCGCTTGCGGCGGGGTGGTTAATTTTCAACGATTGGGGCACTTCGCGCCCCTTTCTTTTCCCGCCTATGGCGGTAAAATCCAAGCCACCCGCTTTGCGGGTGGTCGTTGGCTCAGTGACCAGCAGCCGGCAACAAGAAGCCAGAAGCCAGTAGCCAGGAGACTGCGCTCAAGGATGGATAACAAAGATATATTTGCGGGATCGCGTTATGGATCGGATGGGTCAGGGGATGCTTTAGATGCCTTCTTTTTTGCGGAAGATGCTGGGCTATCGCCTGCCTTGGTCTCATCGTTTTTCTTTGGCGCCGCAGCGCTGTTGGGCCTGGATTTGTTAGCATAATCGGTAACGTACCATCCCGTGCCCTTCAGATGGAAGCTGCTTTGAGAAATAAGCTTGTGAAGTTTTCCCGAACACTGGTTGCATTTGATCAACGGCTTATCCGAAAATTTCTGGTAGACCTCTTCAAGTTTGCCGCATTTTGTACACTCATATTCGTATATGGGCATTGAATTCAACCTCCGAAATTACCTAACGCTTATACGCTTACACTATTATAATTATAGGTGTTTCCGCGCTGTGATGTCAAGTAATAGGTGCTGGGGTAAATATCGGCATGGAAAGCCCGTTGTCAAGAATAAACGCATAGGTTCTCAGCAATTCCGCATTCCCTCGAGGGGCTGGCGCCATTTGTTATAAAATTTAAGGACCGCCGATATTCCCGAGACCCGGATTTGGCGCAGGATTTGATGGGTATTTTCATGAACCCGTTTTTCTTCGGTCAGTTTTTCCAGGGCGGATGCATCAAAGCTTTGCAGAAATTTACTGAATCGGACGATATGGATCAATTCATGGGTGATGATATAAAGGCAAAAAGGAAGAAGCTTCATGTAAGGCGAATCTTCCAGCGCGGCATGAATCGCATGATCTTGAAGGCAAATTTTGTAATAGTCGAAAACGCCGGAACCTAATGCAGTATTTTTGCGATGGCCTTCATAACGCACAATCTGGGCAAAGGGACCATGGACAATTTCCTCGGGCGTCAGGTCTGCAAGAGTTTTAACATCATATTTGGGGCGCAGCCATTGGCTTGCAGACATCTTGTAATGATTGCTGACAAGCTCTTCCGCCATTGACACCGTTTTGTTGACGACTTTAATCTGGTGCGGCGAAAATGGCTTTAAGTTCTGTATTTTTTCTAACTCAGCCAAAATAAATTTAACCTAGGTCTAAAAGGCAGCGCCCCTCAGGGTTATCCGGAACCTGTTACGGCAACCTGCGGTTCGGCGAGCGGTTTTGCTTAAAGTAAGGATGATGGACGGCCTTAGACGGTCGTCTATGTGTTATTTTTTTCTAGATGCATCGAAATGGCCTTTTCAAGGTGCTGGCGAACCGTATCTTTGTTTTGAACAAATTGGATACCCATTCCTCGATTGATCACATTTTCTTGGGGAACATTGCTATTTGACCAAACCACCTGCGCGTTCAGCAAAAGCTCTTCCTGGTCCGCTATCTTTATGCAGAGTCGGATTTTTTCCTTTGGCGGCAATGGTTTGCCGCAGACGACAAATGCCCCCCCGATGCTGATATCTTTCAGCTGAATCTTTAGGCCTTCATACGGAGGTTCCAACATCGCCTCCCAGGAAATTGCCACCCGGGGGTGTTGGCGTTTTTCCTCCCAGTAAGATTTCTGGGAAGATGCTGCCAATTGAACCGATTGATCGGTGCCCAGCTTTCGTTTCACAAACGCGTTAAAAAACCAAAATATTACCAGGCCCGCAAATATGGCCACGCCGATTCCCAAACTCGTTACGATAATACTGTTATCCATTTTTACGTTTTCCGTGCTTTAAATATTCGCAAGGTTTTTGCCTCTGTCGACAACTTACTATAGCATAAGCCGTCTTTGTTTTCCAATTCCAAAAAAAAACATAGACATCAAACCGCCAGGTATGTTATGAAATCATTTTGTTGTTGACTATAATTTTTGTGAAGGAGGTGCTCCGTTGGGTAGTGTCGTTAAAAAACGCAGGAAAAAAATGAGAAAGCATAAACACAGAAAGCTTTTGGCAAAGACACGTCATCAAAGAAGGAAAGGCAAGTAGTTCCAGGAGTTTTTTCTGTAAAATTGATAAAAAGCACCGTCTTAAAACGGTGCTTTTTTTATACCGTTATTGTAAGTCCCCTTTGAGGTATTTTAAAAATTCCGAATCGGTTGAAAGAATGAGCGAACTATTTTTATCCAATGCCTCACGGTAAATCTCGAGCGTTTGAACAAAAGAGTAAAATTCAGGGTCCTTGCCGTATGCTTCAGCATAAATGATGGTTGCCTCGGCGTCGGCAGCACCTTTGAGTTTCTGAGCTCTCTTAAAGGCTTCGGATTCAATCTCCTGCAAATCCCTTTCCTTTTCGCCCAGGATTTTTTGGGCCTCGCCCTTGCCCTCGGAACGGAATTTTTCCGCAATCTGGTTGCGCTCGGCAATCATGCGCCCGTACACGGATTTTCTGACCTCCTCCACATAGTTGATGCGCTTAATTTTGACATCGACCAGTTCGATGCCAAAGGGGGTCACTTTCGGTTGGGCCTGTTCCAGGATGCCCTGGGTAATTTTTTGGCGACCAATATCGATTCTATAGGTAACCCGGGTTTTGCGGTCCGATTCATCTAAGCCGGACTCGGTGGTATCCAGTTCACGGTTGGATTTGCGCACGGCCTCGATCAGGTGGTGGGAGGTAACAAAGTTTCTAACCGCCGGATCGATAATGTCATTGAGTTTTCCAACCGCATTAAATCGGTTGTTTACGGTCTGGAAAAATTTAATCGGATCCACAATTTTCCATCTGGCAAAAGTATCGACCCAGATAAAGGTCTTGTCCAGTGTGGGTATCTGTCCGGGGTCGCCATCCCACTCCAGCAAGTTTTTATTGAAATAATTGGCTGTCTGGATAAATGGAATTTTAAATTTTAGACCCGGATCTGTTTTGGGTTGACCCACAATTCGGCCAAATTGGGTGATAACCACCTGTTCGGTTTCGTCAACCGAGTAAGCGGCACTGTAAATGACGAAGGCGATAAGGGCCACAGGAATCAGAAAGATGCTTTTATTTTTCATTTTTCACCACTGCTTTGCTGTCCGAGGTTAACCGATTGCCCCATGTTAAGTAACGGCAACAGGTTTTTCTGTTCGGAGTCGACGATATATTTTTGTCCCAGATTGGGGAATGTTTGTTTTATGGTTTCAAGATAAAGTCGTCTTCTGGTAATATCTTTAGCTTTAATATATTCATCGTACAGGGCCACGAACCGGGCGGCATTACCCTTGGCGCGGTTCACCCGGTTTAAGGCGTACCCTTCTGCGGCCTTAACCGTTCGCTCGGCTTCACCGCGGGCGGCCGGGATGGCTTTATTGTAGCCTTCTTTGGCCTGATAAATCATCTGCTCCTTTTCCTGAACAGCCTGGTTGACCTCATTGAACGAAGGCTGCACCGGGGGGGGCACATTGGTTTTTTTCATCTCGATGGTAACAACATGGATTCCGGTTTGGGCCTGGTCCAGTTCGGTTTGTAAAAGACCCTTGGCCTCCACCGCAATTTCATCGCGTTTGCTGATAACTTCATTAATACTGCGGTCACCGACCACCAGCCGCATCGTGGCTTCGGACATATCGCGCAGTATGCGGCGGACGTCTCGAACTCTAAACAGATAATCAAAGGGGTTCTTAACCCGAAATTGGACAATCCAGGGCACGATGGCGACGTTTAAATCTCCGGTCAGCATGAGCGCTTCGCCTGTATTTTCAATGCCGGGCCTGGATCGGGATGGTCGCATCTGCTGTCTGGAAGTCGCAAACCCGAATTCTTCCGTTTGGATCTCGCGAACGTTGACCTTGGTGACTTTTTCAATGCCAAAGGGCAGCTTGAAGTTGAGCCCGGGCTGTGCGGTACGCACATAGCGGCCGAATAACTGAATAATGCCGACTTCATTCTGCTTAACCGTATAAAAGGTTGTCAGCGCCAGGGCGACAAGGATCACAATGATAATAAACAAGGGCCCGCCCGGAAATTTGATCCGTTTGATTTTTTCAACTAACTCATCCATCTGCGGCGGAACGCCGCCCCGGCCTTGTTGTTGTTGTTTTAGCTTTTCCCAATCCCAACTCATTTTGTTTCCTCTTCGCGTAAGTATTAATAAATTATTAGGAGTCCCTTGTAAAATAAGTTACCCGACTCGCCAAGTCAAGGAAAAAGCTAATTCTGAAAGATAACTTGAACCAAACTTTCTGTTATCTGTTGTTGGATAAACGTTCTGAATGAAGAAAAGCTGCCGGATTTGGAATGTGCGCAGTCGGTCTGAGGGGATCTTCTGTATACTGAAAAGCCGCCTTGCGGTTTGCGGTTCAAGAAAAGGAAAAAATTTGGTATAGTGTACCTTTATGAAAAAAGACGATAAACAACCCGGTTTTGTCCATATTGGAAGCGTCATCGATGGTGTTTTAAAAAATTACCGCTCGAAACCTGATTTTGAGCTCACCGAGATTTGGCGCCTGTGGGACGAAGCTGTGGGCCAAACAATTGCCCAAAATGCTCGACCGGCGGCTTTTAAGGGTAAACTTCTGATTGTGCATGTTATCAGTTCAACCTGGATTCATCAGCTTCAATTTCTGAAAAACGACCTGATGGCTAAAATAAACGATGCGCTGGGGAAACCGCTGATCCAGGAAATAAAATTTAAGATCGGACCGCTAAGATAATAAGTCAGTCTATCGATTGGGATGATAACGCTTAACTGAAGTCCGGGCATAATCGAAATAGCTTCTGGTCACTCACTGACAACTTGCTTCTGGCAAATGGCTAAACTGATTCGTGCGGCATTCAGAAAAATCCAGCGACCAGCAGCAAGGAGCCGGCGGCTAACGGACCATTATGCATTCGCTAACCACAGATACATTTTTTAACGGAAAGCTGCACATAACACAGGATGCTTCCGGCTACCGGTTTTCTATCGACGCCATCGTGCTGGCGCATCATACCGACCTGGATGCCGGCGAAAGGTTGCTTGATTTAGGGACCGGCTGCGGCATCATACCCTTAATATTGGCATACCGTAATCCCGACATTCGCGTATATGGCATTGAAATACAAGACGAATTAGCCGACCTGGCGGCTTCGAATGTCAGCGCAAACCATATGCAGAAACGTATAACGGTGCTTTGTCGGGATATGCGAGACCTGAAGCCCCGTATGATCGGTGGACCGGTAGACGTAATTGTTTGCAATCCACCTTACCGTAAACCGAATTCCGGAAGACTAAATCCGGACCCGCAAAGGGCGGTAGCCCGGCATGAAATAAAGGTGAGCCTAATCGATGTGCTCCGGACGGCTCGATGCATGCTGCGGACTGCCGGAAGATTTGTTACGGTTTACACAGCAGAGCGCAGTGCCGAGTTGCTTTCTCAAATGCATTTGGGTGGGATTGAGCCCAAGTTTCTGCGGGCAATTCATTCCCGGATAGATGCAGCCGCCAAACTCATTTTGGTTGTAGGGATAAAAGGCGCGCGGCCCGGTACAAAGATCGGCCCTCCACTGATCATTTATAATGCGGACGGGCAGTACTCCGCCGAGATACAGAAAATGTTCACGCCAGAAGATGATTGACAGTGGGTTTTAAAGGCGTTATTGAGTACTACCCAAAACCAAACTAGAAGTGGTTTCAAAACCTCAGATCAGGTTTCCCGCTTCAATGCGGGATTGCACGTCTTGATTTTAAGAAATTAATGTGTGCATCAAAGCCCCGCAGAAGCGGGATTACATATCTAATCTTAAAAAAATTAATGTATGCATCAAGGCGTCCCGCTTGTGGGGCAACGCAGCCATTGGAGCCTTTTGAGCCCCCTAAATATTCTTTCAATTAGATGCGAAATCTCGCTTAATTAAGCGGGGAGAAGAGGTTTTGAAGCCACTTCTAAACCGATTGCCGGAAGGGTGGCCGAGCGGTTTAAGGCGGCGGCCTCGAAAGCCGTTGAGGGTCTTCAGGCTCTCCGTGAGTTCGAATCTCACCCCTTCCGCCATCTTTTGATGCTGGTATAGTGGTTGAATCGTTAAATGGTAAAAGATAGACAATATTCATGCCTATTTTTACCAGTCAACAATTTAACTATTCAACTAATCAACTAAAATATGGAGAGATGTCCGAGCTGGCTGAAGGAGCACGACTGGAAATCGTGTGTGCTGTCAAAAGCGGCACCGAGGGTTCGAATCCCTCTCTCTCCGCCAAAAAAAAATGCCTAAAATGCCTAAAATTTGGAAATGCCTAAAGTTGAGGTATCCTGTCTATTGAAAAGGGCATCCACTGCATTAGTTGTCGGCTTGTTAGGCAATTGAAATAAGCCAGTCTATGGGCCATCAATATCGCTGGTTTTCAAGACTGTTTCACCACGGCATGCAGCCAAAATTTGCAAGGCACGAAATAAAGAAAATCGAGCCTACGCTTAAAGTACTTCGTCAATTACAAATGGCTTCCGTCCTTAATTTTAGGCATTTTAGTCATTCTAAATTTTAGGCATTTCATCATGTCCTATCTCGTGCTCGCGCGCAAATACCGTCCACAAACCTTTGAACAGGTTATTGAGCAAAACC
Source organism: Desulfobacterales bacterium (assembly GCA_030145015.1). Next base: position 24,697 of record JAQYWI010000014.1, read on the forward strand.
ATGTAACCCGCACGTTATCCAATGCGATATCTTCCGATCGCGTTGCGCATGCGGTACTTTTTTCGGGCCCAAGGGGAACCGGCAAGACCACTGTTGCGCGCATTTTGGCGAAAGCAATGAATTGTAAGGCGGGACCTATTCCCGCACCGTGCAATCAATGCCGTTCCTGCAGGGAGATCACTTCCGGCAATGCCGTCGACGTATTTGAAATTGACGGCGCTTCCAATAACAGCGTCGATCAGGTTAGAGAATTGCGCGAAAATATTAAGTACATGCCCGCCCACAGCCTTTACAAAATCTATATCATTGATGAAGTGCATATGCTCAGCATGCAGGCCTTCAATGCACTGCTAAAAACCCTTGAAGAGCCCCCGTCCCACGCGATGTTTATTTTTGCGACTACCGAACCTCACAAAATCCCGATAACGATTCTATCGCGCTGTCAGAGACACGATTTCAGGCGCATCAGTTTGAATTCGATGATTCAACATATGACGTACCTTTGCCAGGAGGAAAAGTTCCAGATTTCAGATGAAAGCCTGGTACTAATTGCGCGCGAAGCTACGGGTAGCATGCGTGATGCCTTAAGCTTGCTCGATCAAGTTCTGGCGTGCTTTAAAGGCTCGGTTGACCATGATCAGGTACTTGATATTTTAGGCGTAATTGATCGAAAATATGTGTTCGATCTTTGTGATACCATCTTGCGCGGTGATATTTCCATCACCCTGGAGACGTTGGATGATAGTTACAATCGCGGGCATGATTTGAAAAAACTTTACACCAATTTACTTGAACATTTCAGAAATCTGATCGTGGTTAAAATGGGTCAGAATGTCAGCAAATTAGTGGATCTTCCTCAATATGAGTTAGATCAGATGGTTGAGCAGACGCGCGCGGTATCGGCCGCGGTCTTAAACCAGATCTTTGACTACCTGTACCGTGAGGAGGTTTCAATCCGGCTGTCAGCCGATGCCAAACTCGCGCTTGAAATGGCATTTATCCGCATGGATCAGATCAAACCGGCCTTGCCGATAGAGGCATTAATCGATCAGCTGGATCATCTGAGACAGGAGTTTTATAACCAGCCCGGCAGTGAACTTTCAGATCGGAAATCGGATCTGAAATCTGAGAAGCATGCGCCGAAGCCGGCCGCAGAAAGCGGGCATTCAGATTCTCCGGCAGATCTCGCACCTTCATCGCCTAAAACTCCGGCAATAACGGGTGATGCATCGAAAAACCTGGATGCTACTTGGAATCAACTCTATGAGATCATCGCGCAAAAAAATCCGTCACTGGGAGCAAGTCTGTCTAAGTGTCGTCTGAAACAGGTAACCGCCGATAGAATTGAAATTGATGTGCGCGCCAATGGTTTCACTCTGAATATGCTTCAGCGCGAAAAAAATATGGCCGTCTTAAAAAGGATTTGCGCGGAATTTTTTGGAAAAGATATAGATGTCGTGCTGACATGCCATTCTGAAACTGATGATGGGAGCCCAAAAAAAAAATCCCAAAATGACAACCTTTTAAAACAAAGAGCCTTAAGCCATCCATTGGTGGCTGATGCCATAGAAATTTTTAATGCTAAATTAATTGACGTAAAATTAGAGTAGGCACTAAAAAATATAATTTTCGCGATGCAATTTTTTTTAAATCAATCAGGAAGGCGCTAAATGAGCCGGGATGCTTGGATGCTGGGAAGCTAGGAAGCTTGAAGGGAAGAATTGTTTTTAGCCTTCGGGCCTCATAGCTTTCCAGCTTCCTGGCTATTTTGTGCTATGGAGGTACGGTGATGAAGGGTATGGGTAATATGATGAAGCAGGCTCAGAAGCTTCAATCGCAGATGTTAAAGCTACAGGAAGATCTGGCCGAGAAAACAGTAGAAACCTCTGCCGGGGGTGGGATGGTAAAGGTCGTTGCCAACGGCAAGCAGCAAGTCGTATCCATCCAAATCGAAAAAGAGGTGGTCGACCCTGAAGATGTTGAGATGCTTCAGGATTTGATACTTTCAGCGGTAAACGAGGCTTTAACCAAATCCCAGGAAATGGTTGCCGCCGAAATGAGCAAATTGACCGGTGGTCTGAATATTCCGGGGATCATGTAGTTCGGGTTGCGCATGTCGCGTATCGCGTTCCGAGTTACGTGTTGCGCGTTTCGGGTTGTTGGTATTTTAAACACGCAACCCGCAACCCGCAACCAACACGTACAGTCGATAAGCAGTGAAGGTACGAATAAGAATTAAGTTAATCTAAACCGCAACAGATTCTCATAGGGGTAACATCAGATATGAGCCATTATCCTGCGACAATTGTCCATTTAATAAAAAACATTTGCAAACTGCCCGGGATTGGGGAGAAGACCGCCGAACGCCTGGCGATGCACATCCTGCGGGCACCGCGCAAGGAAGCCGAGCAATTATCAAAAAGCATCTTGGAGGCAAAAGAGAAAGTCCGTTTATGTAAGCTGTGTTATGGCCTAAGCGATGACGAAGTCTGCAAGATATGCACGGATCCTACCAGAGATGCATCTCTTTTATGCGTTGTTGAACAGCCTGCGGATATGGTGGCCATGGAAAAATCAGGTGCCTTTATCGGCCGGTATCATATCCTGTCCGGTGTGCTTTCACCTATGAACGGGGTCGGCCCTGATGATATCCGCCTGGGTGAGTTAATCGCAAAAATTAAGCGCGGCCAGATAAAAGAGGTTGTACTGGCTACCAGCACAGGCGTGGAAGGTGAAGCCACAGCGTCCTTTATTGCCGAGCGCCTGGAAGCGCATGCGCTAAAGGTGACGCGAATTGCGTGCGGTGTACCCATGGGGGGAGACCTGAAATATGTGGATCAGGTGACGTTAAAAAAAGCCATGGAGGCACGTCATGACGTCTGATATCGTCGGACGGGGGGATCTGTTTACATGCCGACGTTGCGGGGAGTGCTGCAAAGGGTATGGTGGCACCTATATCACCGAAAACGAGATCGATAATATCTGCCGGTACCTGGGCCTGGAACGCAACACGTTTATCGAACGCTACTGCCAGGTGTCAGGCGATAGGCCCGTGATTGCCCAGGGGGCAAACCGTTATTGTATATTTTGGGATAAGCTGTGCATAATTCATGCGGTAAAACCGCGGATGTGCAGAAATTGGCCCTTTATTGAAAGTATCCTGGTAGACCCAAGGAACTGGCAGGCAATGGCGGCCTCGTGTCCCGGGATGCGGGCAGGTGTCAGCGACGATCAGATACAAAGATGCGTCAGCGAATTCATTAATAAATCCTGTTAAAATTTCCATTGATGAAAGATCAGGAAAAATCCAAGCCGCAACTCGTCAAAGACCTGATGGTGCTGCGGGAGCAAACGCAGCAGCTGGAATCCCAGCGCCGGCGGGCGGAAGAAGCATTGAAGGAAAGCCAGCAACAGCTCCACCAGGCCCAAAAAATGGAAACCCTGGGCACCTTGGTGGCGGGCGTGGCGCATGAAATTAATAATCCGATTAACCTGATTATGTATAATTTACCGCTGATTGAAAAAATTTGGGCTGACCTCCTGCCGGTGCTGATGGAGCAAAAAGAAAGGGTGCCGCATCAGAAATATGGCGGTTTTACATATGATTTTTTGAAGGATAACTTACACCAGTTGGTTGCGGATATGGATATGGCCGCCAATCGGATTGCAAAAATAGTCTCCGATCTAAAAAACTTTTCTAAACAGTCAAATGTAGCTGAAAAGTCGTCGGTACAGGTTAATGTGGCCGTAAAAAACGCCATGCGATTGGCGCAAACCACCTTAAGAAAATCAGGCATACGGATCCAGCTCGATCTGGATGAAGATTTGCCTTTAGTTGCAGGAAATCTCCAGAGCATCGAACAAATCATCATAAATATTATCATCAATGCAATTCAGGCGATTGACCATACCGATGGCACCATCCGGATTAACACAGGATTTCAAAGAAAAGACGCGCGCATTTACATGCAGATTGCCGATAACGGTGGCGGTATTTCAGCCGCAATTGCCGATAAGTTGTTTTTGCCCTTCGTCACCGATAAACAGGCAGAAGGCGGAACCGGCCTGGGTCTTTCGGTAACCTATGGTCTCGTCCAGGCCCATGGTGGGGATATTTCTTTTGAAACCCGGGATGGAAAAGGGACCACCTTTACTGTTTCGTTGCCGACCCTTTTAAAGCGCGAAGCAATCAAGATTCTGATTGTGGATGATGATCAGGCCATAAGGGAGATGCTGATCGAAGCCCTGACGCTAAATCGAAATCGGCCCTATTTAATTGAGGAGGCGGCCAACGGGATCGAAGCAACGATTAAGCTGGGGACCTATCGTCCGGACCTTCTGATTCTGGACCTTTTTATGCCCGAAATGGATGGGCTGGAGCTTTGCCGCATTATCAAGAAGGAACCCGAGCTTTCGGACTTGAAGGTGATCGTTTCAACCGGCTATCCGAATCATACCAAACTCAATGAAATGGCCAAACTGGGTTTTACCAACGTTATTTCCAAACCATTCGACCTTATGGAATTTGTCAGAAAGGTTGAAGGTATTCTGGCGGCCGGATAGAGCACAGAATTCCGCCAAGGGCTCAGATGTTGATTTCTAAATTCTTAGCTGCTTTTCTGGGTGATGTAGATGTCTCGCTTGGGGTAGGGGATTTCAATGCCCTCGGCATCAAATGCCTCTTTGACTTTATCGGTGATATCAGAAATCGTGTCCATCCGCCGGCGGGCGTCATGAATCCAAACCCGCAGCTGTAAACCCACCGCAGACTCTCCAAAATTTCTCACCACCACTTTCGGTGGCGGATCGCCCAGCACCCATTCGGTCGCGTGCGCCACTTTCAGGATGGCCTTTTTAGCCTTCTGCAAATCCGCATCATAGGCAATCCCGATATTGATCCGCACCCGGATATTTTCGGAAATGATGGTGTAATTGATGATATCCCGCAGCATAATCTCGTTATTGGGAATGATGATAATGATATTGTCGGTGGTTTTAATTTTAGTGGCCCGCAATCCAATGTCGATTACATCGCCCCAGGTGGAACTGCCGGCCGGCGCAGTCCAGACCTCAATTCGATCCCCCACCTCAAAGGGCCGATCGATGATCAGCAAAACCCCGGCAATCAGATTCGAGAGCGTATCTTTGGCAGCAAACCCGATGGCCACCCCGGCCACCCCGGCGCCGGCAACAAACGGCACCACATTGATCCCCAGAAGATCAAGGGCGATAACGACCGCCACGGTATAGATGATAAAGTTCGAAAAGCGAATGAGAAGATCAAAGAGGATATCATCGATCTTGCTATCGGTTTTATGGGCCACGCGGGACTGCAGATAACGAATGATAACGATCAGGAAATTTTTGCTGGGTCGGGCGAACAGGATCACAAAGAGGGCATGAAAGATCTTTTTCAGCAACGGGAGGTTGAATAATTCGATGAGATAGGTCCCGGTGAGCAACACCAGGGCGTACAAAAGCGCCCTGCGTGTAATTTTGAAGAGCGGGCCTTGAATTTCAATCAGGTCGACTTTTTGCATTCGCTTTTCAATAAAAGCAAGCACCTGCCGCAGGACGAGCCAAACAATTAAGAAGCCGACAATTACCAGCGTAACCTTGAACGCCAATTTCAGATAGGGTGCCTGAATGCCTAGTGTGGCTTCAAGGTTAGTGAAAAAGTCGGTAAGTTGATCCATACTGCACCTCTCCTAAAGTTGCATCCCCAACGTAATTTGCATAATACCGATTCGTTTTAGGATTGTTGCTACTGGCTGCTGGTTTCTTGCTACTGGCCGACCCGGAGACAAGCAGCCAGTGACAAGAGGCCAGGCGCCAGTAGCCAGTGGCTAGTGACCAGAAATCTGTAAAGAACTCAACCGACCTAAAACAGACCACCTGACTTTTTTAACATTTTTGGGGTCATGACACTATAACCCATCTCAAAAATGTCTTCTGGCCCAATATCTTTGTTGATACCTCATTTAAAATCCTCAATCCGCCTCAGGCGGACCTCCGGTTTTCGACCCACAAAAATTATGAGATCAGACGGGAAGTCCCGTTTGGCGGGAAAACTCGGCCCCGCCGTGCGTGTCCCGGTGAAGCCTTTAAGCGAAGACGGAATCTTGAACAGAAATCCTATTTTTGAGATGGGTTCTATGATTCATCCGAAAAAAAGCTGGCTTTAAAGAATTGGCGGTTCAACCGGGCAATGTTGATGATGGACAGCTCTTTGGGACATGCGTTTTCACATTCGCGGTGGTTGGAACAGTTCCCAAAGCCGCAGGCATCCATCGTTTTAACCATATTTAAGGCGCGTCTGACCGCTTCGGGTTTGCCCTGGGGCAGCAGGGCCATGTGCGAAATTTTGCCGCTGACAAAAAGCATTGCAGAGGCGCTGGGGCAGGCGGCTACACAGGCGCCGCATCCGATACAGGCGGCTGCATCCATTGCTTTTTCAGCAACTTCCTGGGGTATGGGAATCGCATTGCCGTCCGGCGCGCCTCCGGTATTGACGGATATATATCCGCCGGCCTGGATGATTTTATCAAACGGGCTGCGGTCCACCACCAGATCCTTGACAACCTTAAAGGCCCGGGCACGGAAGGGCTCCACCACAATCGTGTCACCGTCTGAAAATATTCGCATGTGCAGCTGGCAAAGCGTGGTCGCTTTTTGCGGGCCATGGGCGCGGCCGTCGACCACAGCACCGCAGGTGCCGCAGATGCCCTCGCGGCAATCATTATCAAATGCAATCGGGTCTTTGCCTTCCAGGGTCAGCTGCTCGTTGACCGTATCCAGCATTTCGATAAAGGACATATGCACCGATATGTTTTGAGCGGCAATGGTTTCAAAATGGCCCTTGTCTTGAGGTCCTTGCTGGCGCCAGACTTTCAGGGTTACGTCAATGGTTTTCGGTAGCTTTTTCACTTGTAACTCCTTTGGGATAACTCCACATTTTCAAAGACCAATGGTTCCTTCTGAAATTTCGGCATCGTGTCGTAACCATCGTATTCCCAGACCGAAACATGCGAAAAGTCTTCATCATTGCGCCTGGCCTCGCCCTCTTCGGTTTGAGATTCTTCCCGGAAATGGCCGCCGCACGACTCGTTGCGATCCAGCGCATCATGAATCATCAGTTCGGCAAATTCAAGGCTGTCCGCCAGACGACCGGCCTTTTCCAGGCTCTTGTTATAATTCTTATCCGTTCCAGGTACCAATACATTTTCCCAAAACTCGGCGCGCAGATCCTTAATCTGTTTCAGGGCATTTTTCAAACCTTCGTCATTGCGCGACATGCCGCAATAATTCCACATGATTTGCCCCAGCTCCCGCGCGAAGTTGTCGACGGTGCGCTTGCCTTTAATGGACATGAGTTTGGCAATGCTTTCAGTTGCCGATTGGGTGACATCTTTAAACGCCGCTTGGTCCGCACTTACCGGTGATAGTTCGGCTCCGGCAAAATATCCGCCGATGGTGTAAGGAATGATAAAATATCCGTCGGCCAACCCCTGCATCAGGGCGCTGGCTCCCAGCCGATTGGCGCCGTGGTCGGAGAAATTGGCTTCTCCCAGGACAAACAGTCCCGGAATCGCGCTCATCAGGTTGTAGTCCACCCACAAACCGCCCATGGTGTAATGGGATGCGGGATAAATCATCATCGGCTTTTCATAGGGAGAATCATCGCTGATGAGCTCATACATGTCAAAGAGGTTGCCGTATTTTTTAGCGATGATGTCTTTGCCGTCGCGTTTGATGGCATCGGCAAAATCCAGATACACCGCACAGCGCGTCAACCCCACACCTTTGCCGGCGTCGCACTGGGCTTTGGCCGCGCGCGAGGCCACATCACGGGGCACCAGGTTTCCGAAGCTGGGATATTTTTGTTCCAGATAATAATCGCGATCTTCTTCGGGAATCTCCTGGGGTTCTCGGATATCGCCGGGATTGTGAGGTACCCAGACACGGCCGTCGTTTCTGAGACTCTCACTCATCAAGGTCAGCTTGGATTGATGATCACCGGTATGCGGGATGCAGGTTGGATGGATCTGGGTAAAACATGGATTGGCAAACATGGCCCCCTTTTTATAGGCCCGAAAACCGGCGCCGACATTGGAAGCTTCAGCATTGGTGGAAAGGTAATAAATATTGCCGTAACCGCCGGTGGACAGCACCACCGCATCGGCGGCGTGGCTTTCCAGCTCACCATTGATCAGATTGCGCACAACAATGCCGCGAGCCTGCCCGTTAACGATTACCAGATCCAGCATTTCGCGTCGCGGAAACAATGTGACCATGCCCGCGGCAACCTGGCGCATCAAAGCGCTGTATGCACCCAGCAACAGCTGCTGTCCGGTCTGACCCCGGGCATAAAACGTTCTGGCAACCTGAGCACCTCCAAAAGAACGGTTGGCCAGCAGTCCGCCGTAATCTCTGGCAAAAGGAATCCCCTGGGCGACACAGTGATCGATGATGTTGTTGCTCAGCTGAGCCAGGCGATAAACGTTGGCTTCCCGCGCTCGAAAATCGCCCCCTTTAACCGTATCGTAGAAGAGGCGCCAGATGCTGTCGCCCTCGTTTGTGTAATTTTTGGCGGCGTTGATCCCTCCCTGGGCAGCAATACTATGGGCTCGCCGGGGTGAATCCTGGATGCAGAACGTCTTGACGCGATAGCCCAGTTCCGCCAGGCTGGCGGAGGCCGAGCCGCCTGCCAGACCGGTACCGACCACAATGATTTCAAATTTTCGTTTGTTGGCCGGGTTGACCAGCTTCAATTCAAAACGGTGTCGGTCCCATTTCTCGGTCAGCGGTCCTCCAGGTATATTGGCATCAAGCGGCATCGTGTTTCCCTTTCAATTGAAGAAGTTATTTGAGGGGTCGGGGTGTTTTTCCAGTCACGCCCGCGCAGGCGGGCATCCAGGTTGCCGGTCTCGATTTTTCTGGATTCCTGCCTTCGCAGGAATGACAGATCTTAGCGCGGAAAACACCCCGACCCCTGAGTTATTTGTTAATGGTTTAATCTGGATATAAACCGCTAAATCAGATAATTGCACATTTCTAATAACCCATAACGATTAACCAAGAACCTTCAATTGAGCGTTTTGCGCTCAATTGAAGCACTAGCCCGTGGACCATATATAGATGGGTAGCAGGCCAAAGCCAAATCCGAATATCAGGCTGACAACAATACTCAGTACCATAATTGCCGGCATGTATCTGGGGTGATTGGCGCCAACTGTCTGAAAAGCACTCCAGAAACCATGCCGGACATGCAATGCAAGGACAATCATAACAAACACATAAATGATCATATAGATCGGGCTGGCAAAGGCCGCAGATACAATCTCAAAAATCGTCCGTTGGGTTTTTTCCGCGAAACTGAAGTTGATCAGGTGAAAAATAACAAATGCCAGAAGAATAAGCCCGGTATAGGGCATCAACGTTGAGCTCAGGGTGCGTCCACCGGCGCGTCTATCGATTTTATAAGGCACAGATCTTGCTTTGAAATTCTGAACAAAAAGTATGATGCCGGTTGTGACGTGAATAAGAGCGAAAGCCAGCAGCCCCAATTCAAATACCGTCAAAATCGGACCCAGCGAGTGGAGCTTTTGAGCGTATGTATTAAATGCAGTACCCCCCTTATAAAGCGTGAGGTTGCCGGCAAGGTGGGCACAAAGAAAACCGAGAAAGCCCAGGCCGGTAATCGCCATCAACAGTTTTTTACCGATGGATGCGCCAAAGGTGCGTATCAACCAGCTCATAATGACCTCCAATGTATACATTTACAGACACAAGTGTATACGATTACACACAAATTTTAATCCATAAAAAGATGTATTCCTAATAATTCCTTTAATCTGTGTCAACATAATTGTTAAGCCACCAATCGTCCCGGTTGGTTTGCATAATACTGTGAGCAATTTTTTTCGCGGCTTCTGTTTTTAATCGTTTTAGCACAGGCGGCAGCCACTTGTCAGGGGGGGCATATCCGATATCCGCTAAGGTTTTTAGCTCCAGAATAAGTGAAAGCTGGTCGGCATCATGGGCCAATTTGGCTTCAGGTGAGTTGCCTTCATTGAACTCATCGATAAGGCTGGCGATTGATGACCCAAAGGGAAGGTTGGCGGTGATATCTTTGACGGCTTTGCCCTCATTTGCCGTGACGTAAGTTTTATGGACCGTATTCAGGTCGCCGATCCTGGTTTCGGGAAGATCATGCACCAGGCACATGCTGATCAATTTGAGGGCGTCAATCTCGGGTTCTAACTGGGACATTACGTAGGCGATAAATGTTGTGCTGAAAGTATGTTCCGCGATGGATTCTTTGCCGGAACCGAGAAAATGAAATCCCGAGCGGGGAATTTCTTTGAGCATTTTGGCTTCAAAGAGCAAATTGGCAATGTTTTTCATAGCAACTCCTTACCAAGCGTTGTAATATTGCAATAGCGCATACTTTATACTTACGGGTGTCAATCATGGGGTTCCAAGGTTCAAGGGTTGTATAAAAACAGAAAAAGGTTTGTGGTAAAAGGGCATCGAGCAGCAGTCGGAACCCTGAACCCTGAACCTCTGAACCCAGAACCTTTAACGAACACCATATTGAGGGAACTTATTAAACGCAACCCTAAATTTGTGCTCGGACGTAACGTTCAAACATGTTGACACTCTATCTATTTTCATTATACTTTAAAATGTTTAGCTAGGAAGGCATCATTCCAATATATTTTTACCGCAACAATTTGGCTTCTGTTAAACATATTTTTCTTATTGACCTGAACCAAACTCTGAAATGGAGAGATTTTTATGGGTATTGCTCAGCTTGATATCGTCAATATGATCAGTAATGCAGGCCTTATGGTGAAGTTTGTCATGCTGCTGCTGCTATTTTTTTCAATAATGTCCTGGACAATCATTCTCATTAAATACCGTTACATCAGAAGGGCCTATAAAGAATCGGTCGAGTTTACCGATTTTTTCTGGAAAAGCCGGGATCTGTCGAATGCGTTTGCCAAAGCAAAGCAGCTGCATGCAAGTCCGCAGGCCCGAATTTTCAGGATCGGCTATGTGGAACTAAAAAAGACGAGCCAGTCTGCCGCTCCAGCCAGTCCGGTCGTCAATAAGCCGTCCGCCAGCCAAAGTATGTCCCTGGATGCCAGATTTACCGGAACAGATAACATCAAACGCGCGTTACGCCGGGCGATTACAACCGAGATGACGCGAATGACCCAGTACGTACCCTTTCTGGCAACCACCGGAAATACGGCTCCGTTTATTGGTTTGTTTGGTACGGTCTGGGGAATTATGAATTCCTTTGTGGGCATTGGCCGCATGGGCTCCGCCAACCTTGCGGTTGTCGCACCCGGCATTTCAGAAGCGCTGGTTGCAACTGCCGCCGGTCTGGCCGCCGCCATTCCAGCGGTAATCGCGTTTAATTATTTTATGAGTAAAATACGCGTGGCTGAATCCGAACTGGTGAGCTTCTCAGCGGATTTTCTAAACATCATCGAACGTGATATCCTGCGCTCAGAGAGGAGAAGAACATGACCGCCGGAGAAGGTAGCGGCCGTTTAATGTCCGATATCAACGTAACGCCGCTTGTTGATGTGATGCTGGTTCTCTTAATTATTTTTATGGTGACGGCACCGATGATGATGCAAGGCGTGGATGTAGCACTACCCGAAGCCACTGCCGAACCCCTGGAATCCGAAAAAGAGCATTTGATCATTACGATCGATAACAAAAATCAAATTTTTATCAATGACTTTCAGGTGACCATCGATTTTCTTGAGGAAAAGCTAAAAAAAATCCTGGAAGGTCGTTCCGATCGGGAAGTATTTTTAAAAGCGGATAAAGACATCTCCTATGGAACGGTGGTTCAGGTCATGGCTGAAGTTAAAGGGGCCGGTGTGGAAAAACTGGGCATGGTCACCGAGCCGACGGTTTTTGAAAAAGAAGGCAAAAAGAAAAAGTCAAAATCTAAAAAATAATGAAGGATACCAAACATGCCTACGCCAGAAGATACCATGGGAAAGACCCGAACTCCCATTCGATGGTATTTCCTTTTGGTGTCTCGTTTCTTTTTCATTTGGTGATCATCGCAGCGTTGATTTTTACACCGGAGTTCGGTTCAGGCTCAAAATTTCGAGCCGGAGTGGTAAATGTCAGCCTTGTATCTTTGCCGTCACCCGGGCCCGATTCCGGTGGGCCGGCTGCTGCGGTAGTAAAGCCGAAACCGGTTGAAAAGAAGTCTCCGCAGAAGCCCGCTGTTAAGATTCCGGAACCCAAGCCGGAGCCCAAGCCGGAGCCCAAGCCGAAACCCAAACCGGTTGCGGTTGTCAAAAAGCCTCCGGAAGCAGTGTCTCTGGCGCCCAAAAAGAAAAAGATTAAGAAATCGTTGAAGAAAAAGACCCTTGATCGCGAAAAGATTATCAACAGTGCCATCGAACGCATTGAAAAGAAAGTTGAAAAAACCAGAACCGATTCGGTGGCTGCGGCCATTGATCGATTGAAACGTCAGGTTGGTGAAGACGAATCTCAAGTTGGAAAGGGTTCCGGAGAGACTTCCGGCAAAGCAGGGGCCGGCCGAGCGGGACCGGTAGGAGGCTTCGGGACCGGCCGGGCACGAATACAGGAATCCATTTTAATTTACCAGGCAGAAATTCAATACCAAATCCAAAAAAATTGGGCTTTTTCACAGCAACTCGCCGGTGAAAATACTCAACTGGAGGCTGTCTTAGCCATCAAGATTTTACGCAGCGGCGAAATAGAGGATATCTGGTTTGACAAAAAGTCCGGAAACGCGTATTTAGACGACTCCGCTTATAAAGCCCTTGTCAAATCAAATCCGTTGCCCCCGCTTCCAAAAGATTATATGCGTCCTGATTATAAGATTGGTTTGCGATTTGGCCCAAAAGGATTAAAGAATGAATAGAAGAATAAAACTTTACATCTTTATTATTGGCGTTATCTTAATCACATTCGGCCCGGCGAGGTGCTGGGCTGAGTATGACGTTATCGATATTACGAAACCGTTTTTGCGCAAAATTCCGCTAGCGGTACCGTTATTTAAAAACGTGAGCGAAACGGCTGAAGAAAAGCAGTTATCCGAGACGGCCGCCGATTTTCTTTCCGATACACTCGAATTTACCGGTTATTTTAAAATCCTCGACCGCGGTTCATTTCTTTTCGACCCGGAAAGAAGTGGTGTCACGATGTCGACGATAAATTTTCAAAACTGGACCGTGGTCGGTGCCGAGCTCTTGGTAACCGGATTTTATGAAGCCGAAGGTGACAGGATTTCCGTCGAACTCCGCCTCTTTGACACGTTTAAAGCCCGTCGCGTTATTGGCAAAAAGTATACGGGCAGCAAAACGAATCAGCGCAGCATCATTCTTCGATTTTGCGGCGATGTCATTAATTATCTTACAGGCAATAGAGGCGTTTTTGGAAGTAAAATCGCATTTGTCTCCAACGGCTCCGGAAATAAGGAGATCTATACCTGCGCGTTTGATGGATATGATCCCAGGCGTTTAACCAACAATAATGCCATCACCCTCTTTCCGGCCTGGTCAACTGACGGCAAATGGATGGCCTTTACCTCCTATAAAGCCGGCAACCCCGATCTGTACATTAGAAATCTGGGCCAGGGGCAGGAAACAAAATTTTCTAAACAAGGAATTAATATTACGCCTGCATGGGCGCCGGGAAAATTCGAACTGGCGGCAACGCTGTCTTTTTCAGGTGATCAAGAAATTTATCTGTTGACTGGAGCGGGGAAAATTATTAAAAGATTAACCAATAGCCGGGGAATTGATGTAACGCCCAGTTGGTCACCCGACGGCAAACAGTTCGCCTTTGTTTCCAACCGTTCCGGGAGCGCTCAAGTTTATATCAAAGATTTAGCTTCCGGCAAAGTCAGAAGGCTTACGTATGAAGGGCGCAAGAATACACAGCCCAGTTGGTCCCCTCGAGGAGATAAAATTGCGTATACCTCTGAAGTCAGCGGGGGGCATGATATTTATGTTATCGGGATAGACGGACAGGATCCGGTGCAATTAACATATGAATCCAGGGATAATGAAGCCGCTTCCTGGTCCCCGGATGGCAGTTTGATCGCATTTAGCTCAAGCCGCGATGGACCGTCTAGAATCTATGTGATGACTGCTTATGGTACCGACCAGCGGCGTTTACTTGTTCTGGCCGGTGAGCAGACAAACCCCAAGTGGTCAACGAACCATCTAAATAATTAAGTGATGTCCGAATGTGAAAGGAGGAGAAAAATGCAAAAGAAGTTGTGGTTAATGATAGCGCTGTTACTGGTGATTCCAGGGTTGCTGTTCATGGTTGGCTGTCAGAAGAAAGCAGTGACCCAGGCAAAAGCGCCTGCCCCTGCATCTGCACCGGCACCGGCACCGGCGCCGGGACAAGCACCGGCAAAAGCGCCAACTCCAGTGACGCCGTCAGGTCCAAGCGGAATGATTATGGCGGAAGATATTTTTTATGACTTTGACAGATCACTCCTGACCCCTGCTGCTCAGGACAATTTGATGCGAAAAGCCGCATGGCTGCGAGCCAATCCCAAGGCCACCGTGACCATCGAAGGCCATGCTGATGAACGCGGGACGAATGAATACAACCTCGCCCTGGGGGACAGACGTGCCGATAGCGCCAAAGCATTTCTGGTGGATCTCGGTATCGCCGCTTCGAGTTTAACAACGATTAGTTACGGTGAAGAACGCCCGGTGTGTACCCAGCAAAACGAGGAGTGCTGGGCCAAAAACAGACGGGCTCACTTCGTTGTAAATTAGGTCTATTTGGTATCCGAATTAAAACTGTTTGTCTGCCATAACGCAGATAGAGTTCGGCGATGATACCAGCATTTGATACACTCATGATAAACAGCAAGCGTAAGGCAGACGTTGCGCTTGCTGTTTATTGTGTTTACGCCCGCCTAAACGGCGGGTGTTTTTTTTAAAAACCAATTATGAAACCTGAATTTTGCAAAATTTAGGTAAAAACAAGACGACATAGCAAATATGAAAAAATTGGCGATATACAATATTCTTTTAATATGTCTGATTGGTGTATGGGGATGCGCCACTCAATCCGACGTGAACACGATTGACACGCGTATTTCCGAAATGGAATTGCGTGATGCAGAGCGACGCAAGCAAGGGCAGGCACTTAAAACCGATATTGAAGGTCGCAACCAGGAGTTGCGCAAACAATCCGCAGGTTTGCGTGCCGTGCTTGAAGAGATGAATGAAGATATTCGGATTCTAAGCGGCCGACTTGAGGAAATGGAACATTCGATGCAACAGCAGCAACGCAAAACGGAAGAATTAGAGATAAAAAGGCAAGAAAAGCTGGACCGTTTAGAGCAACGCATGGATCAAAATTTAGAGCAAATACGAAGTATGGAGCAGTATCTCAATTTAGAATCTACGAAGAAGCCGGTGGCTGTGGCAACTCCAGGGATTTCGGCAAAAAAACCGGTCTCGGAAGAAGAAATTTATCGATCTGCCAAACAAGCATTTGACCAGGGTGATTCTGAAGCCGCCCGCCGGGGTTTTCAAGAATTCATTAAGCGATACCCAAAATCGAAAAATGCAGATAACGCTCAATTTTGGATCGGCGAGATTTACTATCGTGAAAAATGGTATGAAAAAGCGATTCTGGAATATCAGAACGTAATTGAAAAATACCCGCAGGGCAACAAAGTTCCGGCGGCTCTTTTGAAACAGGGTCTGGCGTTTTCCAGTATCGGCGATAAAGCAAATGCAAAGCTGATTTTAGAAGAACTCAATCGAAAATACCCCAAATCCAATGAAGCCAAGGTTGCCGCTGAGACTTTAAAGACATTGAAATGAGCCTGAAACGAGAATGGTTAAGATCATCGGCATAGATCCTGGCTTGGCGGCTACCGGTATCGGGATTGTCAGAGGGCTTGGATCAAGGATCGATGGCTATTCTTTCGGCAGTATCCACACTTCCAAAACCACCTCCTTACCCAGCCGCCTCGATAAGATTTTTTCAAAGCTTCTCCAACTGCTGCAGAATGAAAACCCGGATTTGATGGTCATTGAGGATGTCTATTCCCTGAACCGATATCCAAAGTCGGGACTCATATTGGGGCAGGTGACCGGTGTTATCCATTTGGCCGGCTTTCATGCGGCCGTGCCGTCCGTCGAAGTTCCGGTTAGAGAGGCCAAACAAATTCTGACCGGAAACGGCAATGCCGATAAAAAACAACTTGAAAAGGCGGTACGGCATCGATTAAACCATAAGCTTCCCATCAAACCCTTACACGCATCGGATGCAATGGGCTTGGCGCTTATCGGGTTGTACCGGTACGGGGATAAAGTTGGGACGAAAGCAAAAAAGGATTTGGAATAATGTATAATGTTTAGTGGCGAATTGGATAATTTGAAGTGCTACCCGAGCGTCTCGCCTTTGGCGAGACTTGAGGAGCGGCTCTTCGAGCCTCGAGGAGCTCCGCCTCCGGCGGATCGAGGTTAAAGCTTTGTGGATGGATTTTTTACATCCCCGCAATGTGCGGGATCTCACATCTTGATTTTGGGAATTGATGTGTTCGTCAAGCGAAGCGCTCTTCAAGTGAAACGCTCTTTAAGCGCAGCGATCCTTAAGCTGCGAGGCGACAGCGGAGCTATTAAGTGATAGGTTATATCGAAGGCAAGATTCTGAAAAAAGAAGACGAACGCGTGTTGGTGCTCGCAAATCAGGTTGGGTATGAAATCTTACTTCCGGCGTTTGTAATGGAAGGTTTGGTAACAAAAAAAGTGGGCGACGATATCGCGCTGTATATATTTTACCAACAAACCGATCGGCAACCCAAACCCATATTAATTGGGTTCAATCTGGAGGCAGAAAAGGAATTTTTTCAATTTTTTATCTCCGTTGAAGATATTGGGCCCCTAAAAGCAGTTAAGGCTTTAGGTGTTCCGGTTCGCGAAGTCGCACGGGCCATAGAAAATCGAGACGTTCACAGCCTTACCCAACTCAAGGGCATTGGGACGCGAACCGCCCAGAAGATCATTGCGACCCTGGAAGGCAAGATGGGCAAATTCGCACTCATCCGTAAGGCCGATAAAAGCGAAATCCCGGTTGTGGAGGACTTCTCAGAGCAGGTTTTACAAGTCCTTGTCAATCAGCTCGGTCACAGGACTGCCGACGCCAGGCGTATGATTAGCAGTGCCTTGAAACGCAACAGCGCCATAAGGACGCCCGAGGAACTTTTGGAAGAAGTGTACAGGGGCGAGCAAACATAAATTAGGTATTGGTAATTAGGTGGGTATTCGGTATTGGGTATTCGGTATTGGTTATTTGTAAGGTGCGATCACCTTTTCTGATAACGAATAACCATTAACCGATAACTTGCATGGTGGAGCGAACCATGAGCGATGATCTGATTAAATACGCTTCTGATCAGCAAAACATTATCACCGGTGCGTCACTGCCGGAGGATAAGGAACCGGATATTTTATCGTTACGTCCGGAAAAACTTTCAGAATACGTCGGGCAGGAGGAGGTCGTCGAGACGTTAAAAATTGCCATCCAGGCAGCCATGCAGCGCGGGGAGCCCATCGATCATGTATTACTGCATGGCCCGCCGGGTCTGGGTAAGACAACCCTAGCCCATATCATTGCCAACGAAATGAGCGGTGACCTAACAGTCACTTCGGGGCCGGCCCTCGAAAAAGGCGGGGATCTGGTGGGAATACTCACCCATCAAGAGGATGGTGACATTTTGTTTATCGACGAAATCCACCGGACACCCAAGTCCGTCGAAGAATTTATGTATCCGGCCATGGAAGACTTCGCCATTGATTTCGTTTTTGACAAGGGTATTCATGCGCGCAGCCATCGTTACCGGTTGAAGCGTTTTACGCTGGTCGGTGCCACCACCCGGGTCGGGTTGCTTTCGGCACCGCTGCGGGATCGTTTCGGTATTTTTCGAAGCCTTGATTTTTACGGTGAAGATGACCTCGTCACGATTGCCACGCGATCCGCCCAATTGTTGAATGTGGAAATAGATACCAGGGGAGCGCAAGAGCTCGCCGAACGCTCGCGCGGTACCCCCCGAATTGTTAATCGGCTTCTTAAACGGGTTCGAGATTTTAGCCAGGTTCGGGCCGATGGCGTTATCACTCAGGCAACGGTCGAGGGTGCTTTAGAATTAGAGGGGATTGATGAAAGGGGCCTGACCGACCTTGATCGTCGCTACTTGAAAACGATCATCGAATTTTATACTGGCGGTCCCGTAGGTATTGAAGCGATTGCGGCCACCTTACAGGAAGAGTCCGATACGCTGGTGGATGTCGTTGAACCGTATTTGTTAAAAATCGGCTTTATTTTACGGACCTCTTCCGGCAGAAAGGCTTCTGAAGCTGCTTATAAGCATCTGGGGTTTCGGGTACAGGGGAAGTTGTTTCGTTAAAAAAAGTTGCGTGTTGCGGGTTACAGATTACGTGTTGCGAGTTACGGGTTACGCGTTACGGGTTAAAAACTGAAAATCCTTATTTTAATACCCGCAACCCGCAACTCGTAACGCGGAACACGGGACATCATTTCATGTCGATAATTACACTTTTATCGGACTTTGGCGTTGATGACGAATACGTTGGGGTCATGAAAGGCGTTATTCTTTCGATTTATCCCGCGGTTTCGATCGTCGATATCACGCATCAGATAGATCCACAGGATATCGCTCAGGCCGCCTATCTGATAGCGGCCTCCTATCGTTTTTTTCCGAGAGGTACGGTGCATCTTATCATTGTTGATCCGGGTGTTGGGGGTCAACGTGACATTCTGGCCGTAGATCACGCCGGGCATGTTTTTATTGCACCGGACAATGGCGTGTTAACCCTTTTGTTGAATCGAGAAAAATCTGATACGATGGTTCGCATACGCAACGCTGATTATTTTCTCAAATCCGTTAGCGCCACATTCCACGGCCGGGATATTTTTGCACCGATCGGCGCCCATATTGCCAATGGCACCGGACTCGAGGAACTGGGGGCAAAAATAGACATCGAGGACATCGTCCATTTGGAGGGCTTGAATTGTCGGCTGTCAGAAAGCGGCGAGCTTATCGGAAAGATCATATCGGTTGATCGTTTCGGCAACTTGATTACCAACATTGATTCAAAAAGTCTGAAAACGCTTCGTCAAAAGGACGCTGAAAACCGGCTGCAGATTCACTTCAGCACGCATGTGATCTCCGATTTGTCAGATACTTACGCGAGTGCAGCGCCGGGTTCACCGCTGGCACTGATCGGCAGTCGCAACTATCTTGAGATTGCGGTAAATTGCGGTAGTGCCAAGCGACATTTTAAGGCCCAAAAGGGCGATGCCGTGCGGGTTAAGATATTATGAATTCACCTATGCCAAAAAAATCAAAGCGTCCAGGGAGAGACAGGCGCTGGACACTTTTATTCATCGGCGATCACGGTAATGTTATCACTCTAAAGTGGTTTAAATCCATTGTCCTGGCAACAGGGGTTTTATTTTTCGTCGCGATTGGCGCGGTGGCCGTTCTTATTTTTATGAATAAAGCGATGCTTGATGAAAATCAGGGATTTCGAAACCGTATTGAAAATTTCCAGAATAAAATTGAGATGTTGCGTCATGAAAAGGAAATCCTGATGGCGCGTTTGGTGTTAGCCGAATCAAAGGTTAAAGAAAACGCTCCAAAGAGCCAACCCAGCCAGGCAGAACTAAATACGGACGATCAGATCACGCCGGAATCTCAAACTGCGTCGAAAATAGAGACGGTGGAAGTCAATAAAAAGATGCCGTCTGTTCCGGAAACAACCCCACCACAGCCCGCATCGCTTGAATCTCGTGATGCCGAACCCGTATTTAGTGTGGCAGTGGAAAACTTTAAGGTCTCTCGTGTTTCGGGCAGCGCAAACGTAAATGCTGAGTTCAGAATAAAAAATACCAGTCCGGAATCCCAAAAGGTAAGCGGTCATGCCGTCGTTGTCTTAAAAGGCAATGATCTTCCAAAACACAAATGGCTGGTAATACCGGCGGTGGATCTGGTTGGGGATAGGCCTTCCGGCAAACGCGGTAAAAGATTCTCCATCCAGCGCTTTCGCACGATGCGTTTCACCTCCGGGACACCCGGCGATTCGGGTGAGTTTCAAACCGCTGCCGTCTATATATTTTTAAAAACCGGCGAGCTTGTATTGCAGCAGGATTTTCCGGTAAAATTGCCCCCTCCACCCGCTTCGCAATCGGAGACGCCTTCAGCGGAGACACCTTCGGCTGAAACATCATCAACGATGACGCCTTCGCTTAAAATGCGCTTAATTGAAACCCGTTCAGAGGAAACACCTTCAGAGGAAACACCTTCAGAGGAAACACCTTCAGCGGTAACACCTTCAATGGACACGCCTTCAACCGAGACGCCTTCAGTGGAGACGCCTTCGAGTGAGGAGTCAATAGATTATTTCTAACAGCACCCATCTCAAAAAACAGAAGACAGAGGTCAGAACACGTAAATCGGTGGCGGCTGAAATAGATTCGGCGCCTTCGGTTATCTGTATTCTGTTTTCTGATTTCTGTTTTATGTCCTCTGGTTGTTCATCGTCTATGAATCGCCCGCTTCCAGCTTATCCAAAAAAGCCAAAGCATCGGCATCGACGGTTTCAAAGTTATTAAATGTGAGGTCATTAAAGTCCAGATTCAGGTTTTTTCTCATCATTTCAAATATGGCAAGGTAACTAAATATGATTCGGTTTTGCCAGTTCAAACCGAATTTGGAAGCGTAATGCCTGATATCTTTTTCCCAACCTTCGATCTCTAAAAAGTCTCCATATGGCATGTTGTCCAGACAAAATACGGTTTGATTCAATATAAAGGTTTCGCGCCATTTTTCGTATTTTTGTTCAGGGTGGAAACCCAATGTTTTCAGAATTTGGTCCATGATCGCAAAATCGCTGACTTCGACCTCCAGTTCGTTGACAATTTTAAAATCTTTACTCTTCACCGGCGGGCTGGATTTAAGTGTAAAGGTTGTTTTCTCATCCTGTCGCAGGCGCAGCAGCGATTTTTTCTTTATCAGGCTGTGGTTTTCATCTTCATATAGGATGTTGGTCTCAAAGAGGCGCCCTTTTGATCTGGCGCCCAGCTTAAGTATTTTGTTTCGCATGCCTGCAATGTTTGCAAGATAAAATTTTACCTCGATCTCAAGGTTTTGCATATTCTTTCCTTATCAGTGATTTTTTGGGGGGGCGAAAGCTAAATTGGATTATAAAATTATTCCGATATGAATGTAAAGAGCCGGCGGATTCGGTCGATTTTATTTTTTTCTTGACATAGTTTGATATTTTATTTACATTCGCTGGATTCGTTCATGTGAGGAGTTTGAAAGGTGAAAAAATATACATACAGTGCTAAAAGCTCGGACAACCAGGAGAAGTGGTACGTTTTTGATGCAAGCGGTGCGGTGCTCGGCAGGTTTGCTTCGCAAGTCGCCCAGCGTTTGCGCGGCAAACATAACCCGCTGTTTACACCGCATGCAGATACCGGTGATTGGGTTATCGTCATAAATGCCGATAAAATCGTCTTGACCGGCCGAAAAATGGACCAGAAAATCTATTACCGTCACAGTGGCTATATTGGCGGCCTTAAACAAATGAATGCGAAGGAACTCCTGGAAAAAAAACCGGAAGAACTTGTTCGCTTAGCGGTTAAGGGTATGCTGCCCAAAAACAAGCTCGGACGGCAGCTCTTTAAAAAGCTGAAAGTGTATGCCGGCGAAAAGCATCCACACGAAGCTCAACAGCCCGAGGTCTTGCAAATTTCATAGAGAGCAAAAAATATACATTTAATTTGTTGAGGAACTCAATGCCAAAAGAAAACTTTTATTACGCGACCGGAAAACGAAAAAATGCGATTGCCAGAACCTGGTTGGAACCCGGAACGGGTGAAATCACTATAAATAATCGGCCCGTAGAAGACTATTTCCCAATCGAAACGATGCGGATTGATTTGGTAGCGCCATTTAAGCTAACCAATACCATCGACGGCTACAACGTGAAAGTCAATGTCCATGGCGGCGGCATTTCAGGCCAGGCGGGGGCGGTCCGGCACGGCATTACCAAAGCGCTCATCCTGGCTGATCCGGATCTGAGAATGCCTTTGAAGAAAGCCGGTTTTGTTAAACGTGATCCTCGGGTCAAAGAAAGAAAGAAATACGGCCAGAGGGGAGCCCGGGCGCGTTTTCAATTCTCCAAACGTTAAAATACTTTTTCTGATAGATCCAAAAGGGGACAGGCAAAAGCCTATCCCCTTTTTTAATGAACGCAAAACGACTCCCGGCCGGGAGACCAAGACCGGCTGATTCATGAACTCAACCACCAGATTTATAAAACCTTCTATGCTACCGTAAATCATTTGGATAAGGAAAATGAAATTGGAAAAGGAAGTTTGGTTGCAGAACCTGACGTGGGAGGATGTCAAACAGAAGACCACCGAGAGCCAGGGTACCATTATCCTGCCCATCGGCAGTACGGAACAGCATGGACCGCATCTACCGGTCGGAACCGACACTATGGTGGCCAATTCGATTGCCGAAGCGGCGGCCCTTAAAGCCGGGATTTTGGTTGCCCCGCCGCTGTGGTTTGGTTGGAGTCCTCATCATCTGGTGCTTCCCGGCACCATTACGATAAGAGCCGAGGTGCTGATCGAGATTGCTTTTGACATGATCAAATCCCTGTCCAGTCATAAATTCGACAAATTTATTCTGCTAAATGGTCATCGGATTGTCAATGTGGCCTGGATGCAAATTGCAGCCGAAAGAGCCAAAAGGGAGTTAGGGATTAAAGTGGTTATATTCGATCCGGCTTATATGTCGAAAGAATTTACCGGCGATATGGACTGGGGTGAAGTCGGGCATGCGGAAGAGATCGAGGGCTCGCATATGTGGTACTGTTACCCGGATCTGGTGAAGATGGAAAGAGCCCAGGATAATCCCCATCAGCACAATCGAATTTATCACGTCGATCCAGGGTATTCCGGCGATACCCTTTGTTATGTGCCTAGCAGTCCGGCAGAAATGGAAAGATTGGCAGAAAAATCCGGCGGAACCTCAGGCGAGTCAACAAAGGCTTCTCAAGAGCTTGGACAGAAATATCATGCGCATCTCGTTGATCGGATGGTGGAGACTATCGCGTTTTTACAGAAACAGGCGTAACTGAAACCGGATGGTTTGCCATATAAAAGAAATCGCTTGCGTTAAGATTATTGTCAGCCCGGAGCATCAAACTTTTCCAGAAAATGAGTATCGATATCTCCTCTGATGAAATCCTCATCCTGAAATACAGTTTGATGAAAGGGAACCGTAACTTTTATGCCTTCTATCTGGAATTCAGAAAGCGCTCTTTGCATTCTTTTAATCGCCATATCTCGATCTTTAGCCCACACCACTAATTTACCGATCAGGGAATCATAAAACGGTGATATTTCATAGTGATTGAAAATATGCGTATCCATTCGGACACCCGGTCCGCCGGGCAAGATGAGATTTTTGATTTCGCCCGGGGAAGGCATAAAATTATCTGCCGGATCGGCAGCATTAATGCGACATTCCATCGACCATCCGTTCAGGCGAATTTCATCCTGTCCCAGCGTTAACTTTTCACCCTGTGCCAAAAGGATCTGCTGCTGTACGATATCGAGGCCGGTGACCAGCTCGGTTACCGGATGTTCAACCTGAACCCGGGCATTTACTTCCATAAAATAAAAGTTCTTGTTTTTATCCACCAGGAACTCCATGGTGCCGGCATTGGTGTATCCAATCGAACGGGCGACCTGAATTGCAGTCTCTCCCAATGTGTGCCGCAAGACTTCATCGACAAAGGGCGAAGGCGACTCTTCAATCAGTTTCTGGTATCTCATCTGGATACTGCATTCTCTCTCGCCGAGGTGAATATAGTTGCCGAAATGATCCCCTATAATCTGGATTTCGATGTGCCGGGGTTTTTGGATGTATTTTTCGAGATAGAGGTCCG
Source organism: Desulfobacterales bacterium (assembly GCA_030145015.1). The sequence goes on from JAQYWI010000014.1 coordinate 48,732, forward strand.
GATTGCCGAAGGCCGCGCGGGCCTCTCCGGAGGCCACCGCAAGTGCATCTGCCAGTTCATCTTTATCATAGGCGATGCGCATACCCCTACCACCCCCACCGCCTGAGGCCTTAAGGATAACGGGATAGCCCACATCCGCGGCAACCTCAAAGGCCTCCTGCGGCGAGGAAATTATGTCATCACTTCCGGGTATAATTGAAATGCCCAGCGCCATTAAGGTTTTGCGGGCAGCCGATTTGTTGCCGGATGTGGCAATGCACTCAGCAGAAGGACCGATAAATATCAGGTTGTTGTCGACACAGGCCTTGGCGAAGGCTGCGTTTTCAGACAAAAAACCATACCCGGGGTGAACGGCATCAGCTTTGGTTTGCGTTGCCGCTTGAATGATGTTATCCATATTCAGATAACTTTTTCTGCTCAATGCGGGACCGATGTTGACCGCTTCATCCGCGTATTTGACGTGCAGCGCATCTTTATCCGCATCGGAGAAAACTGCCACCGTTTTAATTTCCATTTCCTTGCAGGCACGGATTATGCGGACTGCGATTTCGCCACGGTTGGCAATTAAAAGCTTCTTGAAAGTCATCATATTTACCTTTTTGGCAGTTGGGCAGGATGGATGCTTAACCGATTTCAATCTCTATGAGTTCTTGATTCTTCATGACTGGTTCTTCATCTTCTACAAGGATCTTTTGCACAATTCCGGCCTGATCGGCCCGCAATTCTGTAAATATTTTCATGGATTCGATCATACATACCACATCTGAAACATTGATCTGTTGTCCCACTTCCACCAAAGGCCTCTCTCCTGGAGCTGATGCCCTGTAAAAAGTCCCCATAACAGGTGATTTGACTATGTATTGATTGAGTCCCATTCAGCTTTCTCCTTTCGGTTATTCGATTTTTTTTCACTTGGTGAAATATACTGGACATATATAATAGTTATCTGTCAACACTATTTTTAAACGGATTATTCTTTACATGACTTCCTGAAATATGTATGAAAGGTGCGTATGATTAAAGTGAGCTAAAATCACTTTCGGTTTTATTTAGGATACAAATGGGACCTATCGGCCGGCATTTAAGGTTCTCACCACACCACAGCAAAAGGAGGAAGGAATTATGAAAAAGACTTTTATCGTATCGATTTGTCTAATCTTTACCCTGGTATCCTTTTCGGGTGCGTTCGCAAAATCCAAATGGGATCTGCATCTGAACTATCCCGCGGGAAACTTTCACTCAAAGGGTGCCCAGCGCTTTGCCGACAAGGTAAAGGAAGCAACCAACGGGGAGCTTACGATCGTATTGCATCCCGGTGCCGCCCTGGGATTCAAGGGCCCTGAACTGCTGCGTGCCGTGGCTGAAGGTCAGCTCGTCATTGCTGAAGTCCCCACCGGCATGGTGGAAGGTGATGCCCCGACGCTGGCTCTGACAGCTCAGCCCTTCATATCCGCCAACGCCTTCGAACAGCGCCTTCTCTATCAGCTGGCCAAACCGACCTATGCCAAGATTCTTAAAAAATTCAATCAGTTCACCCTGTATTCCTCTGTATGGCCATTTTCCGGGATCTATACCCAGCGTGCCGTCAGGGCAGAATCGGATCTCAAGGGGCTGAAAATGAGAGTCTATGACGGCACCGGTCTTGCCTTCGGAAAAGCGACCGGCATCGCAGCGCGCAAGATGCCTTTCAGTGAAGTCTATCCCGCTATGAAAGCCGGGCTGCTGGATTCCATGTACACGTCGTCTGTATCCGGCGTCGATGCCAAGGCCTGGGAGGTTCTCAAATATTTTACCCCCATCAATATCGTCGGCCCGGTGAATATGATCAACGTCAACCTCGCTGCCTGGAACAAGCTTCCCAAAAACATCCAGAAAACGGTGTCTGAAATTGCCGCTCAGATGGAAGATGAGATGTGGAATCTGGCCGGAGACATGGACCGCAAAAGCCGGGCCACCTTGGTTGACAAGGGCATGGCCATCGATCCCGTCAGCAATGAATTCCGCACCCAGTTGGATACGGTTGGGAAAAAACTGCGCTCCACATGGGCCCAAAAAGCGGGTGCCGACGCCCAAAAGATCTTAGACGAATATGACAGGATCACAGGACGTTAGTCGTAAACCTCTAATATCATATAAATGAGCGGGTTTGAGTTGACGATTCGCCGGACCCGCTCATTTCATTATGACGGAAGACGGTGGAAAATGAACACCCTGGTCAGATTGACAGACAATTTGAGCAATTGGATGGCCAAGATTTCTGCGGTGATGCTGGGGCTGATGACCCTATTGATTCTGGTTGAAATTTTTCTCTGGAATATATTTTCAAAGACCACCCTCATTGCCGATGAGTACTGCGCATACGGACTGGCAGCTATCATTTTTCTTGGGGCGGGATATTGCCTTAAAGAAAAGGGGCATATCAGAATCACCCTCGTGCTGGGGTTCCTGCCGGAAAAACTGTCACGGATAATCACTTTTGCGGCTACGGCAATAACCACCGCTTTTATGGCATATCTATGGTGGTACCTCCTTAAAATGGTGCAGTCTGCCGTACGTTACAATTCAACCTCGGGCACCTTGACCCATACGCCCCTGTGGATTCCGCAGACCCTGATGCTTATCGGTGCGGCCGGCTTCTTTTTGCAACTGCTGGCTACGACCATTAAAACCTATGAGGCGATCGGGACCGGGGAGGAGGTGGTCTAGTGGAGGCCAACTTGACGATGGCCCTGGTGGTCTTCGGAATTCTTTTCCTCACCCTGGCAGCCGGTATCTGGGTTGGATTTTCCCTTTTCATCGTCGGCTTTTTGGGGATGGTGTTATTCAACCCCCTGCCGGCCGGCAACAATATGGCCTCGTCAGTATGGGCCACCATTGAAAAATGGGAATATGTGGCCCTGCCGCTTTTTATCCTCATGGGCGAAATACTGTATCGATCGGGTATCTCCGAAAAGCTTTTCAAGTCTCTGGTGCCCTGGCTCTACCGTCTTCCCGGCGGCCTGCTGTTAATGAACATCGTATCCTGCACACTGTTTGCGGCGGTATCCGGTTCCAGTGCCGCCACAACCGCCACCGTCGGCCGGATTACCCTGGCCGAGTTCGACAAGCTGGGTTATGATCGGAGCCTGGCGATGGGATCCCTTGCGGGGGCCGGTACCCTGGGATTTTTAATTCCGCCATCCCTGATCATGATCGTTTATGCCATTTTAGCCGAAGTATCCATCGGCAAAATGTTCATGGCCGGCATCCTCCCCGGTTTGCTCCTGTCGGGAATTTACTCGAGCTATATCATCTACCGCGGTATCCGTAATCCTGAGATTGCGCCCCAAACTCAGGAAAGTTACAGCTGGAAGGAACGACTGGTGGGCCTCAAAGACCTGGCCCCGACGGTGATTTTGATTCTGATGGTTTTGGGGAGTATATACGGCGGGGTGGCCACTCCAACCGAGGCCGCCGCCCTGGGAGTTTTCGGGGCCACCCTATTTGCGTTCATCAACCGGCGGATGAATCCCAAAATTTTTTTCCAATGCCTGGTCGGCGCGGTCAAAACCAATGCCATGATCATGATGATCGTGGTAGGCGCCGGTTTTCTATCCCGGGTAATGGGATTTCTGGGTATCCCAGCCACCATTACCAGGACCATCACGGAACTGGATCTTTCCCCCTACATACTCATGATACTTTTGGGCGGATTTTATGTACTACTGGGCTGCCTGCTCGATGGTTTTTCCATCGTGGTGATGACCCTGCCGATTGCCTTGCCCATGGTTACGCTGGCCGGTTTTGATCCTATCTGGTTTGGTATCTATCTGATTCTGATGGTGGAGGTCAGCCAGATCACTCCGCCGGTTGGGTTTAATTTGTTTGTTATCCAGGGTTTGACCGGCGAGCCGATTGTGAAGATCGCAAGATACGCATTGCCCTTTTTCTTTCTGATGCTGTTGACCACGGCCATTCTGACTGTTTTTCCGAATATCGCCCTGTTTCTTCCCAACTTGATGACGGTCAAATGATCGGCCGCTGCGATGGGCGACGATTAGCCGTAAACACATTCATTTTGAAAGGAGATGCCTGGTGAAAAAAATTGATCTCAATTGCGATATGGGTGAAAGCTTTGGTGCCTATAAGCTGGGCATGGATGAAGAGGTCATTCAATACATCACCTCTGCCAACATCGCCTGCGCCTGGCATGCCGGAGATCCCTCGGTGATGAACCGCACCGTTGCAATGGCCATGGAACATGGAGTGGGTGTGGGCGCTCATCCGGGCTATCCCGACCTGCTGGGTTTCGGTCGCCGCGACATGGACTGCACCATGGAAGACCTCCGCAATTATGTGATTTTTCAGCTCGGCGCGCTTCAGGCGTTTTGTAGCGTTCACGGTACGAAACTTCAACACGTAAAGCCCCACGGCGCGTTGTACCTGACGGCGGTGGAAAATGAGGGCGTTGCCCGGGTGGTGGCCGAAGCGATCGTCAGTGTGAATCCTGAGCTTTTATACGTTGCGCTGGCCGGTGCCAAAGGAGAACTCATGCGGCGCATCGGACAGGAAGTGGGGCTCAAAGTGGTTTACGAGGCCTTTCCCGACAGGGCTTACACACCGGAAGGTACGCTATTATCCCGGCGTCAGGCCGGGGCGGTAATCAAAGACCCACAGGAAGTCTCACAAAGAGCACTGCGGATGGTAAAAGAAGGCGTTGTTATCGCAGTGGACGGAACCACCATTCCGCTCGAAGCCCAGACGCTTTGCGTCCACGGAGATACTCCCACGGCGGTGGATCTTGTCAGAAGCATCCGCCAGGCGATGGAGGCCGACGGGGTGGTGTTAACACCGATGGGAAAGAAATGAGGGCGAGCATGCAAGTCGGTTTGTTTGAAAAAGCCCACTTTCGCACGGCGGGTGATCGCGGACTTTTGGTTGAATACGGTGACATTATTGATCCGGATGTGAATAACAAAGTCAGGTCCATGGC
>JAQYWI010000103.1 GCA_030145015.1 Desulfobacterales bacterium
AAAGGCGAATATTTACGGCACCAAAGGCCAGCGTTCAATTGAATTGAGACGGTTTTTTCTGGGACCGGGGCAATGCGATCTCGATGAAGGCGAAATACTGACCGAGGTTGTGATCCCGCCTTTAGCAGCGCGCACCGGTAACGCGTATATCAAACATGGCAGAAGAGAAGCCATGGAGCTGCCCATGCTGGGGGTAGGGGTTTTGTTGAGTCTCGAAGAAGATATGGCCACCTGCGCCAAAGCTCGGATTTGTCTGGGTGTGGCAGCCCCCACGCCCTTCAGGGCGTTGCAGGCCGAGAAACACCTGGCGGGCAAAACCGTAGATGAAAACAACCTTTCCGAAGCCGGCCGGATTGCCGGGCAGGAATCAAAAGTCAGGGATAGTATTCGAGGTGTGGCCTGGTATCGGCGGGAAATGGTTGGTGTTCTGGTCAAACGCATGGGTTTAAAAGCGCTTGAGCGGGCTAAGGATAAGAATAAAGAAGTGATGAGGACTGAGGACTGAGAGGGCGCATTTTCTAAAAAAAACGAAATCCGAAATCCGAAACAAATTCTAAATTCGAATGTTCAAATGTTTCAAACTTCAACGACAATAAAAAGAAAATATTAATAATGCTCGGCGTTCATTGAATTTAGGAGTTTTGAATTTATGTCATTTGATAGTCGGATTTGTTTAGTATTTCGAGATTCGAAATTCGAATTTTGATTCAAGTTAGCATTAGACATAGGATTTGGTTCATAGAGGCTTGGAACAGGCAGTAAGATCTGAAATATAAATAAGTTAAAGATATATTAGATAAAATCCGGAGGATTTTATAATGGCAAGAGAAATATCGTTTGTGTTTAACGGGAATTCGATCAAAATGATGATCGAGGACCATTGGACCCTGCTGCATTTTATCCGTGAAGAACTGGGCTATACCGGGACCAAAGAAGGCTGTGGCAGCGGAGAATGCGGGGCTTGTACGGTCATCGTGGACGGCGAAGCCGTTAATTCCTGTCTTTATCTTGCAACCGAAATAGACGGCAAAGCGCTAACCACCATTGAAGGTTTGGCCGCCGCAGATGGAACCTTGCACCCCATTCAGAAATCTTTTGTTGAAAAGGGCGGTATTCAGTGCGGATTCTGTTCGCCGGGTATGATCATGTCGGCTAAGGCCCTGTTGGATAAAACACCGAATGCTCCCGAGGAAGACATCAAGGCGGCGATTGCCGGTAATCTATGCCGCTGCACCGGGTACGTTCAGATCATCGACTCGATTAAAGCTGTAAGCGGTCATGAAGAAGAACCGCATGTGATAGCATTTAAAACCGAAGAAACCGACCGTGGCGAATAAAACCCGCTATTGCATCGCGGCAAGATGCCGCTCCCACATATAGACATAAGTATTGTGATTGAATAGATCGTGGGAGTGGCTTCCAGCCACGATTAGTACCGAGTTTAATAATTTAAGGAGACAATCGATGCAAAGCTTGTGTTCAGTCGGCAAAAGAGTTCCCAAGCTGGACGCGGTGGATAAGGCCACCGGACGGGTTAAATATATTCAAGATCTGAAGGTTCCGGGAATGCTTTACGGAAAGATTCTTTACAGCAAGTATGCCCACGCAAAAATTGTGAAAATTGACGCGTCCAAAGCCAAAGAGATTCCGGGGGTATTAGCCGTGTTAACCGGTGAAGACGTTCCCGAGATACGAATGGGTGTGTATAAAGACAACCGCCCGCTAAAGACCGGAAAGGTTTGTTCATACCGGGATGAAGTGGCGGCCGTGGCGGCCACCACACCGGAAATTGCCGCAGAGGCCCTGAAACGTATCGAAGTGACTTATGAAGCCCTGCCGGCCATCTTTGATCCTGAAGAGGCCATGAAAGAAGGCGCCGCTTTGATTCATGAAGTCCACAAATCCAATGTGCTGAAGATGCCCTGGAAATTGCACTATGGAGATGTGGAGGCGGCCAAAAAAGAAGCTGTGCATGCGGTGGCAGAACGCTTTAGCACTACCTGGGTAACCCATTGCTGCATGGGAACCAGCGGTGCGATTGCCGAATTTGACCCTGCCAATAATCTGACCATTCATACCAATACCCAGATCCCATCACTGGCTCAAAAGGATTTTCTGGGGGCCCTCAAGGCGATGGGTTTAAAAGACCGCAGGGTTCGGGTCATCAAACCCTGCATCGGCGGAGGCTTTGGTAGCAAGCTGGATACCTATGCTTATGAATATATTGCCATTTTACTGGCGTTTTACACGCGCAGACCGGTGAAAGTCGAATTCGATCGCACCGAGGAGTTTATTGCAACCTCTACCCGTCAGCCGACCATTACGCATATATCCCAGGGGTGTGATAAAAGCGGCAAGCTTCTTTTTCGGGATATATCGATGATTTTAGACAACGGCGCCTATACCTCCTGGGGCGCCACCACGCCGTCTGTGATGATGATGCCGATTACCTCGCTGTACCGGGTGCCCAATGTCCGCTATGAAGCCAAATGTGTCTATACCAACAATACCTATTCGCAGGCGATGCGGGGCTACGGGAACCCCCAGGCAACCTTTGCGATTGAAAGCACCATGGATATGCTGGCCGAAGCTGCCGGCATCGATCCCATCGAATTTCGGCGCCTGAATGCCAATCAGGCCGGTGATGTTTCCGTCCAGGGACTGCGGATTACGACATGTGGATTAGAGCAATGCATGGATTCGGTAAAGGCGCAGCTTGAATGGAATCAGCCCAAAAAGGAAGGCGAAGGGGTTGGCATGGCATCGCTCATTCACGTCGGCGGCGGTGCCCGGGTCTATAAATCCGATGGTTGTGGAACCATAATTAAAATGGATGACTTTGCCAAGATCGATCTATTCACCGGTGCGACGGATATGGGACAGGGGTCCGAAACGGTTATCGCTCAAATCGTCGCTGAAGAGCTCGGCCTGGAAGTGGAAGATATTCATGTGATTCATACCGACACCGATGTATGTCCGTGGGATGTCGGATCGCATGCCAGCCGCACCACTTTCATTGCCGGCAATGCCGCCCTGGGAGCCGCCCGCAAGCTTAAAGCCCGCATTTTTGAGCTGGGCGCTAAACAGCTGGAAGCACCTCTGGAAAAACTCGTTCTGCGTGATCGTCATCTGATTCATCGGGATGACCCTGAAAAAAAACTCGAGATCGGCAAACTGCTTCGCAAAGCGCACTTCAGTCACGGAGGCCAGATGCTTATGGCTGAATATTTCTATGATCCGGCCAATGAGAACATGGGCAAAGATTTCCGTGGTAACACGTCGATGACGTACACCTTTGGAACCCACGGGGCACGGGTGAAAGTAGACGCGGAAACCGGAAAGATTAAAATCCTGCAGTACGTTGCCGCACATGATGTCGGCAAGGCCATAAATCCCCTGCTGCTGGAAGGCCAGGTGTATGGCGGCGTGATGATGGGCGTCGGCTATACACTGACCGAACAGGTCATCTCCGAAAAAGGCCAGAATATGAATCCCAATTTCAGGGATTATAAGATCCTGACGGCCAAAGATGTTGTTCCGATTAAAGCGCCGGTTCTTGAAACGTATGACGAAGACGGGCCTTTCGGTGCCAAAGGCATCGGGGAACCGGGTTGTGTGCCGACTGCACCGGCCATTGCCAATGCCATCTATGATGCCATCGGGGTTCGCCTGAAAGATTTACCCATTACACCCGAAAGAGTCCTGGCCGCCATCAGGGAAAAGGAAGGTCTGGATCCGTGCGGACAGGAAGAGGGCAGCGATGATGCTGAGGAGTGCATTATCGAAGAGTAGCGAATTAAGCGCTATGATAGATGTTTTTATTTAAGAAACAGTAATTGCTGCAAATCTAAGTATTGAAACTCGAAATCCGAATTTCGAAATGCGAAACAAATCCGAATACCAAATTACCAAAAATCTAAACTGTTTCGAACATTCGTATTTCGTATTTTGAATTTGCCCTTCGTCTCGGCTCAGGGTGGTGAGCCGGTCGAACCATTTCGAATTTCGGCCTATTTTATAAAATCAGGCGTGCTTCGGATTTTTTTAATCTATGTAGACTCATGACTTATAGAATTGGCATCGATGTAGGTGGTACTTTCACCGATTTTTTGCTCGCATTTGCGGACGGTTCCTCCAGAATCTATAAGGTTCTATCCACCCCGCAAGATCCTTCCATCGGTACATTGAATGGCCTCAGGGAAATGGCATCCGATCAGCAGCTGGGCCTTGAAGAATTTTTAGGGTTTGTTTCGGTAATCGTTCATGGAACGACCGTGACGACCAATGCGGTTCTGGCCTATACGGGTGCCAAAACCGCCTTGCTGACGACGAAAGGATTAAGAGACACCCTTGAGATGCGCAGAGGTATCCGGGAACGTCAATATGACAACCTGTATCCGAATGTGGAACCCCTTGTTGAGCGATATTTACGGCTGCCGGTAGAAGAACGAATGGACTATAAAGGTGAAATTGTTGTCCCTTTGAATACGGATGATGTTGAAAATGCGCTGAATTTCATGGTCAATGAGGGCGTAGAGGCTGCGGCCGTTTGCTTTATGAATGCATTTGCGAATAATCAACACGAGGAAGCGGTGGGCCGCATCATTGAGCAGAAAATTCCGGATGCCTATCTGACGATATCGAATCGTATTTTACCATCCATTCGCTTTTATGATCGCGTGAGTACAACGGTTTTAAATTCTTATGTCGGCCCCACGCTGAAGCGATATCTTTCCGCTTTTCTTTCCAACCTGCAGAAGGCCAAGTATGACGGTATTCTTTTGATCATGCAATCCAACGGCGGTGTCATATCACCTGAACTGGCGATTGAAAAGGCCGCAGTGACGCTGCTGTCCGGCCCCGCGGGCGGCCCGGTGGCCGGCGTGGAATACGCTGCTGTGCAGGGCTATGATGATTGTATAACCGTTGACATGGGGGGCACCAGTTTTGATGCCGCGATGGTTAAGGATAAAACCCCGATGGTCACGACCAGTGGAGAAATCAACCGGCTCAAACTTGCCCTGCCGATGCTCAATGTGGTGACGATCGGCGCCGGTGGAGGCAGCATCGGTTGGATTGACGAAGGCGGCCTCTTAAAAATGGGGCCCCGCAGTGCCGGCGCCAATCCCGGACCGGCATGCTATGATCTTGGGGGCGAATTGCCCACCTGCACAGATGCCGACCTTGTCCTGGGATATCTGGATAAGGACTTTTTCGCCGGAGGACGCATCCCGCTGAATCTCAACAATAGTCAGGACGCGATTCAGGCGCATATCGCCAGGCCCTTAAAGTTTGATCTTGAGGAAGCGGCGGCAGGAATGTACAGTGTCATCAACGTGAATATGGCTGCAGCCGTGCGCGAAGTTACGGTCAAACAGGGATATGATCCCCGGGATTTCCCACTGGTGGTCGCCGGGGGCGCGGGCCCCAACCATGCTTGCATGATCGCCCTGGAACTGGAGATACCGGTTATGATCATCCCCAAAGAATCCTCTATTTTCTGTGCCGCCGGCATGCTAAGATCAGATTTAAAACACGATTTCGTAAGCACCTATGTGACCCTGCTCGATGATGCGGATACCGCAATTTTTAAGAATTCCTTTAGCGATATGGAAGCGGAAGGAATCAAACTTCTTAAAGCCGAAGGAATTCCGCCGAATCGAATCGAACATATTTACGCTTTGGATCTTCGGTATCTGAAGCAGTATCATGAGGTCAATGTGGAGATCACCTCTGCTGAAATTCAGCGCTTCGACTTAAGCGCCATTACTGCACGGTTTCACAAAAAACATAACGCGCTTTTTGGGTATTCCCTTGAAAAAGAACAAACACCCGTTGAATTGATCAACCTCAGGATCGTGTGCATCGGTCAGACACTGAAGCCGGAATTTCAAGCCGAAGCCTTAAAGAGTTCGGATCCCTCAAAGGCCTTTAAAAAAACGCGCAAGGCTTGGCTGCCTCTCCAGCGGCGTTTTGAAGAAATAGATGTGTTTGACGGGGACAGGCTCAACTTTGGCAACAAAGTCGTTGGGCCTGCGATCATCGAACAGATCAATACGACCACCTTCGTAACACCGGAGTACAACTTGCTGGTGGACAAATACGGCTCATACACCATGTACATGAAGTCAAAAGAGGAAGAGGTTACAAAAAGAGTATTGAATTAAATCTTGGCCGCTGGTAGCTTGCTGACCAATACAAATGAGCTAAAATTAAAAATGATCTAAAATGCCTAAAATTGAAAAGTGGAATCAATCCATTTTAATATAATTGCTCACGCAAAGACGCTAAGCTGCAAAGAATGATTATCTAAATAATAAAAAAGCTCTTGGCGTCTTTGCGTCATTGCGTCTTTGCGAGAGGCCAAAGTCTTTAGATCATTTTAGTTCAAGGTACTGCATTAAATCATTATGTCAAACGAAAACATTATTTTTGCTCTGGAAGACGTTTCAATCAGCTTTGGTGGTCTGCAAGCCGTCAGCGACTGCTCTTTTAATATTTACGATGGTGAGATTTTCTCTCTCATCGGGCCCAATGGCGCCGGCAAAACCACCATATTTAATATTATTAATGCGCTCTACAAACCGGATAGCGGGCGCGTCCTATTGGAAGGCGAAGATCTGGTTTCTCTGAAGTCACATCAAATCGCAAAGCGCGGGATTGCGCGAACATTTCAAAATATCGAGCTTTTCGCTGAAATGAGCGTGCTGGAAAATATTCTGGTGGGGCGCCACTTTTTTTTCAAATCAGGTGTGCTTGCCAATAGCCTGGCGCTTGGCAAATCTAAAACCGAAGAAACCCAAAATAAAGAAACAGCCTCTGAAATCATCTCTTTTTTAGGCTTGAAAGAATATGAGAGCCAGAAAGTCACCGATCTATCTTTCGGGATTCAGAAACGTGTCGAGCTGGCCCGGGCACTGGCACTGAATCCCAAAGTTCTGCTTTTAGATGAACCGGCGGGGGGACTGAATCCCCAGGAGACTGAAAATCTGATGCAAGTCATCAAATCCATTCGGGACACACGCGGGGTCACGATTTTTCTGGTGGAACACGACATGCGTCTGGTAATGGGGCTTTCAGACCGAATATGTGTGCTGCATTTCGGGGTTAAAATCGCCGAAGGTACTCCGGAAGTCATCCAAAAGGACCCCAAAGTTATCGAAGCCTATTTAGGAAAAGCCCGAAACCATGCTTGAGCTCAAATCCATAGAGTCATTTTACGGCAAAATACAGGCCCTCAAAGGAATTACCCTGGAGGTGCCCGAGGGTGGGATTGTTGCCATACTCGGCGCCAACGGTGCCGGCAAAAGTACGACCTTAAAAACGATTTCCGGGCTGATTCAACCGCTGCGGGGTCAGATTCTGTTCCAGGGGCAGTCCATCCATAAGCGTGAACCGCATCAAATTGTAAGGTTGGGGATTTGTCAGGTGCCGGAAGGCCGCGATATCTTTATGGGACTCACCGTGCAGGAAAACCTGAAGATGGGGGCGTTTACCCGCAGTGATTCAAAGGGCATTCAAGACGATCTGGGGCGGATTTTTCAGTCGTTTCCGATATTAAAAGAACGGGCCAGGCAACAGGCCGGTACCTTGAGCGGCGGCGAACAACAGATGCTGGCAATTGCCCGAGGATTGATGTCCGATCCCAAATTGATGCTGCTGGACGAGCCATCTCTGGGATTGGCACCGCTGATGGTGGAAGAAATTTTTCGGATTATCGCTGAAATCAACAACGCAGGCGTCACCATTCTGCTGGTTGAGCAAAATGCCAATATGGCGCTGCAAACGGCCCAGTACGGCTATGTGATGGAAACAGGAACCGTCGCCCTGCAGGATACCGCAGAGAATCTGATCCAGAACGATTATGTCCGCAAAGTATATTTGGGAGCCGGCTAATGCACACAAGGTTGCCTCTGGGGTCCCGAATGGACCCCAGAGGTCTAATTTCCTATTGCTTTAAAGGTACGAGTGTGCCTTCTTTCACCGTCAGCCAGCCCGAGATGGGTCGGAAGACGCTCTGCCGGACTTCAACCATAAAACCGGAATTTTGAGCCAGATGATCGCTTGCTGAAAAACTGACCGGAGGCGCAATGCCGCTCTGCCAATTTTTTATACCTTCAAGCGCTGCGATGTAGCTTTCGCGGGTGACATTTCTGCCCGCCCTTTCAAGTCCCTCCACAAAAAGTTTGGCAAAAAAGTAGCCATAGAGGCTGTAACGATTCGGCGTTTTGTCTCTATCTTTGCCATACTGGTCCACGATCCTTCTGTATTCGGCCACGGCCGGATCTTTGGAGTGCACCGGATCAGGCCATAGAGAAAGTCCCCAGACGCCTTCGCCGACGCCACCGGACAGGTTGATATATTTTTCGTCCGTTAAAGGACCCGAAGATATGATTTTAGTATCTTTCCAACCCTGTTTGTGGGCCTCTTTCAGGAATGTGGCTCCCGGAGGGGGTGTCGCAACCAGGAGACAGGCGTCCAGATTGGCTTTGCGCAGCTTGGCCACCTGGGCGCTCAGGTCCTTTGCCCCGCGTTTATAAGACTCTGCCGCCGCCCATTTCAACCCTAATTTCTGGAGCGTTTTTTGACCGGGATCCCTGAAGGTGTGGCCATATGCATCGTCCTGATACAGGATTCCGATTCTTTTAAACCCTTTGACCTTTACTAACCAGGTGACAACCAGTTCGGATTGATTCGAATACGGCGTGAAGGATGTAAAAATCGTCTTTTGACCTGAAATCGGTACCCCTTGAAAGGGGAACAGCAAGGGTACTTTGTTTTGGGTCAGGTATTTCACGGTTGCCATGACCGGTCCGGTTCCCTGGGAAGCCAGAATGGCAAATACTTTATCCTGTTCCACCAGACGTTTGGTGTTACCCACCGCATTCTGGGGTTTATAGCCGTCATCATAATACTGGGTCATGATTTTGCGGCCGTTTACCCCGCCCTGGGCGTTGACATATCCGATGTAGGATTCAAGCCCATTGTTGACCAGCTGGGTGCCCGGATAAACCAGCGGCCCCGAGAAGCTGTTGGAGCATCCGACAAGGACCGAGTTGTCGGTAACCCCCACTTCGGCGTTGACATTGTTTACCGCAAAGCAGAGTGCCACGAAAACGATAAGTCCGAAGATGGAAAAATACCTGGGTTTAAACATAATGGAACCTCCTTTCATGGTGGGATTGATTGGAATTTGTTTTTGGTATCACGAAATATCAGCGAAACCTTTCTCTTAGATCGCTTAGCATACCGACGATACCCCTTGGCATGAATATCATAAAGATGATCAGCGATAAACCAAAAATCAAGATCTGCAGGTCCAGCAAACCCGCCAGCACCTGTTGCATACCGGTCAGGATGACCGCTCCGATAATGGACCCTAAAATCGAGCCCATCCCGCCGATGACGATCATGGCAATAAAGTCGATTGAAAGTTCAATCGTAAAGGCATCCGGAGACAAATACGTGATCAGGAAAGCAAACAGGCCGCCGGCAACACCCGTATAGAAGGCACTGACGGCAAAGGCGATGGTCTTGTATTTGGCCAGATCGACGCCGATGGTCCGGGCGGCAATTTCACTCTCCCTCAAGGCGATAAAGGCTCTGCCGATATACCCGTTTACCAGGTTCTTCGCCAGGAGGGTCATGAGTATCGTTACCGGGATAATCAGATAAAAAAGCTTAAAATCCGAATCAAAAACGAGGCCGCCGATTCTGGCGGTGGGCACGCTGAAACCGTCATCACCGCCGGTCACGGAGCTCCACTGCAGAATGATTTCACTGACTACAACGCCGAATGCCAGCGTGGCCATGGCAATGTAAAAGCCTTTTAAGCGCAGGATCGGGATCCCCAGAAGAAAGCCGATCAGCCCGCTGATCGTGCCGGCCAGCAAAAGCGTGACAGGGCAGGGCACCCATTCAAAAGTGGCCGTAAAAAGGGCGGTCACATAGGCGCCGATGGCCAGAAAACCGGCATGCCCGGCGGCGATCTGGCCTGTATATCCCATCAATAGATTCAAACCCAGAGAAACCAATGCATAAATCGCCAGCAGGCTCAACAGAAAAATAGTGAATTTTCCTAAAAACAGGGGCAGACTGAGCAAAACGATTAAAGCGGCTGTCCAGCCCAATATTTTCCACTTTCCTGACGGCTGCATCGAAAATTACCTTTTAAACCTTGGTAAAGCGCTCCATTCCCATGATCCCCTTGGGGCGGATCACCAAAACGATGAAAATCACCGCGAAGGGCACTACATTTTTAATTTGAGATGGTAGATACAGGGGCGCGACATTGTCGATTACGCCCAGAAGCATCCCGCCAATAATCGCGCCCGGGATACTGCCCCAGCCGCCTAATATGGCGGCGGCAAAACCGTTGATGACCACGATGCCCATATGCGTGCTGAGAAAAACAACCGGCGCCATAAGAATACCCGCGACCGCGGCCACCAGAAAACTGATGGCCCAGGTGACCGCAAAGGATTGCTTGACATTCACCCCCATCAGCAAGGCGGCGTTCTGACTTTCACTGACCGCCCGCATGGCAGTCCCATAACGCGTGTACCTGAAAAAAGCATACAGAATCACCATGAGCAGAACCGTCGCCCCGATATTTCCGAGACCGATCAAATCGATCGTGGCGCTTCCAATCGCAATGGTTTCATCGGGGAAGACACTGGGATAGGGGTAGTCGTTGTGGCTCCAGATGAAGCCGGACAAACTTTTCATGACGATGGACACCCCCAGGGTAATGATAAAGATATTGAAATGGGGGGCCCGCATGGCCGGGCGTATCACCAGCCGCTCGGTGATGAGCCCCAACACGGTTGAAATCAGGAGCGTCAGTAAAATAGCGATCCAAAGCGAAAGCCCCAGCATATTAAAAAAGGTAAATCCCACAAAGGCAGAAACCATCGACATTTCGCCCTGGGCAAAATTGACATGTTCGGTTGTGTTATAGATTAAGGCCAGCCCCAGGGCCACAAGGGCATAGATACTGCCGGTGGCCAGACCGCTGAATATGACCTGAAGTAGCATATGATCTCCCCTGCGGGGTTAAGAAGAGATTTGAGATGGGTTTAAAATAATGTGTGGGCAAGTTTTGCCCGGGGACCTGTCGTTGACAACCATTTTCGTATACTGTATACAACCGGATAGCATAAGCCATCATCACTGTCAACCAGAAGCCATCTCAAAAATGTCTTTTGGTCCAACCCGCCAGAGGCGGATAAATATCTTTGTTGGTGCCTCGCTTCAAATCCTCGACATACAACAGTATGCCTCCGATTTGAAACTCGGCCCCGTTGCGATCTTGAACCAAAATCCTATTTTTGAGATGGCTTCTAGAGACATTTGAAAAATACTGCCTTTTGCTGAAGAAAGAAATCCCTCGCGCTGATCTTTAAAGTAGAAAATGGCGATTTTCAAGAAATTTGATCATATCGGGGTTGTCGTTGAAGATCTCCCGAAAGCAATGGATGTGCTTACGCACTTTTTTGAGCTGGAGTCCCGGGAGGTGATGGAAATTAAAGACGCCGGAATACGGATTGCCTTTTATCCGCTGGGTTCCGGTCAAATGGAGCTTATCGAATTTCAAAAGCCGATCGAGGGTGTTGATCCGATTGTGACCCGGCCGGGAGGTGGAGTTCAGCACGTTGCCTTTCAGGTTGATGATTTTCCTCAGACATTAAAGATGCTGACCGCTAAAGGATTGAAGCTGGTAAAAGGCTTCCCGCGAACTGGCGCCCATGGCCAGGTGGCCTTCTTTTATCCGACCGAAGGGTTGGATCTGTTGATCGAGATATGTGAATCTTGAGGTTTCAATAAAAAGACCCATGCAAGCAGACAGGCAATTTTGGAACGAAGATGTTGAGACCCTTTCTCCGGAAGGCATGCAAGCGCTTCAATGGAGACGTTTAAAAAAACAACTTCAGTATAATTTCGAAAATTCATTCTATTATCGCCAGGAAAAATTTCAAAAAGCCGGGCTGACACCTGACGATATTCAAACCTTCGAAGACTTCCGGAAGATTCCGCTCATGACCAAGGATGAGCACCGCTGGATACAGACGGAATCGATGCGAAAGTTCGGGCATCCCTACGGTCTGATCACCTGCGCACCCCGGGAAAAAATTGTGCGGATCAATTCCACCAGCGGTACCACCGGCCAGCCCACCCTGTACACGCTTACCGGAAATGATATCAAGGTACTTAACGAAATGCATTGCCGCAAATACTGGCGAACGGGTCTGCGACCGGGCCATATTGTACTGCAGGCGCTTTCTTTGAGTATGTTTACCGGAGGCCTGCCCCTTTCCGACGGCCTGCAAGCCATGGGACTCTGCGTGGTGCCGGTGGGTATCGAAGGCGGAACCCGACGGGTGCTGGATTTTGCGCTTCTAACCAAACCCGATGTGCTGATTGCCACACCGTCTTTCGGCGAATACCTCATCGAACAGGCACCTAAACTTATCGGCAAAGATGCGCGCGAGCTGGGTATTCGGTGGTTTTATTGTGCCGGTGAGCCCGGCGCCGGCATCCCTTCGTTGAGAAACAAATTGCAGGAGGGTTTCGGCGCAAAAGTATTTGACCACACCGGCGGAGGGCATGCCTTTCATGGAATTTCCTGTGAAACCGAGCCGTACCCGGGAATGCATTTTGTTTCCGGCGATCACTGCGTTCTTGAGCTGGTCGATCCGAAAACCAAAGACCCCATTGAAATCAACCACGGCGCTATGGGCGAAATGGTGTTTAGCTTTATCGGCTGGGAAGGCGGACCATTTATGCGTTATGCCTTAGGTGATCTGATTCAAATTTTTAGCGAGCCCTGTGGTTGCGGCTGGCCTGAAATGCGGTTTAAAATTCTAGGCCGGGCGGATGACATGCTGATCATTAAAGGGGTCAATCTGTATCCAGCGGCCCTAAAGGGGCTGGTGGGTGAACTTGAACCCAGAACCAGCGGAGCGCTGCGAATTGTGCTGGAGCAGCCCGGCCCCCTCGTTAAACCACCGCTAAAGATCCGCATCGAATACGGGTTTAAGGATATAAGCGCGGAAGATATGCATAAACTGAAGACCGAACTTACCCAACTCATCAAAGACCGCTTAAGGGTGAGTCCCGATATCGAGCTTGTCCCGCCATTTTCGTTGCCCCGGGAATCAGGCAAAATATCCTTGATCGAAATAAAGACATGAAATCATCAGATCGTACCGACAAAGTGCTGACATCCATTCTCCAATGCCGCCTGAAGGCCATTACGGAGGAGATGGGTTACACTTTGCTGCGGACCAGCCGATCCCCGATCCTCAACGAGGCCCGGGACTTTGTTACCGGTCTATACGACGCGCAAGGCAGGATGCTCGAGCAGGCCGAGTATATCCCTGTGCTTGCTTTCGCACTTGAACCCGTCTGCAAAAAGATTGTTGAATATTTCGACGATGATATTCACCCCGGTGATGTCATTTTGCATAACGATGTTTTTAGCGGCGGCAACCAGAATGCCGATGTCGCAACCTTTAAACCCATTTTTCACGATGGTGAGCTTTTTGCCTGGGCAGCTGTAAAAGGCCATCAGGCCGATATCGGCGGTGCCGTGGCCGGCGGGTATAACCCGGAGGCCCGCGAGGTCTGGCAGGAGGCGCTGCGAATTACACCCGTTAAGCTTATCGAGAAAGAAAAACTGCGACGGGATGTCTGGGATTTGATTTTTGCCAATATTCGCTATCCCATTGTAGAAGAAGACATTAAAGCCCAGATAGGTGCATGTTCGGTTGGCGAAAGACGCGTGCATTCGCTCCTGGAACGCTATGGGATTGATCAATTGCGTGCGCAGATTACACTTCTTTTTGACGCGACTGAAAAGATGGTGCGTGCTGAAATCGGAAGAATCCCTGATGGGCAGTACCACGGTACAAGCTGGATGTACTATGACGGCATTCAGGACGGCTCTAAATTTAAGATAAATCTGACCGTAACGGTTCAAGACGATGAAATTTATTTTGACTATACCGGAACCGACAGTCAGACCGAGGGTTTTGCCAACGCGCCGCTGGGCGCCAGCATGTCAGCTGTAATTCTCACCTTTTTAATGCTAATCGATCCCGATATTGCCCATAATGACGGTCTTTTGAGGGCATTGCATGTGCATATCCCGGAAGGAACCTTTTTAAATGCCAAGTATCCGGCCGCCACAACCTTTGGCAACAGCATCACCGGACCCAATGCAGATGCAATCTTAAAGGCACTTTCAGAAGCAATTCCGGATAAAGTCACCGCCGGTTGGAATCGGATGCTGGCATTGGCCGTATCCGGCATCGACCCGCGCAGAAATCGACCTTACGTGGATATTCTATTCAACGCTTTGAAAGGGGGTTCGGGTGCCATGCAGGGTTGTGACGGCTATGACCATATCGGTTTGATTAACTGTGCCGGCGGAATTTTAGCACAGGATCCCGAGATGTTCGAATTACAGACCCCGAATTTTATTGTCAAACATGAATATGCGCCCGATTCAGCCGGAGCCGGAAAATGGCGGGGCGGCCTTGGGGTGGAGACTGTCATTAAATTTGGTGGTGAAAAATCCAAAGCGGTCGTGTTTGGAGATGGCGTTGATGACGAAACCCGGGCCTTCGGGCTTTTCGGCGGTAAGGCGGGCAGTATTAATGAGATGGAGTTCAGGTTCCCGGATGGAGGCTCTCATAAACCAAAATCCAAAGAGATTGTTTCCGACTTACCCAACGGCACGATCATGCGCCAGGTGGCCGGAGGCGGAGGCGGTTACGGTGAAGCCTATCAGAGGCCGGCGGAAAGGGTCGTCAAAGAGGTGAAAAATGGAACGCTTTCGCTCAAAAAAGCCAAAGAAGTTTACGGTATTGCGCTTGATCCGACGACGCTGGACATGAATCGGTCTGAGACCGAACGGCTGCGCGGCAAAAGAAAAAAGTAGGAAATAAGAAGTGGGAATTGGGAAGGCGGAATGCGGAATTACACTGTTTTTTCAAGCCTTTTTTTCAGGTATTCAAAGTCTTGCGGGGTGTCGATGTCGAAAAAACAGAGGGGGTCGTCAATTTCAATCGTTAATACCTGATCCGGATTGTCATCGATGAGTTGCCGGGCACCTGTGTCGCCTTTTATGTCCATCAGATGGTTGTAAAATCGGCGGCTGAATATCGCAGGGTTTTTTCTTTGGCCCCTGTACGTCGGAACGCAAATATCGCTATCGACGGACCAAAATCTTTCCAGTAAAGTATTGATGGTCTCCGAATTCAGCATGGGCTGGTCGCCCAGCAGAAATATTACCGCAGGGAAATCGTTTTTAAGCGCTGACAAACCAATTCTGAGGGAATGGCTTTGTCCCTTTTTATAATGCGGGTTGACTTCTATATGAAGCTTTGAATGCTGCGTTTTTTCAGCGAGTGCCTGCAGAATTTTTTGATGGGCGTATCCTAAAACCAGAACAATCCTGCTAAGCCTGGAGTTTAATGCCGCATCCAATACCCATTCAATCAGGTATTTACCTTTTAGGCGCAAAAGCTGCTTTGGCTGGCCGAATCGTGTCGCTGCACCGGCCGCCAGGATAATTCCGGCAGTTGGCTTCTCCAGACTCATGATATTACCTGAATTTTGAACAGGTCAAAAACTTTCAAATATTAAAACTCATCTCAAAAAGGTGGATTAGGGTTAAAACTGCAAAAAGAAAAATGCCTAAAATGAACTAAAGTTGGAAGTGCCTAAAGTTTCGGTGTCGCTTCGCTCCAACATTCATAATTAAAATAAAATGATAGAAATCCTTAACTTTAGTCACTTTAGATCACTTTGAACTTTAGCGCACTTTCTTTAATACATTTTTGAGATGAGTTTTAAAATACCATAGGGATGTATCCCGATTTGATGGAATCGGAAATTAAGGATCCTACATATTCGACATTAAAGCCCAGGTCTTCAAGTTTATCACTGGTACCGGATTGATCGGATAAATATTTACAGGCAATCGGGGTCTTGTATTCAAGCAATCCCGATGCGGCCTGGATGACCTCGTCATCTTCACAAACCAGGTTTTCGAAAGGACCGAAAAAGATCACTCTGACATCGTCAACCCAATTATTTTTCTGTGCATTTTTTGCATACAGGATACCGGTCAGCGCTTTGTCCTTTTCCGCAGTCGAGATGATAACCATAACTTTCGATGACATAATAACCCCCTTCGATTTTAAAAAATTTGTGGGATCGTAACATAGGCCAGCACGATTTTCTACAGCAACTTTTTGACGAATGGTTATATTGTTTGATATATGCACCTGAACGTTGAAAGGGAAACAAAAAATATGAGCTTTGAAGAAACAAAATATCTCAAGGCAACGCCAATTTTAGATTCCGACTCTAAAGTAATTATTGAGTATGCAATGTCCACCGTTGCTGATGCGGATGATGACCCCATCTCAAAGGCGATCAAACTGTACTATGCCGTCAGAGATGGGATCTGGTATGATCCTTATCTTCCGTTCTTTCGCCCGGAACATTATCGGGCCAGCAATGTGCTCAAAAGAGGACGGGCCTTTTGTATCGGCAAGGCCTCATTGTTATGTGCCCTGGGCAGAGCTTGCGGCATACCTTCGCGCGTTGCCTTCGCCGATGTTCACAATCATCTGGCTACAAAACAATTGATTGATTATCTGGGGTCTGATATTTTTTCCTACCACGGATTAACTGAATTTTATCTGGACGGCAAATGGGTTAAAGCAACACCGGCCTTCAACAAAGAGCTTTGTCGAAAAGCCAAGGTGACGCCGCTTGAATTCAACGGTCGCGAAGATTCGATTTTTCAGCCTTACAATGAGGAAAAAAAATTGTTTATGGAATACATACATGATCATGGGACCTATGCGGATATCCCGGTTGATCAAATTATTGATGGCTGGAATGAGACATACGGTCATGAGCGGGTCCGGAAATGGATTAAAGCATTTGAGGCTTCCGGCGGCAAGCTTAAGCGCAAACTTGAAAATGAAGAATGGCTTGAAGATTAATTAGTGGATGCACTTTGGGGACCAAGAAACGGATATGAAAAAAGTCAAAGTTGAAAACGCAATCGGTATGGTGCTGGCCCATGATATTACCCGTATTATTCCTGGAAAATTTAAGGGGGTCGGGTTTAAAAAAGGTCACATTGTTCAGGAAAAAGATATTCCCGGGTTAAAAAAGCTGGGGAAAAATCATATTTATGTGTTGAATCTTTCGGCGAATAAACTGCACGAAGACGATGCGGCCTTGCGCATCGCCTGGGCCATCAGTGGAGACCAGCTTCACTGGACAGACCCGGTTGAAGGCAAATCAAGCATCATCAGCAATGTCCAAGGCATTGTCAAAGTGAATCCTGCCGCGCTGCTGAAAATTAATAAACTGGGTGAGATTATTGTTTCGACTTTAAAAAATAATTTTCCCTGTCAGGAGGGACAAGTAATAGCAGCAACTCGAATCATTCCGTTGACCATAAACACAAAAAAGATCGAACGGCTGGAGGTTCTCGTTCAAAACCGACACCCGGTCATTAACGTAAAGCCTTACCGGAAATTGAAGATAGGGGCAGTGGTCACCGGCTCTGAGATTTATGAGGGGATCATTAAAGACGAATTTGATAAATATGTCGGCAAAAAAGTCGATGACTACGGCTCCAGAGTGGTGAAAAAGATACACGCACCGGATAATCCCGGAGCCATCGGAAATGCAGTCGGTCAACTCAAGGATCTGGGATGTGATTTGATTTTAACCACCGGCGGGCTGTCGGTGGATCCGGACGATGTGACCCGCCAGGGTGTTAAGCAAATCGGTGCTGAAATCATTGCATATGGCGCACCGGTTCTTCCGGGTGCCATGTTTCTGTATGCTAAACTTGACGGCATTCCCATACTGGGCCTGCCGGCTTGTGTTTTTTATCACGAAACGACGATTTTTGACTTAACGTTCCCCCGGGTATTGGCGGGAGATGAAATAACCAAAAACGAAATTGCTCAAATGGGCCACGGGGGATTGTGCCTGGATTGCGACAAATGCCAGTTTCCGGTGTGTCCGTTTGGGAAGTAGGGCTCTCATAAGGTGTCAGGTTTCAGCAATTAATTAGGTGTCAGGTTTCAGTGTTCAGGTGTCAGGGCAATGGAGACATCAGAAATTACTTTCTGTAATCTGTCATATATTTACTGACACCCGAAACCTACTTATTCCTGACACCTGAAACAGTTTACTTTACTCGGAAAGATAAATTTAAAATAGGAGGACTGGAAGATTAAACTGAATGAACTCATTGTCGTGCTTAAAGGGGCAGGGGAGATGGCCAGTGCGGTTGCCTGGCGAATTTATATGTCCAATATTCGCAAAATTCTGATGCTGGAAACCGCTTCTCCACTGGCTGTCAGACGCGAGGTTTCATTTTGCGAGGCTGTTCACGAAGGACGCAAAACGGTTGAAGGCGTGGAAGCCATTAAGGTTGATGATTATAATAACCTTCTGCCGACCTGGACCCTTGGAAAAATAGCAGTCGCTGTTGACCCTGAATGGAAGCTGCTCGATCAAGCGCAGCCAAATGTGGTGATCGACGCCATACTGGCCAAAAGAAACCTGGGCACCCAAATGCGCGAGGCGCCGCTGGTCATCGGACTGGGGCCCGGTTTTGACGCGGGGCAAGATGTCCATTTGGTTATTGAAACCAATCGCGGCCATAATTTAGGAAGGATTATAACTTCCGGCAAAGCGGCACCCGATACCGGAATCCCGGGTGCCATTAACGGATATACCGAAGAACGGGTTCTGAGAGCGCCCTGCGACGGCGTGTTTAATGCCCGGCATTCGATTGGCAACCCTGTAAAGTGCGGTGACGTCATTGGGACGGTCGCCGCAGAACCTGTAGTTGCAAGAATTGATGGGGTCATCCGTGGCCTGATCCGACCCCCGGTCAGCGTGGGTCGGGGATTAAAAATCGGGGACATTGATCCCCGCGGATTGGTTGATTATTGCAGCACCATTTCCGAAAAGGCGCGGGCAATTGCAGGCGCAGTGCTCGAGGCCATCCTTAGAACCTATAACTAATTTTTTGGTTTTTCAGATTTCGGGTTTCTGGTGGCAGCCGGTTCTCGAGTACGAAAACGATATTTTATTCTCCCCATCTTACTCGTCCTCGTCCTCGTTCTCGAATGCTGTCGAATAATACCTCTGAACCCTGACAACCGAAACCTACAACGCGAGACGAGCAAATGCCTTCTTTACGTCATAGCTTGATGCTGAAAAATGGCGGTGTTATCAGTATCGTGGGAG
>JAQYWI010000438.1 GCA_030145015.1 Desulfobacterales bacterium
ACCTCGCTTCGAGCCCATAACCACCAAGGATCTGACTTCCCTTTTTTGATACGGTTATTCTTAAATGGAAATATGGAAGGGATGTCCCTGTTTCCCGATAGAAAAGCATAAAATCATAGAATGTCCCCTCCTCCCATGAAATTATATTAAGAGAAACTTATAATTTTAAGGATGTCCCCACCTCCCCACTGATGATTTTACACTTACCCGAACATTAAAATTGCGATCAGGTGGCGTCAGAATTTTCTAGCAGCCGCCTGATTTCACTGATATCACGTTCAGTCGTTGCAATCTCAAGCGCTCCGCCGCTTTTAATTTTCATGCTCGTTGCCGTCAGCCACACATCTAATATTTTCCCATTTTTGCACAGACGCTGGGTTTCAAATGATTTCACGATTTTGCCTTCTTTCAGCTTTTTTGTAAATTCTTGCGTCTCTTTCACTCTGTTTTTCGGCACTAACTGCCGGATGTTCATTTTCAAAGCCTCGGTTTCACTCCATCCGTACATCTGCGCTGCTCCCCGGTTCCAGGCAAGGAGATGGCCATTAAGGTCCTGCACTGTAATCGCATCATTCGAGTCACGAACCACCGTTGCAAGCCGGTTTAATTGTTTTGTCTCTTTAAGCTGGCCGATATCGACGAAAGCGATGACAACACCGTCTATCACGTTTTCCACGGTTCGATACGGCATCATTCGCATGGAATACCAGTTTCCTTTTTTATCCTGCAGCTCAACCTCCCGGTGGGCCAGGGTTTCGAGCACCTCGCCGGCATTTTCAGTGATATTGTCCAATGAAATATTTGACGTGATATCGCCGATGGGGCGGCCGATATCGGTCTGAATCAAATTGAATAGTTTGGTTACGGGCGGGGTAAACCGTTTGACGCAGAGATTGATGTCTAAAAAGATGGTTCCGATGTTCGTGCTGGCGAGCAGGTTGCTGATGTCATTGTTGGCCTTTGACAGCTCTTCGACCTTTTTTTGCAGTTCGGCGTTTACGGTTACCAGTTCCTCATTGGTCGATTGCAGCTCTTCTTTGGAAGTTTCCAGCTCTTCATTGGTGCTTTGCAGTTCCTCATTGACCGACTGCAATTCTTCATTCGTCGATTTGAGTTCTTCATTGGAAGTTTCCAGTTCTTCATTCGTCGTCTGCAGATATTCCTTGGTGGAGTGCAGTTCATTTTCAAGGCTCACAACGTATGGGTCAACGACATCTTTTTTTGCCGTCTTTTTCGTTGTTACGGGCTCGGGCATGGTTTTATCCTCGAACATGACCAGCATAAAACCCTGCGTGAAGCCGGATTCCGTCAGCGGCCTTACCACCAGGTCAACGGCTCGAAAGTTGTTGTTATGTTTAATTTTCAGGCCCTCGATAAAGATCGTCTTTTTCTGTTTGACCGCGTTATGAAGCGCGGTACTCAATTTGTACCTGAGCCCCTCGCGTGCCATTTTGATGATATTAAAGCTGGCCTTGCCGGTGGGCGGCGCCAGGTATTTGTCGGTTTGACCGATAAAGTGCAAAATTTCGTATTGTTCATTAATCAGGACACAGGGCGG
>JAQYWI010000104.1 GCA_030145015.1 Desulfobacterales bacterium
CATAGATTGGCCTTCTCGTATTCATCATAGAAGACACGAATCCTACGGTGTCGAAGCATCTTTGCAACTTTTGAGACGTAAAGCCTGTCTTCTCCCGCGAAAGACAATGCTACTTGGTATTCATAATATGGTTCATCGCGATGACCCTCAACACGCTCATGACCTTCAAAGCATCGAATTTTATCAAAAGGTACGCTTATGAACATCGGGCCTTTTCCACCTGAAACTTTGATTCTATATCTTTCGTTTTGCTGGCAACCTATATCCAGTTTGGTCTTATCTTTTTCATCTAGGTGGATTATCAAAATGTATTCTTCACATACGTTTTTTAACCATTCGTCATCTGAAAAGACATAACCGTATAAGTTCAATGCAACCCCGCCCACACCTGATTCTACAAGTTCTGGGTCGATAAGTTCTTCAATTGTTTGCAAAACAGGAATGAGTTCATCTAACTGACTCTCATCGATTGACCGTACAAATTCGTCCATTATTTGATCATTATTCTCAAAGAATGTGTGGATTCCAAGATCACAGTTCTTAAATCGACCGGAACCAGTAAAACAACCACACTTTAGATCGTGCCAAGTCTCATCATCCTCCCAAATGCTGAGTTCATATTCCCAATATTGCATCGGCATCGCTGGCATGTCGGGAGAATATGTGAAGCCTGTAACGAAAGCGCCTTCGGTCAGTTTATGTAGTATTTGGACAGTCTCTTCTTGAATTTGTTTTAGCTTCCCAATAGCAATTGTCATTGCAGTTCCTAAAGTCAAATCGAAGTGATGAGTTGTAAGATAGTTTTCGGTAATAGGGTGTTATTATTATTTCGATACCCAACGCCCAGGATGAGGAGCGCGCTGTTTGCGTCTGTCTCAATCCGTTTGATGTCATAGCAGTCGAGCTTGCACGGTATTTATTTATTGGTGCGCTCCTCATCCTGGGCGATGTCCCCGAGGTACGAGGGGACATCGCCTGTGATAATCTGGCAGGAAGGATCTCGGATTTGCTCGAAGTTTCGTTATCCAGACCTTCTCAAAGTCTAAACCGCACGACCTTCCTGATCAGTCTTCATCACATTGTTGGCCTGCAATTCCTTACCGGTTTCTGGCGCCGAGTCTTGCAGGGCCTCCAGAACCAGAGAACGATGATCTGAAACTACATGATAGTTGTTCTTCGTCTCCCCGTGCTCGCCACCTGTCTCGAATTCTATCGCTTGGCGTAAGTGTGGGTTGGACTTTTTGGTAAGGAACTGCGAAATATTGCTGAGGTAGCGACCGGCTTGGCCGATGTCACTACCGATGCCAGCCTCGTAGAGTCCTTGCTTGATTTCTTCTCGGTCATATTTACGGTCTTCCTGAGCGATTATCTGCAAGAATGCACGGAACCGCTGGGTCAAGTCGCTGGGACGAGTAAGTGACTGGACAATCCGTTGCTTCAGTTCATCTGGAGGAAGATTCGATTTTTCAAGAGAGAACGAACTCTTTCCGGGACGTCTCTGATCCTTTTGCTTACTCTCCTTCTTCTGAATGTAGTCCTTGGCCTCAGGCAAGGGGATGATAATTTCCGGGTTTATGAACAGACTGCCCGCTGCATCGCGGTGAGGCGTCAAGCGAATACACTCGACGTCGATCTCTGATTCCCTGAGCCACATCACCGCCGAGATAACCTCAGAATGAAATTCTTTGGAAACGAGAATGATCCTTTGTCGTTGGTTTAGGTCCTCCAGCTCGCAGTTGATGAATTCCTCGATCTTGACTTGAGCATCATCGGCGTCAGTACCAAGGTATTCGGCGAAGTACTTGTATACATCGTCTTGAGAAAAGCTGGAGCAATAGGAAGCATACTTGATTGCCTGCCACTCTACATCTGTGCCCGAATCGTCTCTTTTTAGCTCAACAACGACCAGTGCACCCTGCTTGTCCACGGCGAGCAAGTCCAATCGCCTACCGGAAGGGAGAATCAATTCTTTTCCGATAATGAGAAGGTCTTCGCCCAATATCTCCGGAGTGCCATCAATCCATTTCTGAATATCGAATCGTTCTTTCAGGTCCAGTTCGCAGAACGAGGTTACCGGAATTTCAATCAGTTTCTTGTTCTCAATATCTACCTTATACATCCCTTTACTCCTTATTATTGCAGATACAAAACAGATATCACAAATAAACCAAATTCGACAATGGTTTTAATACCAAGACCGGGGGGGGGGCTTGAAAGGGGGCCTACCCAGTGCCCTGCGTATATATAACAGGGCACTTATATAGTACCTGAGGCACACACATCCCCCATATATTTCTTATAAAATTTAGCTGGGAACGAAACTGCTTTTCTTAAGGGGTTTTAGGTCTACTTGATACTCAAGTTTCAAAATGCACTCTTCATAAATAGTATCCACGCGGTAACCTTTAGCATATCTTTTTCTGGTTTCCGATTTACCTGCTCTGCCGGTAAGTTCTTCAACCAAAGACTCCATTACTAACTTTTTATAAAGATGATCACTGACATTATGTCGGAAGCTGTGAAATGTTTTCTTTTTATTAGTGAGCCCTACTTTTTTTCTTAGGTAATAACCAAATCTTTTAGAGAACTCATGACCGTATTTTTCATTTACCCTCTTGAGTTCAGGAAAAACTCGAGAGTGTCCTTCAGACCTTACTCTCTCAACATATTGGAGGAACTTAAATTGATCAACAAGGATAGGATGCAAGGGGATCGACCTGATTGCGTTTTCATTTTTAACCTTCCTATCGTTGTCATCATTTATGTCGATACACCAGAAATTCTTATGCTCGAAGACGTCCTTGCAGTACAAGGAAGCAATCTCCTCAAGCCTACAACCGGTATAAAGTGCCAGCAGAGGAAGCCAGAACCTTGACGCTATATCCTTTGACCACTCCAGAAAGACATCGGTATTAAAGATTTTAGCCAGATCCTCTGGGTCATTAAAGGCCAATTTATGCCCTCTTGCATTTTTCTTTTTAGGTGGAATAATTCCAGAGATCACAGGATTCTTTTTGATATATTCGTTTTCTTCTGCATAGGTAAAAATGGACCTTTACAAAATTTAAATACTCCCTTCGAGTGGTTACATCCAAAGTTTTATCATGCTTACCATCGAGATCGTCTGGCGATAAATCTGAAATGTCTTTATACTCCTTCATCCGAGCAAACCCCGGAGGTAACGATTCTAAAAGTTGCGCCAGTTTTCGGACATCATCCACGGTGATCTCACTAACAGGCCTATTACCTAAAACCTGAAACATGGTATTGATCTTTGGCTGATGATTCCTATCTGTGTTGGAACTCCATTTTTTAGATTGGATCTGTCGATTTTGATATTCCTGAATAAGTTTCTCAAGAGTGATTGAATATTTTTTAATCAGCGGCGAGTCTATTTTTGCAGAGGGCTTCCCCAATAAAGTGCTTGGGTCATCAGAATAGTCACCCAACATCTGCTTTTTTTCAATTTCAACCAATTTTACTTCGGCCTTAAGTAAGTCTCTACAGAGCTTTTTGTATGAATAGGTGTCCTTTTGTAATCCAGAGATGCCATTTTTTTCAAGGAGGTCATCGACCATTTCTTCAGCCCTCTGGTAATCACAAGCATTTAACTCATCGATTAGATCATCCTTAACAAAATCCAATGTTCTGGTATAACTGCTACTTTCATCACGAGGAGGGAAATAATCGTCATCATCCCCCGTTAACCAGCGTTCTTCAAGCATCTTCAAAGTGTTCTGGATGTACTGATCTACCATAACTTGGATCTGATCATTTGTAAGTTCTGCCAATTTCTGATTCTCCCGTAGGAACCTGAATAATTGTTGAAATTTACCTGCCAATAACCGTGCCTTCGATTTAGCAAGACCTATGGAGCCTGTATTAAGAGTATATCTCAATTCAGTCTTACCTACAAATTTTCGTAGGTCTTTAGGTACGATCATCCGAAAACAATAAGAATGTGGATTTCGAATTGTGTAAGACGGGGACCTGCGGGAAGGCTTCATAACACTCAACTCCACCTGTTATTTGTGTAAGAAGTTTGTGTAACAGATGGAATTGAGCAAGAAGGGTGAAAAATAAAAAACCTACTGTTATTTCAGTAGGTTATGGTTATGGTGGCGATGCAGGGACTTGAACCCCGGACACTGCGGATATGAGCCGCATGCTCTGACCACCTGAGCTACATCGCCACAAATACAAGCCGCCTGCCGGGGTAACCGGAATCCCGGCAAACCCTTTCAGTTACCTGAATTTTGCACGAGTCGGAGGCTTTCATCTGCAAGCGGAGCCCCTTAGTGTTATAAAATCAGACGCTTCATCCCGCGAAGCGGGGGCACTTAAGGGCGCAGCCATAGTAAACTATTGCAAGCCCTTAATAACGAAGCAGATGGAAGCCTCCGGCTCGCCCAAAGGGTGAAAAGTAATGAGAGAAAATGATATCAATCCATTAAATATAATCCCAATTTCTCATTAATTTTCATGCAGGGTTCAGGTATTAACAACTCGTTTTTAGCAAGTCAAGATGAAAATCAAGCTTGATATAACCAATCCTGTGAAATCGTGAATACGTGAATACTTATATACTTGAGGATACTTCGTGGGGTTATGGATTGGATGGATCTCTGACTCACCCGTTACGATGCATGCAGATCAGATATGGCAACCAGACAACTTCCGCTATGGGCACTTTAGGCCCGCAAACAGGCTAACGGTCAGGAAGAGGATCCTGATACCTCCACCGTATATTCATCCAGATTGGCCGGCAGTTTACCAAATACAATTAAAAATGGAATGGTCTTGCCTGTCTTGACTTCGATATTTGAGCGGTTATCGCCGAAGCGATTTTGCAGCCGCTTGTTTATAGCAGGCATATCCAGCCGTGCCAGATCCGAGTCGCTAAGCATATTACCGCCGTAAACCGTGGCTGTTTTGACCAGCGCTTTGCCTTTGCGATAAAGTTTACCGGTGATTTTGATAAAGCTACGGGGATGATCATACTCATTGCGAACTTGACCCGCAATCACAAAGATATCGCCCGCCGAGGTATTTTCGATAAATTTATGAGTGATCGTTATTCCCATCGGCGTAATCTTCAGATTGCCGACCGCATCCTGGTCCTCGGATTTCAGCAAACCGCTAAGATAAGGTATTTTAACATCACTAAGATAGGGAATATTGATATCGCTGACATAGGGTATCTTAATGCCCAGGCTCTGAGTCACAATATATCCAACAAGACAAA
Organism: Desulfobacterales bacterium; assembly: GCA_030145015.1. The sequence continues at coordinate 5,246 of JAQYWI010000104.1, forward strand.
GTACCAGAAGAAGCAAGGCAACGAGAACCGGTTTGCGGGTGCGCCCTTTCCTGATCGGCGCTGAAACACCGGCTCCCGGCTGATCCATTACATCCGTATCACCGCGCACATCGTGGGTTTCAGCGAAGTCATCGGAGGCAAAATCATCGTCGGAGGCATCCAGGTCACTGTCAGATGTCAGTACCTCATCGATTTGGGTAGCTGACGCCTGGGTTGCACCAAATTGCAGTGTTTCCTCATCTGAGCCTAAAAGATTAAATTCCAAATCATCTTCACCTGATTCGGAAATGTCTAAGGCGCTTACGGTTTCCACCATGTCATCGCCCAGATCCAGATTCAGTTCGAGTTCCGGTTCCTTGGGTCGCGCCGCCTCATCCATCACTGCCTCTAAGTCAAGCTCCAGGGGCTCCTCAGCTCCTGGTTCAGCCGAGGCGGTCTCTTCACTTTCTTCCAGCATCTTTTCAATATCCAAAAACTCCGCATCATCTGACGGGGTCTTTTCCTTGGGAGATGTGCTGGCCTCGACCGCACCTTCGGTCTCAAAATCGAGATCCAAGTCCAAGTCCAATTCCTGCGTGCCTTCAGATGTCGGGGTTTCATCGGATTCAAGCATCTTTTCAAGATCCGGCATCTCAAGCCGATCGGGAGTCTCTGCAGATTCAACCGCGGCCGTTTCCGCCGCACCCTCATCCACCTCAAAATCGAGTTCCAGATCCTCTCCAACTTCTTCAACCGCAGCCGCCTCTGCCGGAGTCTCGTCTGACTCCATAAGACCGTCTAAATCCGACAGATCCAATTCGTCGACCCCGTCAAGATCTGCGGATGATTCTAAAATCGGCTCTTCAGCGGTTGGTTCCGCTTCCAAATCAAGATCCAGATCCAAATCATCTGAAGCCTCAACGAGCTCTTCTTCGGTATCGAGGATATCATCCAGATCCGAAAGATCCAGATCGGTTTCATCTGACGCTTCAAGGGTCTCATCTTCCAATTCCATATCCGCACCAGAATCAACCAGGTCTTCCAGATCCGATAAATCCAGCGCGGCGGAATCATCGTGCGCGGCAACCTCCTCCGTTGCGGTGGGTTCCATTTCTTCAGCATCCGGATCCAGATCGGCATCATCCGAGGCCTCAAAAGTTACATCTTCCAGATCCATATCCGCATCGGAATCATCCAGGTCTTCCAGATCCAGATCGGCATCATCCGAGGCCTCAACAGATACATCTTCCAGATCCATATCCGCACCGGAATCAACCAGATCTTCCAGATCCGACAAATCCAGCGCATCGGACTCATCGTGCGCGGCAACCTCCTCCGTTGCGGCGGATTCCATTTCTTCATCATCCAGTTCCAGATCTGAATCCAGATCCGATTCTTCCGCAACCATGTCGGCTTCTTCGGCTTGATCTAAATCGTCCAGATCCATCTCGATGTCCGCCAGGTCGGAGTCCACGGCCTCGACATGGCCCAGCTCGGTTTCATCTGCTTCCGCAACGCTTTCCTCTTCCAGATCCAAATCCAGCTCTTCTTCGTCCAGGGTCCCGGTTTCTGCGGCTCCTTCGTCTTCATCTTCGTCCGAATCAAAATCAAGCTCCAGCTCGCCGGAAGTTTCTTCAGCCACCTCCGCGATTGCCGACTCGTCATCATCAAAATCCATCATATCATCTAATTCCGGCAAATCGTCGCCTGCGCTGCCTTCAATCGCCAAATCATCAATTTCTTTATCAGAATCCAGATCCGCTCCTAAATCTTCATCCATTTCAAAGCTAAAATCATCAGCGTCTTCACCAATTTCAGCATCAGATATGTCTGGATAAACGACAAAAACGCTGCTGCATTTTGAACAGCGGACTTTCGATCCGTCAGCCTTTATCAGGCTATCGCCAACGTTAAAACTTGATTCACACTCATTACACGTAACAATCATCTCGTACCTCACTGTTTAAACAATTGAAATTTATTAATATTTATAATAAAATTACCGTGAATCCGCGAATTTGTCAATTTTTTTTATTCCTTACAATCCTGTCTCAGCCAGTTTCTCGATCAGGTTCCGCTGCTCTTTTGTCAACTGTTTCGGCAGTTTGATTTGGATTTTTACATAAAGATCCCCCTTTTTATTGCCTTTCATATGAGGGAGCCCGTGACCGGACATACGCATTTTAGTCCCGGGCTTTGTTCCCGGCGGTATTTTAAGGCTCAGTTTCTTGTCCCCAAGAGTGGGCACAGAGATACGGGTTCCCAACACGGCCTCACTTAACTTCAACTCGTGGTTCATATGCAGATCATGGTTTTCAAGGCTATATACGGGGTCACTGAGTACTTTCGCCTGAATAAAAAGATCCCCGGGTGGGCCGCCGTGCGGACTCGGACTGCCTTTGCCGGCCAAGCGCAACTTTTTACCGGAAATCATGCCTTTTGGAATCTTAACGGTTATTTTTTCGGAGTGACCCTGATGTTGCAGGCTGATCGTTTTGCTGATCCCCGTTGCGATCTCCTTCAATGTCAGTGGAAGTTCGTATATCAAGTCAGACCCTTTCATGCGGGCCTGCTGCGGCCGGGTTTGTGAGCCAAACGGGGATCCGCCCCCAAAATTAAATCGCATCCCACTGCCGCGGCCACGACCTGAAAAGAGATCGCCCCCGAACCCGAATTCACGGAAAACATCGCCGAAATCAAACCCTCTAAAAATATCTTCCTGGGAGAACCGCTGTCGAAAGCCTTCCGCACCGAAGGTGTCATACTCTTTGCGCTTTTCTTTGTCGCTCAGCACGGCATAAGCTTCACTGATCTTTTTAAATTTTTCTTCGGCAGCTTTATCGCCTTTGGTGTGATCCGGATGATATTTCATTGCCAGCTTGCGGTAAGCTTTTTTTATTTCCTCCTCAGAAGCGTCTTTTTTAAGGCCGAGTATTTGATAATAATCTTCAGACATGTCTTAACTATCCTGTTTATTTCAATGCCGACAATATGATTAATCCTCTATAATTACTATAATTTCCCGTCTAGAATAAGTTGTAAGTCTCAAGGTGTCAAGGGTTCAAAAATACAGGCGTTCCGCCGGAGGCGGTTCAGGTGTCAGGGTTCAAAAAAGGCGGATAGGCTAGGAAGCTATAAGGCTGGGAAGCTGGAAGGCTTGAAAAGGCGAAAGCTTCAAAGCTTTCTGGCCTCCTGGCCTCCCAGCCTTCAAGCTATGAGCTATCAGCTACGAGCTATTTGGCTGACACCCGAAACCTGACACCTGAAACCATAATGGTTACCCCGCTTGCCGGGAAGCCGCCTTGATGGCGACCATCAATACCGACATTGCCGACGGTGTCATTCCGTCGATGCGCGACACCTGGCCAAGAGTTGTCGGTTTCGTGTCGGACAATTTTTCTTTCAATTCATTCGACAGGCCGTGGATGCCAAAAAAATCAAAACCCTCCGGTATCTTAATTCGCTCCAAATTTTTGAATTTTTTAATCTCATTGAGCTGTTTTTGAATATAGCCTTCGTACTTAACCTCGATCTCGACCTGCTGGGCTACAGTCCGGCTGACGGTCTCCGGACCCTTTGCCAGAGCTTCGACTACCTCGTACCCCAGTTCAGCCCGCTTCAATAGCTGATCCAGGAAAGTGCCGCTTTGAATCGGCTGTGTGCCTCTGCTCTGCAAATATTGATTTGCGCTTTCATCCGGTTTGATTACGGTCTGCTTGATCCGCTCAATCTCCTGATCTATTTGCGCTTTGTGCGCTTTGATTTCCTTTAGGGTGTCGTTGTTGATTAAGCCCAGCTCATGGCCAGCATCCATTAATCGCAAAGATGCATTATCCTCTCGCAGCATCAGGCGGTACTCGGCTCTTGAAGTAAACATCCGATACGGTTCCCGGGTACCGCGGGTGACCAGATCATCCACCATGACCCCCATATAGGCTTGGGAGCGATCCAGAATAAACGCCGGCCTTTTTTGGACCTGACAGGCAGCGTTAATGCCGGCCCATAGGCCTTGCGCCGCGGCCTCTTCGTATCCGGATGTTCCATTGATTTGTCCGGCCAGAAATAATCCTGTCACCCGGTCGGTTTCAAGGGTGGGCTTTAGCTGGATCGGATTGATATAATCGTATTCAATGGCATAGGCCGGCCGCATAATTTCTGCTTCTTCCAGACCTTCAACCGACTGCACCAGCTCGATCTGAATTTCCAGCGGCAGACTGTTTCCCAATCCAGAGGCATAAATCTCCTGGGTGTCGATTCCCTCCGGCTCCAGGATCACCTGGTGCATATCCTTTTCGGGAAACTTAACGACTTTATCTTCAAAAGAAGGGCAATAGCGAGCCGAAATACCCTGGATAATGCCGCCATACAGCGCCGAGCGTTCAAGGTTCTCCCGTACGATCTTATGCGACCGTGGGTTGGTATGGCCGATATGGCAGGGAAGTTGCGGCAGTTTTAAGGTATCTGTAAAATACGAAAAAGGGGTTGGATCGGAGTCTGACTCCTGGACCTTGAATTTTGAAAAATCAATGCTTGATTTTTTAAGGCGCGGAGGCGTGCCCGTTTTCATACGGCCAAGATCAAATCCCAACTCCTTGAGGTCGGATGCCAGACCGTAAGATGCAAATTCGCCGGCCCGGCCGGCTCTGAACGAATTAAACCCGATATGAAGCAGTCCGCTTAAAAAAGTGCCGGTGGCCAGTACAACCGCCCGGGCTTTATATCCAAATCCGGTATGATCTTCAACACCGACCGTCCGGTTGTCTTCCAGCACGAGCCGCTCCACCATAGTCTGCTTTAGATCCAAATTTGGCTGCGATTCGATGACCGCCTTCATGGCCATATGGTATCGAATTTTATCATTTTGCGTGCGGGATGAGTGAACGGCGGGCCCTTTTTTTGTATTCAGCTTTCGGAAGGATATGGCCGTTTGGTCGGTAATTTTTGCCATTTCTCCGCCCAGCGCGTCCAATTCCTTAACAAGCTGTCCCTTGGCCATGCCGCCGATTGAAGGGCTGCAGGGCATTGCAGCCAGCTTGTCCAGATCGATTGCCATCAGCAAAACGCTGCAGCCCATCCTGGCGGCTGCAAGCGCCGCCTCACAACCGGCGTGACCTGCACCGACAACAATGATGTCGTATTTTTTGGGATGATAAACCATTTAAAAATTTAAAAGAATGATAGAATTCCGCCAATATTCAATCGACAATATTCAATTTTCAATTCTAAGGACAGTTGTCAGTTGGAGCCGCCTGTGTTAAAAATAATCATAACAAAAGCTTTTGATTATATTACCGGTCAACTGAGCGGTCAAGGCTTTGGCACATGGCAGCGCAAAAACGCTATAACGACTTAAATTCATATCTGAGGAATCTTTTTGGGTGTCGGGTTCAAAAAATCACCATCGATGCCGGCCTGACCTGTCCCAATCGGGATGGCGCCACTTCGCGCGGCGGGTGCATTTATTGCAATATCCGCGGATCCGGAACAGGCGCCCATGCAAACGGTTTGACGGTGACCCAGCAGCTTGGCAACGGAAAGAAATCGCTGTCAAAGCGGTACAAGGCTAAAAAATTTATCGCCTATTTCCAGTCATTTTCCAACACTTATGCTCCGCTGCAAAAACTAAAACATCTTTATGAAGAGGCCCTCGCCGTAGATGATATTGTAGGGCTATCTATCGGCACCCGGCCCGACTGCGTGGATGACCCCGTTTTAGATCTGCTCCAGGACTATGCCAGGCACTACCTGGTCTGGATTGAATATGGTTTGCAGTCGGCCCGCGATGCGACGCTGGCGTTCATCAACCGAGGCCATGATGTTCAGTGTTTTCTCGATGCCGTTGAAAAAACCAAAAACCGGGGCGTCAAGATATGTGCGCATGTAATTTTGGGGCTACCCCATGAAACCCGTCAGGACATGCTGCACACGGCCGATACGATCGCAAAGTTGGGCCTTGACGGCGTTAAATTGCACCTGCTTTACGTGATTAAAGGCACCCGCCTGGAGACACTCTACCAACGGGGTGAGTTTAAATGCCTTGAGCAGCAAGAGTATGTGGATCTGGTCTGTGATTTTTTGGAAAGGATTCCCTTCGAAATAGTTGTTCAGCGGCTTACAGGAGATCCCCACCGGCCGGAGTTGGCAGCACCGGCATGGTCCCTTAAAAAGCCTGAAACCCTAAAATCGATACGCAGAACGCTTGAAGAAAGAGACTCCTGGCAGGGGAAACTCTTTAAAAAATAATAAACAATTGGGTGTCAGGTTTCGGGTGTCTGGTGTCAGGCAAATGGTTCAAAGCAGATAGCTTTAAGGCCGGGAGGCTATAAGCTGGGAAGCTGGAAGGCTCTGATGCTTGTGAACTTTCACGCATTATAGCCTCATAGCTTTCCAGCCTCCTTGCTTCCCAGCCGATTGCTCTTTTCCTGACACCTGACACCCGAAACCTGACACCTAAAAACGACCAGTAGCCAGAAACTTGCATTAGACCCACGATAATCCTATATTTAATAGAAGCGGTTAACCTGAAGCAAAGAATTTACGGGGCTTATGTCAACTCAAGGCTTATTCCGGCCCGAAGATTTTGATCTTTCGTTTAAGGTATTCCATGAGCTTATGGCCAAGAAGGTCACAGAAATCCTTCTGGTCTCCAGCCCTTATGATGCTTTTATTATGGAAGAAGAAGGTCGTCTTGCGGAACGCATCATCCATGAATATCGTGGCTTAAATCTCTCCCGTCCGCCGATGCTTACCTGGGTTTCTTCTGCCCCTGAGGCCTTAAATGCCCTGTCCCAAAAAAAATTCGATCTGGTTATCACCATGCCCCAGGTCGATGAAACCAATGCGGTTGTGCTCGGCCGTCAGATAAAAAGCAAATTCCCGGAGCTGCCTGTTTTCTTGATGATTCAAAACACCAGTCGCCATCTACTTGATCGCAAATACACAGATCGCAATTCAATTGATCGACTGTATGTCTGGTATGGGAACTCGGATCTTTTGCTGGCGCTCATTAAAAACCTGGAAGATCGCATGAATGTGGCCTACGACACCCAGCGCGCACGCGTAAGGGTCATCATCATCGTCGAGGATTCACCCATTTATTATTCATCTTTACTGCCGCTGTTGTATAAAGAAATTGTCACTCAAACCCAGGCAGTCATGGAAGAGTCCCTTAATGATGAACACCGGATTTTAAGGATGCGCGCCCGTCCCAAAATTCTGGTTGCGCAAACCTATGAAGAAGCTGTCGATCTTTACCAGAAGTACACGCCATATCTGCTCGGCGTTTTCTGCGATGTCCGTTTTCCCAGAAATGGAAAATTAGACGATGTGGCCGGCTTCAAGCTGCTGTCTATGATCAAAAAGGGAAGCCCGGATTTACCGCTGCTCAATTTCAGCTCCGAAGAATCCAATCGTAAGCTGGCGCAAAAAATTCCGGCTGTTTTTTTAAACAAAAACTCACCCACCCTCCATTCGGAAATCCGCAGTTTTTTTATGCAATACCTGGGATTCGGCGAATTTGTCTTCAGGCTGCCGGAGGGCAAAGAGATCGGTAAAGCCTCCAATTTGCGCGAAATGGAAGATATCTTGCCGACCATGCCGGACGAATCCGTCTTTTACCATGCAACCCATAACCATTTTTCAAGCTGGTTGATGGCTCGCTCTGAAATAATGTTGGCCTCGAAAATAAAGCCGGTTAAAATCAGTGACTTTGAAAGTATTGGCGACGCCAAGAAATATTTGGTTTCTATCATTCATGATCGCCGCATGGGGCGCCAAAAAGGTATCATCACCGAATTTGATAGCGATCATTTTGATCCGGATGCCGATTTTTCAAAAATCGGTAAAGGTTCCCTGGGAGGCAAGGCCAGAGGGCTGGCATTCATGTCTACCCGTTTGAAAAACAGCCCTGAATTTCTGGACAAATTCAAAGATGTCAACCTCTCCGTCCCCAAAACGCTGGTAGTCTCCACCGAAGCGTTTGATTCTTTCATCAGCGAAAATAACCTCAGAGATGTCGCCACCGGAGAATTCAGTGATGCAGAAATTATCCGATTATTCACAACTGCTCAAGTACCGGAATGGTTAAAGCTTGACCTTGAACAGTATTTAGATCACGTCCGTTATCCGTTGGCCGTACGCTCATCCAGTTTGCTGGAAGATGCCCAGTTTCAACCCTTTGCCGGCATATATAAAACTTACATGATCCCCAACAATCATCCGGATCTAAACAAAAGGCTTGAACAACTCATTCTGGCAATAAAGCTGGTATACGCCTCAACCTACTGCCAAAACGCCAGGGCATATGTCAAAAGCACATTTCATCGGACAGAAGATGAAAAAATGGGGGTTATCATTCAAAAACTGACCGGAGAGAGGTATGGTGATTATTTTTATCCTTCGATTTCCGGAATTGCACAATCCTATAATTACTATCCCATTGCATACATGAAACCCGAAGACGGGCTGGCGCACGTTGCGCTTGGGCTGGGGAAAATTGTGGTCGAAGGCGGTGCTGCGCTGCGCTTTTCTCCAAAATATCCTCAATTTCTCCCCCAATTTTCCACGGTCGACGATATGCTGGAAAACGCTCAACGCTTCTTCTATGCGCTCAACCTGACAAGGTTTCCGGATGATCTTGCCCTTAATGAGGACGCCACCCTTGAAAGGCTTGAAGTCAATGATGCGGTTAATGATGCTCCGGTACGGCATCTATGCAGCACTTACATGGCTCAGGATCATCGAATCAGAGACGGCGTTCAAGCATCCGGTTATCCGGTATGCACATTTGCCAACATTTTAAAATATCAATCATTTCCCCTTGCTGAAATCCTCAAGGACCTTCTCGGAATCGGCCGCGCCGGTATGGGCTGTCCCGTGGAAATCGAATTTGCCGTTAAAATGCCGTTTGATGAGGGACAAAAGCCCTTGTTTGAACTCTTGCAAATCAGGCCCATGGCAGTCAATCAAAATAATCTGGAAATAGAAATCAGCGCTGAAGATATTTCCAAGGCCTTTTGCTATTCCAGCATGGCCCTTGGAAACGGCCAATTTCAAGAAATTGAGGATATTATCTTCGTAAATCCGGATACCTTTGATGCAGCCGACACCATCAAAATTGCTGCAGAAATCGGAAATATAAATAAAGAAATGACTCTGAGCAATCGTAAATATCTGCTGATCGGACCGGGACGCTGGGGATCTGCCGATCGCTGGCTGGGAATTCCGGTAAACTGGACAGACATCTCGGGAGTTGGCGCTATCGTTGAGACAACCTTCAAGGGCCTCAAGGCGGACCCGTCCCAAGGTTCCCATTTCTTTCACAACATTACATCTTTAGGAATCAGTTATCTGAACACATCGGAAGGCGGAGAAGATTTTATCGACTGGAAATGGTTGCGTTCCTTATCTGCTGCAAAAGAAACCCCCCACTTGAAGCATATAATTCTTAAGAAGCCGCTCACCATAAAGATTGACGGCAAACAGTCCAAGGCTGTCATTATCGCATAAAGCTGGATTGAACGCGCTGTTCAATCCAGCTTTATTTTATTTCAAAACTATATTTGCTGCTACCTCCGTAAACCTTTAAAAAGTATGGCGGCCGCACATCCCTTGGGATTTCGAATGTCTTGGTAATCCCCGGCGTCAACTCGGCAGTATACAACACTTTCCTGCGAGCGACATTGCCTATGGACAGCTGTAGAGGTTCTCCATCCTTATTCGAAGTAAATTGAATTGATTTTCCCTCCGGCGGCGAAAACGTGAACCAGTCTTCTTTATCGAAGTCGCCCAGTTCTCCGCTAATCAAACGCCCTTGTTTAATCTTAAGGGCTTCGGTTATTTTATCCCCTGCGTCGGTTCCGGAGTCGCCATCGTTTTGGCTTTCCATTATAACCTCAAATTCATACGGGCCGCTACCATAGTTTGCTTCTAAAAAGTAAATTCCCCCGGTCGTGTTGTTGATCATCATACGCGTTGATTCCGTAGTCCCGGACGGTACGACTTCGGAGTGCCAGACCTCAATGCCATCAACATTGCGGAAGGAAAATTTCATCGGCTCTCCATCCTCGTAATTGGTGAAAGCCATTTTTAAAATACTGCCGGGAGGGATGTCAAACCGATACCAGTCGTTTTCATCGTAGCCCCCCAATTCTCCGGAATAGGAGCGACCCGGCATGATTTTAAGGGCCTCGGCCATTTTGTCTCCGGCGTCGGTTCCGGAAGCCGCATCGTTTTGTCCTTCAATGAAAATCTCGAATCCGTATTGGCCACTTCCATAATAAGCCTCCAGGTAATAGGTTCCGCCAGATGAATTGTTCATCATCACCTGCTTAAGTTTTGTCTCTCCTGGAGGGATCACACCTGAATACCAAACTTCACTGCGCTCAAAGCTTCTCAGTGAAAATTTCATTGCTTCGCTGCTTTTCTTAGGGGTGAATGAAAGCTTTAAAATATAACCGGGAGGAATATCAAACCGATACCAGTCTTCTTCATCAATCCCGCCCATTTCACCTAAAAAGGAGCCGCCCGGTTTAATGGCAAGCGCTTTGGTAATCCGATCGCCGGCATCGATCCCGGATCCGGCATCATTTTGGGTCTCGATAAAAAGATCCAGCTTGTATGGGCCGGTTCCGGAATAGACAACCGCATAATAGATCCCACCGGACATGTTGTTCATCAGCATGCGCGTTGATTTATTCGCGCCGGGGCTTGTCTCACCGGAATTCCACAACTCGTTGCCCTCAAAATTTCGCAGGTCGATTTTCAAATTCTGGCTTTTATCCCCGGCAGCAAAATTCAGGCTCAGAATATTGCCGGGATTCAGCTCAAAGCGGAAATAATCCTGCTGATCATCTGCGGACAAGGTTCCGTTCAGAATGCCAAAGGAAATCTCCATGCCCTGGTTATAGGAATCATTTGGTTCTTTTTCTGTAGTTACAGATTTTTGAGCGATCTCAACCGGCTCTTTGTATTCTTTGGATGAATGATCCATTAACGATTTCATCTGCACCTGGAAATGATTTGAAATGGTACCCAGATCTTTGACTGTGCCTTCAATATGATTGAGCCTCAAATTTACCAGATCATAGCGTTCCTGCTGCTTGGCGGCTTGAGCTGCAGCAACAAGATGGGCCAGGCGGTCAATGCTGCTCTCATACTGGTTAAAATCGTCCTGGCAGTTTAAAAATTTCTCGAAAGCGATCTTTTCATCGTGAAATAAAATGCAGCAGGTTTTTAGATCTGCCGCAATTTGATCTGATTGATCTGATAGTTTTTGAATTTGCCCCCTGCCCAAAATGGCACCGCCTTTATCTTTTAAGATATTGATCTTTTCCTCAAGACTCACGGTGGTCTGCTCAAAAATGCTGGCGCAGGGGCTGTTTTGTATCATCAAATTTGAATAAATGAGATATCCGAATCCGATAAAAACCAGTATAGCTGCCGAAATGATGATTAACTTTTTCATTCTTTTTCCCCGGAATTCGTTCGCAATCTGTTTCCTGAAGTCAATCAATTTGGAATATAACCTTACCTAAGAATAGTATAACATAGCTTTAAAAATTTTGTCTCAAGAAAAAAATGGTCAATTGGTCGATTCGTTAATTCGTTAAATAGTTCAGGGGTCGGGGGGGACTGAATGGCAAGCTTGTTATTCCCGTGAAGCCGGTTGTGCCACAATTCCTTTTGGTCATTGCGAGCTCCCGCAGGGAGCGTGGCAATCTTTATGGGGCAGGCTTTGCGCGGGCATTACGCTGAGACTCTCCGACCCTTCAACGAATTGGCTATTCAACTATTTGACCCATTAACCATAAAAGAGCCGGAGGCTTGAAGTTAACCGCCCTGCTTTTTAAGGGCAAGCTTTCGCAAATGAACCGACAAACGACGCAGGTTCTCAGGTGCGCCCAGCTCGTTGAAAGACAATGTTTTCTTCTTCCCGGTTTTTGAAAGAGTCAGCCGGCAGACAAAATCGTCCGGGACAGGTCGGGATTTTTTTGATAATTGCTTGGGAGTCAGGTCAAAAATATTTGCGGCTTCAATCAGGCCCAATAAAACTTTGGCATCTGCAGTCGGCAACGCATCGGTTTCGCCCTGATAGTTAAGGCGCAGACCCCCGTATCCACCTGAACACTGATAATCAATACGCATGGCACTCCCCCTTCAGTTCTTATAGGCATCAGGCGTCGGGCGTCAGGCTTCTGGCCGCTGGTCGCTGGCTGCTGGCTGCTGGCTGCTCGAATCCCGTAACACGCAACGCGCAACTCGAAACTCGCAACCCTGAACCCTTGAACCCTGAACCTTTGAACGCTGAACGTTGAACCTTGAACCTAATATAGGTTCAGGTGACATGCGGCAGCCCCACTTCTCTGAATGCCGCCCTTACGCGCTGGGTTGAACCGACGGGCACCTGTTTCTGTTTGGTAAGATTTCGTGCCGACTCCACGATAACCGCCACGGCATCATTAAATTTGGCAGTAGACCACAGTTTCTGAAGCGCATCATACCATATGAGCGTGGCTTTGTCGGTCCCGATTTCCATGGATACCAGATAGAAGGCCCGGTTTGGAATTCCGCTGTTGATATGAACCCCTTGATTGTCGTCACTGCCCGCATAGTAATCGTTCATGTGAGCCGGCTGGGGGTCTTTTCCAAGAAGTTTGTTATCATAGGCCATGCCCGGCGCCTGCATGGAGCGCAGCGATTCTCCGTACAGCGTCGGTCCCATGATTTCGTTTCCAACCAGCCAGTCCGCCTGGCCGGCATCCTGTTTTAAAACGTACTGGGTGATGGCGCTGCCAAAAACATCTGAAAAATGCTCGTTTAACGCTCCCGATTGGCTGAAATACTCGAGATCGGCCGTAAACTGAGTTACCCCGTGAGCCAGTTCATGGGCGACAACATCCAGCGACTCCGTAAAACTGACAAAAATTTCACCGTCGCCGTCACCAAAGGTCATTTCATCGCCGTCCCAAAACGCATTCATATAATCTTCGCCGAAATGAACATTGAGGATTAAGTCCATTCCACTGTTATCAATGGAATTGCGCTTGAGCACCTTGTTAAAATAATCGCGTACATTGCCGGCATACTTGTAAACCAGATCGACGTCTTTATCACCGGTTGCCGGTTTACCCTCACCTCTGGCCAGCTTCACGCGCTGCTCCCACGTATTTTGGCAGTCATAGACCTTGCGTTTGGGCTTAGCCTTTGTCTTGGCACCCATGAAGGTCTTCATATCGATCTCTTTGTCGGCCCGTTTTTTGCGGCTGATTTTACTTTGCTGGATGCTCAGCCTGGCCTCACTGACGCCGACCTTCGCCAGATTTTCCAGAACCTGCGGCGGAACGAACATGCAATTGCATTTATGATGCGCCATATCTTCCTCCTTTCTCAACCATCTTCTTCCAATGCAAGTTGATTTGATATTAAAGCAAAGCGCAGTTTTGTCAATAGAACCCGGAGAAGATTAAAGAATGTGATAAAAAAATCCCGCCGAAAGGCGGGATTTGCGAACGTGGCATTAGCGGACTCATTTGATTTTAATTTTTAGCCTGGCCGATATAATCCAAATAATCCAGTGCATCTTCATCTTCGAGGTCGGCGGCTTTTTTAAAATCCTGCATGGCTTTGGTTTTATCACCCGATAAAAGATAAACTCTGCCTCTGCCATAGTAATACATGCCATTTTGAGGCTCCATCTTAAGGGCCCTGTTAATTTGAGCAATTGCCTTTTGATACTCACCCAGTTGTCCAAATGAAACGCCCTGTGAAAAATATGCCCCGCTGAAATTCGGATCCAGTGCAATGGCTTTTTGAAAATATTGAATGGCGGCCTTATTGTTGCCATAGGTGGAAACAAGGGCTCCCTTGTTAAACCAATAACTCGCGTCTTTTTTTACCGGTTTTGACGGCTGTTTTGTCGTCTGGTTTTTGGCGGGGGCTTTTGTTTGGGCCATTAAGGCACCCGAAAAACCAAAAACGAGTACTACTGCAAGAAAACAACTTAGAAAATTTAAGACCACTGGTTTTGATTTCATTA
>JAQYWI010000285.1 GCA_030145015.1 Desulfobacterales bacterium
CATGAAGCCAAAGTAGCATATTATCGTAATTATTACAATTGGTTAATTGATATTTTGTAGTAAAACTTGTTCGGATAAGTTCTCCGACAAGCTCCTATGACCAATAAAAAGGTGACTTTAAGGATACCAAAAGTTCTTGAAAGCCTCGGCCCTGGAGTACTGGAGTGATGGAGTATTGGAGTGTTGAAAAAAAAGACATCGATCCTTTAGCCATTACTCCAACACTCCAGTGCTCCAGGACTCCAAAATATTTTAGGATTTGCTTTGGTTTCGTTATAAAAAATAGGCAGCTACCCAAACATGGCCATTGCATGCGACTCGCAAGTCTTGCGAAGATTCCATCCGGATTGAAGGAGACATCGTGAAATATTGGCGGCAACCTTTAGATCGGGATCGCCTTCGGGTGCCCCACGGCATCATCCATATCATCGAGGAACGCTGTAAAGGCTGCGGATTCTGCGTTGAATTCTGTCCGCGGAGTGTGTTTGTCATATCAAAGCATACCAATCCCAAAGGGTATCATCCACCTGAAATAACGGATAGTTCCCAATGTGCCGACTGCGGTTTATGTGCATTGCTTTGTCCCGATTTTGCCATTTATGTTGAAAGCAGCCAGGTGCCTGCTAACGACGATGGCGAGATCGATGAACAGAATTGAGTTAAAATCATGCGAGACCAGGGCCTCTTGACCGGAGAACATTTCCTGCTGGGAGACTATGCTGCTGCTGAAGGAGCCATTTTGGCCGGCTGCCGCTTTTTTGCCGGCTACCCCATCACTCCGGCAACAGAGATAGCCGAGCGAATGTCGACCCGATTGCCGCAGGTTGACGGCATTTATATTCAGATGGAAGATGAGCTGGCTTCCATGAATGCCATTTTAGGGGCTTCATGGGCCGGCGCCAAATCCATGACGGCCACCAGCGGCCCCGGCTTTTCGCTGATGATGGAAAACCTGGGCCTGGGAATCATGCTGGAAACACCCTGCGTCCTGGTTGATGTACAGCGTGGAGGACCTTCCACCGGTCTACCCACATTGGTGGGCCAGCAGGATATGATGCAGGCCCGCTGGGGGTCCCACGGCGATTACGAAATCATTGCGCTTTGCCCCGCTTCCCCCCAAGAGCTCTTCGATTTGACCATCCGTGCTTTTAATCTGGCTGAAAAATTCCGCACGCCCGTACTGGTAATGACAGACGCAGAAGTCGGCCATATGACCGAACGGGTCGTCATTCCGGAGCCCGGGGAAATCGAAATCGTTAATCGACCCATGGTTCGAAAAGGAGATCGGGAGCCGGATCAATTTCGGATATATGGTGATAGCGACCCGGACGGCGCCGGCGACACCATATCACCGATGGCGATCGCCGGCGAGGGCTACCGCTTCCACGTAACCGGCCTGACCCATGATGAGCTTGGCTATCCAGCCATGAATGCCGAGGCGAGCGAGTGGAATATTAAGCGCTTGGTCAATAAAATACGTGCCCATCGCGATGAGATCATCCAGCTGGAAGAACAATACCTGGATGACGCTGAAATTGTGGTGATATCTTACGGCATTTCAGCACGGACTTCCCAATGGCCAATCGAACAGGCACGCCGGGAAGGCATCCGCGTGGGGCATCTTAGGCTTATCACCATATGGCCTTTCCCGGAAAAGCGGATTTTCGAGCTGGCAAAAAGGATGCGGGCCTTCGTGGTGCCGGAAATCAACATGGGGCAAATTTGCCGGGAGGTGGAGCGAAGTGCTGCCGGGCAGGCGCAGGTGTTCGGTGTTCACCGACTGGGGGGTGATATTATAGAACCTGAGCGGGTGTTGGGTACGATTCGCAAAGCAGCCGGGCGATCGGATTCGCCCCAACCGGATCTTCAGAGCCGAAAAACGGAGAGATAGGCACAATGGCCGCAGGCGATATTTTAAACGACATGCGATTGGAACTGTCCGGACACCAGCCCGATTCCCAAAGCGATTGGGTAACCGGTTTGCACCCCATGGACGTACTTTTGCGCGGGGAACGCTTGCCCCACATTTGGTGTCAGGGCTGCGGTCTGGGTACGGCGCTGACCACATTTATCGGAGCGCTGCAATGGTTGGAAAAGAATCAGAGCTGGGACCTGGACAAAGTGTCCGTGGTTTCGGGTATCGGCTGTACCGGCCGCATTGCCGGTTATGTTCGCCTGGATTCCTTTCACACCACCCACGGCAGGGCCATTCCGTTTGCCACGGGTCTTAAACTTGCCAACGGCGAGTTGAAAGTCGTCGTAATTTCAGGCGATGGCGATATCGCCGGGATCGGCGGCAATCATTTTATCCATGCCGCCAGACGCAATTTAGACATTACCGTTATTTGCGTTAATAATTTTAACTACGGCATGACGGGCGGCCAGGCGGGACCCACAACACCCCATGGTGCCCGGGCGGTTACGGCGCAGTACGGAAATTTTGAGCACCCCTTTAACCTGCCGTATCTGGCGGCCGCCGGCGGCGCATCTTTTGTAGCCCGCTGGACCGTACTGCATGCCAGGCGACTGGAGTGGACCCTGCGCGAAGCCATGATGCACCCCGGATTCAGCTTTGTTGAAATCATTGCGCCCTGTTCGACATCTTATGCCCGCTGGAATCCTGAGGGTCGCGGGCTGGATCCGCAAAAGCTGGGCCGGCGTGGTTTGGAACTCATGAAACACTACCAGCAGGTCGGCAAAATTGCCCACAACACCCACCCCAAAGATGCGGCTGTTGGGGTAAATGAAATGGGTGAGATCACCTCAATTTTTGAAGGTGTATTTCTAAACGAATCCAAGCCTGAATTTCGGGCGGCGATTGAACAAAAGGCCCAAATTGCCAAAGAAAGATGGAGCGCCGCCAAAAAAGTGCTGGACGGACGACTGAAATTGCCCGGCCGGACCGATCCGATTGATCGAACCGATGTTCAGCTTGGCGGCTTTGGCGGCCAGGGCATTATGAGCGCCGGTCGCATCATCGGTCAGGCGGCTACCATATATGACAAGATCGAAGCTTGTTTTACGCAGAGTTATGGGCCGGAAGCAAGGGGCGGAGCGGCGGGGTCCCAGGTCGTCGTGGCCAGTGAACCGATCCATCACCCCCACCTTATCGCACCCACCAGCGCAATTATTATGTCCCAGGAAGCCTACGCCAAATATGTGCCCGCCCTTACCGCCGATGGAGTCCTTTTGATTGACGATGGACTGGTGACCTTGCCGGAAGACCACCGTCAGGACCTGAAAACCTATGGGATTGGGGCAACTCAGATCGCTGAGGAATTGGGTAATGCCCGGGCAGCCAATTCGGTCATGCTGGGCCTCTGGACGGCGATCATTGGCGCTGTCAGCGAAACGGCCATGCGACAATCTTTGACGGATTCGGTGCCGCCCAAAACAATGGAAGTCAACCTAAAAGCGTTTGATGCTGGCTTTGGCAAAGGTCTTGAGCTCCAAAAAAACAGATGAGGTAAATTTCAGTGAGCAAGGGTGCTCTCATTTTCGGCGGCAGCCCGGCAGGACTTCAAGCAGCCCTGGATCTTGCTGACGCCGGTGTTAAGGTCCACTTAATTGAACCCTCTCCTTTTTTAGGAAACGGCGGCAGCATTATGACGCCCGGTCACCTGTTAAATGCCCGGATGCTGGAAGCTGCCAAGCACCCGCGTATTGAGATGTGGACGAATACGCGCCTTCAAAGCGCCGAGTGCAAGACGGGGTCTTTACATGTACAATTGAAGCAGCAGCCCCGCTATGTCGATTTAGCCAAATGTACCGGATGCGGTGATTGCGTTGACGTCTGCCCCGTGACGGTGCCGGGAACCGGCCGCAAGGCCATATACTTGAGGGGCGGCATCCAACCGGGGTGTGCGGCGATAGAAAAACTGGGGCAAGCCCCATGCGCCAGTGTTTGCCCCGGCGGCATTCATGTGCAGGGATACATCGCCTTCATCGCTCAGGAGCGATTTCGGGAAGCACTGAATCTCATTCGTGAAGCCATTCCCTTTCCGGGCATCCTCGGACGCATTTGTACCCATCCTTGCGAGTTGAATTGCCGCAGGTCTGAAGTCGATACGCCGGTGTCCATCCGTTTACTGAAACGCTTTGTGGCCGATTGGGAGCGTGACAATCCCGCTGAGCCGCAAACCCAACGAATGCCTGAAAAATTAGTCCCACCTGACGCCCGGAAGGTGGCGGTTGTCGGTTCCGGTCCGGCGGGCATGACCGTGGCCGATGGACTGGTTCGCCGGGGGCATCGTGTCACCGTTTTCGAAAAGCTGCCGGTGATCGCCGGAATGCTGTCGGTTGGCATTCCTGCCTATCGGCTACCGCAAAAAGTCATTGAGCGCGAGTACCGCCGCATTGTGGACCTGGGGGTCGAAATCCGACTCGACACGGCCATCGGCCCTAAAGGTGATCATACCCTGGACGACTTGTTCAAAATGGGATATGACGCCGTCTGTTTGGCCATTGGAGCGCATAAAGGCCTTTCTCTGAGAATACCCGGGGGAGAGCTGCGCGGTGTGGTCCAGGGAATAGCGTTATTAAAAGCCATCAATTTGACGCAAAGACTTGATACCGCAAAGTGCAAGGCCGCTTTGGAAGGCTTACTTTCCCACGGTGAAAAGACACGCGCAGTGGTATTGGGCGGTGGCAATACGGCGATGGATGTTGCCCGGACGCTCAAACGCGTGGGTGTTGAGGATGTCTGTATCGCCTATCGCCGTACCCGTGCCGAGATGCCGGCTTTAGAAGAGGAAATCGATGATACCGAACAAGAAGGTGTCACGATTGAGTATTTAACAGCGCCAGCCCGTATCATCGGAGATTCTGAAAGTAATGTGACCGGTTTGGAATGCATACGCATGCAGCTGGGAGAGCCGGATGAAAGCGGCCGTCGCCGGCCGGTTCCCCTAAGCGGCAGCGAATTCGCGATGCCGGCAGAACTGGTGGTGCTGGCTATCGGGCAGGTGCCCGATATCAAAAGCCTGGACCCGTATGATCGGATCACCATGACCCGTGATCAGCGGATTCACGTGAACCGTGACACCTTTGCGACCCACCGGCCGGGCGTTTTTGCAGCCGGCGATGCCGTCACGCGTGACCAAATGTCGGCTATTGAAGCCGTCGGAATGGGGAAAAAAGCCGCGGCTGAAATTGATGCTTACCTCAGCGGTGAGGCAACCGTTAAAGATCCAGCTGAAGTCAATGAGATCGCGGTGGCACGCAGGGAAATGAGCGACACGGAGCTGTTGCCCAAGCCGCATGTTGCGGTGCCCAACCTCTCAATGGAAAAACGCCTGGGCAGTTTTGCAGAGATCGAACTGGGATATTCCCAGGAACAGGCAATGGCTGAAGCCCAGCGCTGTCTGATGTGCGGTCCCTGCAGTGAATGTTTGGCCTGTGTGCAGGCCTGCGGGCCGGAAGCAATCGTACATAAAAAACAAGCAACATTAATCGATCTGGAAGTCGGGTCGATCATTTACGCCGATAAAGAGACGCAGGCGTCAAGCGGTTTGTCAGGGAATGGCAAAGGGGTTTACCGCATTTCTCCGCAAGATGCGCTAATGGGATCTGCTACAGCGGCCCATATTATGTCCCGATTGATGTCCGGTCGGCCGCTGGAGGCGCCTATAAGTGGTTTCAAAACCACTTCTAAGACCTTTGGAAC
>JAQYWI010000105.1 GCA_030145015.1 Desulfobacterales bacterium
AAAAAAAGGGACTTATTTCTCAGGAATCATATATTTATGGACGTCCCCACCCTGTCTCTCCTCAATACTGCTGTTCAATAATTAAAAGGAGCACAAAGATTCTAATATTTATAGAATAATTCTAAATTCCCCTGATTTTTAGCTGCTCCCAAACGCAGTATTTTTGAGTTATATTTTATTAAAAATGGCGGTTTTTGGGGATTTGGTCCCCGCAAACGCAAGGTTTTTGAGTTACCCTCGGTTTTTTAGCATTACAACGTGCTGTAATAATGATATATAATAATATTGAACAGGCTCTAATTATCTAATCTGTGTAATCCGCGAAATCTGCGGATATTATTTTATCTGTGGATCTATCTGCTACCCGAAAATGTTCCTAAGTTTTTTATTTGTTTTCAGCGAGGTTATGGGTTATGGAAAAAGCCAGCGAATCCGGAGCCGGTATCTTAAAAGGCTGAATTTGACTCCGAT
Source organism: Desulfobacterales bacterium (assembly GCA_030145015.1). Next base: position 472 of record JAQYWI010000105.1, read on the forward strand.
TCTTCCGAATAACGTCATATGAGATTAAACCGTTGAAATCTGTTTTAATTATTGCATATTGCACCGATGGCTAAATCGCGTAAGGTCAAAAAGAAAATCGAAGCGAACCTAAAGAAACCCGGGGACAAACGGAGTGGGTGGTTTGTCATTATCCTTGGAGCAGCCGGACTTGGTATATGCTTTTATCTTTATTCCTTTCACATTGAGCTGCTCATGGGTGAGATCAAGAGCGGGCCATTATGCGGCGCCGATAATGGGCTCGGATGCCATTCAGTGGCGTCCGGTCCATACAGCAGCATGCTGGGGCTTCCGCTGGCTTTGTGGGGAGCTGTATTTTACAGCACACTGGTGCTGCTGGGATTTGGAGGGGTTATTTTTTGGCGGGACTGTGGCAGGGTGTTTCTGCGTTGGGCATTCTTCCTTGCTGTTTTCGGTTTGGCCTTTGATCTATATCTTGGCTATACGATGATTTTTCGAATAAGGGCAGTCTGCTGGCTCTGCGCCGCAACGTATGCAATTAATTTTCTGATCATCATTGTCCTTGTAAAAGAGGTCTGGAGGGAGCCCAAGCCCCGGATTTCTTTAGGCGCCATACTCCCCGGGACGAAAGATGCACAGGGGATCGATCTTTATTACCGCAATGTTATTAAAGGACTTCTTATCGGGGGTATCTTACTCGCAGCTGTCGTTGGTGTCGCAGGCTCTCAATTCCTTTCCAAATCACTGACAGAAGATGATCGTGAGCAGTTGGTAAAAATGAAAAAGAATTTGGCACAACAAAAGCCCATGGTCATTGAAGTGAAAAACCGGCCTGTTATGGGCTCCGATGATGCAAACGTTACGGTCGTTGAATTCAGTGATTTCTTATGTCCTTTCTGCGCCAAGGGATCCAGGTATATTAAGCTTACAGAGTCCGGCACTCATGATACCGCTCGTTTTGTTTTTCGGCACTACCCGCTGGATAAGTCCTGTAACAGGAAGCTGCGCTCAAATGTGCACCCGGGCGCCTGTTTGCTGGCTGAAGGGGCCGAATGCGCTTTTGAGCAGAACAAGTTTTGGGAATATCACGATATCGCTTTTGAAACCGAGGGGAGTATTTCCCGTTCGGTGGTGCTGGATAACGCTTCGAAAATAGGGCTGGATTTAGGTGAATTTAAAGGTTGCCTGGATTCCGGCCGTGGCCTTAAGGCCGTGCGCGAGGACATTGAAGCCGCATTCAATGCTGGGGTAAAAAGTACACCGACATTATTTATTAATGGCAGAAGACTTAGAGGTATTCCCAAGCCTTGGATGCTGAATGAAATTTTGCAATATAGTCAGAAACATCTTCCCCCGCCTAAATGATCCAAAACTTCTTACCCTTGCTGGCCGTTCATCCATGAAATAAAAAATGCGCCCCAAATCTTTTTCCGGGACACAGATCTGCACAGATGTTCACAGATTTATTCTTTTATCTGTGTTCATCTGCGTTCTAGTTTTTTTTATAAATAATCTGCGTAATCTGCGGATATTATTTAATCTGTGGATCTATCTGCTATAATCTGCGGATATTTTATAAGCTGCAAATTGTTGGATGCTTCTGGCGCTTTAGCCAAAGATGGGCGATTCGAAATAATGCCCGATGATTTGAAAATCCCTATCCCAGAATCCTTTCATCAAGGTGATCTTTTCCTGACCGTTTCCGAGCTCATATTCCGTGTCATAGATCAAGACGACAAAGGTTCCCGATAAATCGCCCATTTTGACGTTCTTCTGAATTTTCCAGTTTTTCAGTGTATAGGACTGCAGCTCACCCAAACGGGTCTCAACCATTTCTTTTATATAATTCCAGTCTTCCTGTCGTGTATAGTTCCAGAATAATTCCGAATAGTATTCTCCATTTCCAACACCGCCGGTTGTAAACCGATGGTCAAGAAATTCTTCCGCCAAAGCGCGGGCGCCCTCCGTACTGCTCATAAAGCCGCAGCCACCAGCAATCAAGGTGATCAGAGCTGCAAAACCGATTAAAGTCCGTTTGAAATTCATTTTTAGCTATCCTCCTCTACGATTCATGCCGTCGGGCACCAGGCAGATTTGTTTTCGGCGGGTGTGAAAGTTTATTTTTTTCATCGAGATGGTTACCTGTCTGCCGAGTTAACATTTTATGTTTTTATCTCCCGTTAAAACTGGTGGCGGCAATACCAGAACAATGTTTAAAATAAAAGGCGTCCGGTTCTATTTTCGGTTTTTTTAATTTAAATCTTTAGCAGAGATTAAGCGTGAGCTTTACGAAGTTTAAAAAGTCGCCTGCGGGCTTTAAGCTCACACCTTTAATCGTGGCTGAAACCCACTCCCACTGGCTGTTTGGCATAAGTCAACTTTTATTCTATCTATGGGAAGAAAAAGGTAAGGCGCGTTCTTAGGCAAATACAGGCGGACGCTTATCAAACCACGGCTGCGCTTTTTCGAGCTGCGCTGCCAGCCGCAGCAAAGTGGCTTCATCTCCATAACGGCCCATAAAGTGCACGCCGCAGGGCAGCCCATCCGAGCTCCAATAAAGCGGCACAGACATCGCCGGTTGACCGGTGAAATTCGCCAGGGGTGTAAAGGGGGTTTTCGAAAGGTTTTGTACCGCCAGCTTGTCGATCGCTCCGGTAGCCAATAGGAAGCGGCCCAATCCTAACACATTGATAATCTTCAGTAAAGCAAGTTCGATTGGTTTGGGATCAAGTTCGCCGATTTTCACAGGCGGGTAAGCCAGCGTGGGGGTCAGGTAAATATCATATGCCTCGTGAAAACGGCCCGTGATTCGGGCAGCGCGTTCCCATTCTCGCCTGGCCTTTACGATATGACCGGCAGAATACGTGCGGCCCAATAAACCGAGGGTCCAGGTAACGGCTTCTACGTCGGATGGTTTTGCTTTGCGACCCAGAAGGGGAACAAGATCGTCAATAAGTGCGGCGACTTCACCGGAATACAGGACGATAAGGCCTTTGGCCAGGGCTTGGCCGTCAACATCCGGTTGTGCTTCCTCGACCTCGTGGCCCAATTCCTCCAGCAGGCGGGCGGTATGCTCCACCGCCTGGATGCATTCCGGATGAACTGCAGTATCAATTGGCGATTGTGTGTTAAATGCAATTCTGAGAGGCCCGGGACTTTGCTGGATTTCGTCTAAATAGGGTCGGTGTGGCTCAGGAATGACATAAGGTGCGCCGATATCAGGGCCCTGGGTTGCATCAAGGATAGCCGCACTGTCCCGCACCGATCGACTGATGACATGTTCGACAACAGCGCCTTGCCAGGTCCTGCCATGGATCGGGCCATTCGGCGTGCGACCCCGGGTTACTTTCAAGCCAAACAGGCCGCAACACGCAGCCGGAATGCGTATAGACCCGGCACCATCATTTGCCGAGGCCATTGGCACCATGCCGCCGGCAACAGCAGCGGCAGATCCACCGCTTGATCCGCCGGGTGTATGCTCCGTATTCCAGGGATTGCGGGTCGGCCCGTGTAACTCAGGCTCGGTGACTCCCTTCAATCCGAATTCCGGGATGTTGGTTTTGCCTAAAATCACGAGTCCGGCTTTTTTGTAACGCTTTACGAGTTCGCTGTCCCGTGCCGGAATATAATTTTTTAAGGCCCTGGATCCCATGGTCTGGGGGACGCCGGCAAAATCTCCTAATAGATCTTTTAACAGAAAAGGCACACCGGCAAAGGGACCATCGGGCAGGTTGTTTTGGACCGTCTCGCGGGCCAGATCATACATGGTCGTGATGACGGCATTCAAAGCGGGATTGACGCGTTCGATTCGAGTTATGGCTTCTTCGCAGACTTCGGCAGGCGAAACTTCCCTTTTCTTAACCAGCTCCGCTAACCCCATGCCATCGTATTGAGCATACTCCTTAAAGCCACCCATATAGGCCTCCGGAAAAATGGATTTAGATCAGGTGTATTCATAGCCAATGGGAACGGGTGGATCAAGTAAAAATAAGTGCCTAAAATGAACTAAAATGAGCTAAAGTGCCTAAAGTTGTGGTGTCGCTTCGCTCCATCTTTTATAAAAGTGATCGTTCGACCCTGTCGTTAGACCCTGTCGTTAGACCCTGAGGCTCTCGAAGGGAGGCTCTCGAAGGGAGGCTCTCGACAGGCAGAATTTCCTAACTTTTGTCACTTTAGATCACTCGCTTTGTTGGGCATTTTTGAGATCGTTTAGTTTTGATGGGAAACCGGGTGGGTGGCGTTCTGATGGTGGGCAGATGACACAGAGACCGTGTCAGTCCCCGGGGATTTTAGCGGTTCGGCTGAATCCGTTGTTTTTTTAAGCGACGTTTCATTATCGGTTACGTTTACGTAATATGTCGGCAGTTCGGTCCAGGCGCCGGTGTTTAAGTACCTGATCCCATTAATAAACTGTTCTTCAGCAAAATGGGTATGGCCGCAGGCGACGGCTTCGAATCCGTTTTTTGCGGCGTAATTTACAGCATTCAGCATTACGTTTTTACGAAGATACCCGTAGAACCGCTTCCATTTTTTGGCATATTCTGCCACGTGAACCGGACGGGCGCCCAGTTTAACCCTCAGATCGTGCATCATTTTAAAGGTCTTTATAAAAACCCGGCTTTGGGGCATGACCTTATCAAAAAAATCTCCATGGGTGATGAATACTCTTTTTTGGATGCGGTGATAAGGCTTTATCTGTATTTGGCCTAAATTCTGAGGGATGTAGCCATTGTCGTGATTTCCCCGCACCCAGACCACCTTTTGCCGATAGGACATCTGTTCGAAGCGGTTCAGTATCTGCTGGTCTGCCGGTTTCAATTTCGCATAAGGATTCTCAATAATATCTCCATTCAAAATTAACTCAGCATCTTCAGAAATAGCATTAAGAAAACACTCGAAGTTCTGATATAAAAAATATTTGGATCCAATATGCAAATCGCTCACTATTATCGCATTCATTTTCATATAGTTATAATAAAAACTAAAAGTTTGAAATCAAGATAAAACCCGGTTCCTTGAATTTATTATAGAACATTGCCAGAATAATTAATATTCTTTAAAAAATTTAAGGCATTTTAGCTCACTTGCGTCTATCATTTTTTCATTATTTGCGTGATCTTCCCCGACAGCTCTTCCAGGGTGAAGGGTTTCTGCATAAAGCCATCACAGCCGCGTTCTAAAAGCTCAATTGCCTGACCGTCCACGCTGTATCCGCTTGAAAGCAGGACTTTCACATCCGGATTAATTGCTTTGATTTTGTCATAGACTTCCCCACCGCCCATGTCCGGCATAATGATGTCCAAAACGACCATTTTGATTTTATCTTTGTTGGCTTCAAAAATATCAACTGCTTCTGTGCCGTTCTTAGCCGCAAGCACGGTGTATCCTAATTTTTCAAGCATGTTGACACCCACATTCAACACCAGTTCCTCATCGTCAACGATCAGCAACGTCCCGCTGCCCTTTATTAATTTAGCGGTGGTGCCATCCACGCCTTCGACATCTTTTTCGGAGGCAGGCAAAAAAATGGTGAAGGTCGTCCCCCGACCTTTTTTAGACTCGACATCGATGTATCCATCATGGCTCTTAATAATGCCGTAAACCGAGGCCAATCCCAGACCGGTACCGCGGCCCATTTCTTTTGTGGTGAAAAACGGATCAAATATACGTTCCAGGATCTGATTATCCATGCCGGCACCGCTGTCGGTGATGGTTAATTGAAGATAGTTACCGGGCGTCGGGCTATAATGCTTGCTTTTGATATTCACATGGGTTTCATTTTTTGTTTTTAGAAAAAGCTTACCGCCGCCGGGCATCGCATCGGCTGCATTCACATAGAGGTTTAGCAGCACCTGTTCGATTTGCCCCTGGTCGGCTTCTACTGGAAACAGGTCTTCATCAAATTCTCGCTGGATGGTTATTTCTTTGCGGGTGCGTCCAAAGGTTTCCGCGCTTTCATCCACGATCTGGTTTAAATCAACAGGCTTTACATTAAATTTTCCTTTGCGGGCATATCCCAGCATTTGCCGGGTGAGCAATGCGCCGCTTTTGACCTGTTTTTCAATTTTTTTCAAAGGCTCAAAAAATGGATGGTCGTTTTCAATTTCAAAAAGCATCAAAGATGTATTGCCCTGGATGTTCATCAGAAGATTGTTAAAGTCATGGGCAATACCGCCGGCTAAAGTGCCGAGCGCTTCGAACCTCTGCGCTCGTAGAAACTGCACCTCCAGTTTTCTGCGTTCTTCCTCGGCCTTTTTGCGGGCGGTGATATCGACGATAAAGCCTCTCAAGCCCACCGGCTTACCCTCTTTAAAAATTGGAGCCGAATGAATCAAGACCGGGAAGGTTCCGCCATCTTTTCGCAGAGCCGTATACTCGTTGATGCCGCTTTTTTCACCACCCAATATTTTGGCGATGTTTTTCTGGGCGCGCTCCCGATCTTTCTGAATGATCATGTCAATGCTTTTTAATCCCTTCTTAAGATCTTGCTGTGTATAACCGAAGTAGTTGAAGGCGTTGCGATTTGCAAATGTCAGTTTGCCTTCTAAATCCGCCTCGAAAACAGTTTCCGGCATCATTTCAGCCAGCTCTCTGAATCTTTCTTCACTTTCCTTTAAAGCCGCTTCCGCCCGCCGGCGCTCTTTCATTTCATCGTTTAGCTGTTCAAATGCTTCGCGATAGCGATTTTCCGATTCTTTCAACGTTTGCTGGTTTTTTATCAATTCCAGCTGATACCCTTTTTTCAAGCGCTCAAAAAAGAAAGACGTCACAATCACCAGCATGAAGGCGATATAAAACCGGACCTTGAACTCCTGAACAGACAGGTGGTCATTTCCGGAGATAACCAGCTCCAGAATTAACATGCTAAAAAATACAACCGATACCCAGATCAGGGCCCGTGTCGCCCCGAGGGCAAAAAACACGATCACCGTGAAAAGAAACGCCCACGGCATCCGGCTCAAATTGCCCTCGATGCCGATGGTATAGGCTAAAAAGAAGGCATATAGAGCAAATAAGCTGTTAACAAAATAGGAATAGATTTGACTTTCTTTTGATTTGTAACCGGGTTTGTTGATGACTACGAAAAGGCCGACAAGAAGCACAAACATGACAATTAAAACGAGTGCGACCAGGTAGCGTCCGATAATGAGGTCGTAGATCATAAAGTACCCGAGGACGGGGATTCCGACCAGCATGCATACCTTGACCAGATATCTCTGGTAGTCCAACTCAATAGAATCGGGGAGATTCATATCATCCTGGCTCTTTAGAAAAGCCATTTTAGTTAATTCTACCTCCTGACGGTAAATCGTAAACTTGTCTAAATGCATTCAAGCTAAAAGTGAATACGATTACACGATTATATGATTATACCCTTAAAATGATTTAATGCCAAAATTTTCTTTGCAGAGGAGTTCTTGCCCGCAATTAATGCTATTCAGAAGGCCGTTTTTTGACAACCACTATAGAGGAAGGGAATATGTGCGGGACTTTTTACCTAAAGGCGCGTCTAATCTATACAGTCAACTCTCAGCTCTGTATTAACGTAATAAAAAGATTCCGTTAATTTTCTAGTTTGCAGCAAGCGCCTGCCGAACGGTATTCGCCAGGTCCTGCATCAACAGCGGCTTCATAAGGAAGGATCGAACGCCCATTTCAGAGGCCTGCCGTCGGGTAAATTTTTCACTGTAGCCCGTGCAAAAAACGACCGGGATATCGGCCCGAATATCCATCAATTTTTCAGCCAGCGTTTCACCGGTCATATTCGGCATGACGATATCGGTTATCACCAGATCAAAGCGATCCGGCTGCGCTTTGAAAAGCTCCAGGGCCTCGACACTGCTTGTGCGTGCGGCCACGGTATATCCCAGGCGTTCCAGCATTTGTTTTCCAATTTCCACCAGGGGCTGCTCATCGTCCACCAGAAGAATGCGTTCATGCCCCATCGGCAACGGTGCTGAAACAACTTCATCCGTTGTTACGTTTCGTTGTATTATCGGCAGATACACATGAAATGTTGAACCTTGACCGACCTCGCTTTCTACAGTTACGGCCCCGTTATGGGACTTGATAATGCCCTGGACCACAGCTAATCCCAGACCGGTTCCTTCACCTTTTTCCTTGGTTGTAAAATAAGGTTGAAAAATCTGCTCTCGAGTTTCCGGATGGATCCCGTCTCCGGTATCGCTGACGCTCAGTTTGAGATAAGGTCCCGGTTTGAGTTCCGGAGGCCGGGCGGCAGCATTTTGATCCCAGTCAATGTTACTCAGGCTGATTTCCAGCACGCCGTCTTTTTCATGCATTGCATGCGCTGCATTGGTGCACAGGTTCATCAATACCTGATGGAATTGAGCTGGATCGGCCTCGATAACACCGGTATTTTTTTCAATTTTCTGTTGAATTTTAATCGTGGCGGGAAGAGAAGCGCGCAACATCTTTAAAGCTTCTTTGATGATATGACGGACCTGAATGGGCTTGCGCTCATGTTTGCTCTGGCGGCTAAAAGCCAGAATCTGCTTAACCATGTCGCGGGCATGTTTGCTGGCGTTAAAAATTTCTTTTAGATTTTGCTTGACCTCCGAATTCACGTTTCCGTTCATCAGTATCAGCTCCGTATAGCCGATAATGACGGAAAGAATATTATTAAAATCATGGGCGATTCCGCCGGCCAGCGTTCCGACGGCTTCCATCTTCTGGGCTTGCTGGAGTTGATCCTCGAGTATTAATTTTTCTTCTTCGGCTTGCTTGCGGTCAGTGATGTCATGCGCCACAACCGTAGCACCGTTGGGCTTTCCGTTCTTATCATATTCATATCTCGCATCTAAAAAGATCCAGAACTCATGGCCGTCTTTAGCCTTGGCCTTGTACTCAACAGTCCTTGGAATTTGCTTGTCATTAAAAAGGTTGTCCAATCTATCAAGAAAACGCTTTTGACTTTCTTCCGTCAAAAAATCCAGGGCACTCATATTGAGAAGCTCTTCTTCGGTGTAACCGGTATATTCACACATAACATCATTTACGCTGACCAATTTTCCGGTATTAAAATCCACTCTATAAATGCCGGTCGGCGCATGGTTGACCAGTTGTCTGTATTTCTCTTCACTCTCAATTAAGGCCTTTTCTGTCTGCTTGCGTCCGGTATTATCGTGCGCAATACCTCGAAAACCGATGCGGTTGCCATCTTCATCGGTAATTAAAGAAACCGAAGCATCCACCTGCCGTCTCGTGCCGTCTGCTTTGATAATCTCCCAATCAAATCCTTTGGCAGGCTTTCCGGTCTCGTATACGCGGTTAAATGTTTGAAATACCTTTTTCGCATTTTCTGCATCCATATATTCTCTGTGGTTCATTCCTGCCATCGCAGAAGGAGAATAGCCGATCAATCTGCACATAGAACCGTTAAAGAAAGTGAAATCGCCGGCGATATCGACTTCGAAATACCCGTCTTCGATATTTTCCAGAATCGTGCGGTATTTTTCTTCACTATGCTTAAGCGCCTGCTCGGAGATGTGCAGTTTGATCACAGCGCAGGCAAAAATATACCCCAATACAGGGGCAATAATCGCTGGAATGATCAGGCTCATGAGAAAGCCTCGCATCTCTGCTTGCGCTAAAATATACGAACTCCCTGAATATAAGAAAAACGATGAAAAAATCGCCACCGCCGTAGTTGCCAGGGTGGTTTTTAAAATACCTAATTTTCTCATCCATTTAAGAATCATTCATTCAGTCCGGTTTTCAGGGGTTGATTTGATGCGAGGCTGCGAATTTTCAGCTTTTTTAGAGATGCAAAAAGTATGCTATCCGCGTATACTCAAAATTTTTTTTAAGCCAGCTTTAAGATACTGAAAAAATTCTAGTTAATCCAATTTCATGTATCGGCCCCCGGAGCCTTTTCCTTTAAAAATGTTTGGAAAATTGACGCCTGTGGAAAAAAGGGAGACGTAAGCGGCAAAAATAGGCCTGATGATTTATTGATCAAATGGAATCTAAAGCCGTGGTTTGGACGACACCGGGTTTTCCGTATATTGGGTTCTAGCCGGACCTTTACCCGGGGCTGAATCCATGTTTTGAGCAAAAATATGGCCGAGGGTGGCTTCTGACAGCGACGTTAAAAGCGCCTTGTCATGCTGCTCTTCCCAGTTGAGTTCCAGAGTCAGGCGATTATTTTTGTGCCCAATTTGGTGCCGATAGCGTGGATCGTTTAAAAGCGCGATCAGCTTTAAGGCAATACCGTCGACATTGAGATCATCATGATTGCCGGATTTTAGCTGTTCAACTATTTTTTTACCATTCACGTTTTTGCGAAACTGCTGGGCATAACTCAGCACCCGGCCGTTTGCATTGTTCAGGCGGAAGCCCATCGCCAGGGCTTCGGTGCCCTTTAACGATTCGGATAATTGGGTCAGTACACTTCCCCCCATTGCGGCAATCATGGCTGCCTGGGGGTTTTGTTTCAAGGCCGGATTGCTCTGGATCTTTTCCTGCAAAACCGCGGCAAAATTTTCAGGAACGCTAACCGACAGCACCGCCAGATCCCGGGGTTTGGCGATGGCGGCAATCATTTTGGCGACCCGGGTTTTGTGAAGCCGGCCTTCGCCCTCTTTTAATACCCGAGCCAGATGTTCCGGGGCAAAAATTGCGGAATCACCAATAAATTTAATACGATACAGATCAATCGGGAAATCATTCTGTTTGTCTTCGGGAAGGGCTTTTTTATTAATACGATAGGATCCGTCCGGCTGGCGTTCCAAAAATTGGTTATAATTATTTTGAGATTTCAAATGCCTTTCCAGGCTTTTTCCATCCTTACTGGCAGCCAAAATCACCGGTAAAAAGGTGTGTTCCGGGTCGGGATACAGGTATAATTGAATCTTGCCGAATCCAAAAGATTTGAAAATTCCGGTGGTCATTTTATATTTAAAGTCTTTTTTTTCCTCCGGTAAATTTCGGTCGATTGCCTCCAGCAGCAGGGGCACATTTAGTCGGGCAGCTATCAGAGGCTCTGCTGCGGTAATACTGCGGGCCCGGGCGCGGGGTTGGGGTTCTTCTTTATGAATGGCCGGTTTTTTCCCGATGACTTTATTGAGGCCAAAACGGCTGCCGGTCACCTGATTCCAATTGGTTTTCAGGAGATTGCCGGCGAGAACAATAATGATGATTCCGGCCGCTGCTGCCAGTATCCAGGATTTTCGAAAGGCCGGCGTTGCCGGCCGCCCCATATCCGGGACCGTGGGGATATCCAGGGCGGGCTGTTTACCCCTTGATCCTTTGGATTGCTGCTGTAGCGCAATAACTTTTTGATCGATGTCGCTTTTCAATGCTGGAATTTCTGTAGGAGGCTTCAGTGATATGGTATGGCCACAGGCCTTGCATTTTGTTGATGTCATTCCCGGCGGGATCTTGCCGGCATTGATATTGTATTTTTTGCTGCAATATAAGCAGGTAATCTTTTTGTTACCCGTGTTTTGCGGCACGGTTTGCGCAGGTTCCGGTGTTGGCGGCGCGGCGTCTTTGGGTGCTAAGGAAATCGTGTGGCCGCAGGCTTTGCATTTGGTGCTCGTGACGCCTGCAGGGATCGATTTGGGATTGACACTGTATTTTTTGCTGCAGTACTGACAGGTAATTTGCATGACAGCCGGCTCAGGCGGAGCCGATGCCTGAGGGACACCTGGACGCAGAGATATTGAATTGCCGCAGGTTTTGCATTTGGTGCTGGTAATCCCGGATGGGATCTTGTTCAGGTTCACATTGTAGACTTTTTTACATTTTGAACAGGTGATTTGCATGGTCCCAACCCTTAATAAATGATCTAAAATGATCTAAAATGCCTAAATTGCCTAAAATTAATAAACGGATAAAAAGGCTTTTAATTTAAGGTATTTTTGAGGCTGCTTTTAAAATTATCTGATACAATCAGAGTGTTCGCTAATTTTTCAGCTAAGTGCGCTAATAGATTATATCGGTAGGGGGCATCCAAACTTGAGATTTAGGATAAATTTGAGGTGAATTGTTTGAGATAGTTTTCCCATTCCATGGGCAGGAGTTGTTTTTTGGCGGTGTTGCACGTCTTGCAGCACGGCACAACATTTCCTTTGGTGCTTTTTCCGCCGCGGGAAATCGGGACGACATGATCCATGGTGAGTTCTTTGGAAGGCGTTGAGCGCTTGCAGTAATGGCACTCTCCTTTTGCCACCCGGCGTTTCCACCACTGGGACCCTCTGATCTCCCGGGCTTTACGGCGTTCTCGTTTTAGATCTGTTTCTTCCAGATCATAGGCAAAAGGTTGGATGGTTTTTCTTTTTTTCATTTTTAACTTGGTTAAATCGTTAAATAGTTACAAAAAAATACGCATAATTTTTTAGATTTTTTCTTTTCACGATTTGACTATTTCTTGATTTAACTATTTTTCTAAATCAAGCTGGTTTAGCCAGTTGTCGATCTCGTTTTTTAAAATTTCATAATATGCGTCGGATCCGCCCAGCCCCCTGCGGCCGAAAAAATAGTTTATTTCAAGCAAAAGCGGCTGGCTGTTTTGCGCTGCAGCCGGGAAGATCACATCAAATCCGGCCAGGTCGACGCCGGTTTTAACGCAAAAATCGTGTATAAAGGCCCTGGCGGCCTTCTGCAGCTCCGGTAATGACGCGGTATCGATATGTGCCCCCCTGGAAACGCTGGACATAAACCCGTCGGAGCTCTGCTGTATTCGCCAGTATGAAATGATCGCCCGGCCGATGATGATAACTCGCAGGGTTCTGCCGTTGGTGGGGACATATTGCTGCAGCAAAAACCCCTTTTGACCTGAATTTTCAAAAACAGCTGCTTTTTCTAATACTTCTCTTAGCTCGTCCGGGGAATTTATCAGATAAACGGTTTCGCCTTCACCGCCCCAATCAAATTTAAAAACACATGGCAGTCCAAAGGAAATATCCCCGGGCGCTTCACCATAGTGTTGTTTAAATTCAGCGACCGAGGGATACAATTCAGCCGGTGGATGGGCCCAGCCGGTTTCTCGAAACAGCCTGATCTGGCCGATTTTTCCGGGAAAGTTAAATCGGACCCTGTAATTGGGAAATACATGCTTGCAGTTGTCGCTGGCCATTTCATACAGGGATTGACGGCATCCCTGGGGCAAGACCACTGCCGCCGCCGCTTTTATGGCTGCAAGGTCATCCGCGCCGGGTTCCCGCCCCGCGCAAATGATATTTTTATCGCCTTCAAATAAAGGATGAAAAGAAACAATCATAAATGATAAATTACCACAGAGAACATATAGTGCACCCAAAGAATTTCGAGCCTGTAAAGAATAGGTGACCCTTTTGTTTATCGTTAAAAAAGCGTTTACTCAAATCTACCCTCGGCAAGCCTTGTGTGAACCTGGTTGTGGTCTTCCTCCGAAGGAGGTGGCTGAACCACGTGTAAGATGGTCAGCTCTGTCAGGGCCTTAATCCCCCTCTTGAGGCCTTTGGGGACGATGATTAAATCATCTTTTCGGGCCGTTAAACGTTCGTCCCCGGTCACAACCTCTGCTTCGCCTTCGAGAATGTACAAAACCAGATCTACCCCCGGCGTATGTACCGGAATAAACTGGCCGGTCTTAAAATAAGCCAGTACGACCTTCATCCCGGCGCTCTGGTACACAACGTTCGGGGCAAACATTTTATCACCAAATGACTTCAATTCTCCGGCATTGACCTTTACGATTTCTCCCATTTTCAACTCCTTTCATTAGCACGTTACACTTAGAGGAATTTTGCGATCAGCTTCTTCTTATATACGTTAGTCATCATAATCCAAATTACCATACCTCAAGGGTGCACGCCCGGCCGGAAAACCAACGTGTTAGAATTTGGTGTTAGGCGGATGCCGCCGATGCTGAAAAATATGATTCGGCCCCATGCGGTGCCTTCCGCTAAATTAGAGTTGCTAGGCAATTTCTGCACCGTGAATCCAGATAATTATACCGAAGCCAAATTTAACCACCTGAAATTAATGCGAAAATATTTTGGCACATAATCTGCAAATAGGGTGCAAGCGTTGAGTCAACGACCACTCGCAAAGCGGGTGGCTTGGATTTTACCGCCATAGGCGGTAAAAGACAGGGGCGCGAAGTGACCCAATCGTTGCGGGTGGAACCGGGTGCGTATCAATGACCATACCTCTCTGTGAGAGGGATGTTTGATTTTCCGGCCGTAGGACGGAAAAACAAGCGAACGTTAGTTCGCAATCATTGTGTTTGTGATCGGGTGCGTAGCGCCCGATCGGTATACAAACAACCACCCGGTTTGGAAAACCCAATAAAACAGGAGGAATATCGCGTGCTGCAAAAATTAATTCTGCTCATGGGCATCGTTCTATTTATGATCCTCTCCGGAAATGCCATCGAGAACACTTCAATAATGTTAAATCTAAAAAGTGCCCTGCTTGTTATGGCAGGCTCGCTTTTAAGCGCGTTTATCGCCTTTCCAATGAAAACATTTCGGGATCTTTTTAAAAGTCTGCTTGCGGTTTACAAACAGGAGGAGACCGATAATGAACCTTTGGTTCAAGAAATGGAAAAACTCGCCGTCATCTGGCGCCGGCATGGAATTATCGCGCTTGAGAACGCAAAAAATGCGGTCGAAAACGTTTTCCTGAACAAGGGCGTCGAGCTTGTTATTGACGGTTATAATCGGTATGACATTCGAAATATTATGGAAAAGGACTATGAACTCTACTTTTCTAGAAAAGAGTCTCAGGTAAATATTTTAAATACGCTTGCAAAGCTGGCCCCGGTTTTCGGCTTCGTAGGCACCATAATTGGCTTGATAAATGTGCTTAACAATGTGGAGGATCCGGCCCAGATCGGAAAAGGCATGGCCATGGCGCTTCTGACGACATTGTATGGTATTCTGCTTGCCAATTTTCTCTTCTTCCCGCTTGCAAAAAAACTTTCCGAACACGCAAAGGCCGAAGCCACCGTTTTAAACATTATATTAGAAGGGGTGATGGATATTGCTGATCAAAAAACGTCAAAATCCATTTCCCATCGGCTGAATTCCTATCTTGGCGTAAATCATCTCAGCCACATGAAAAAGGAAAGAGAGCACGTACACAGGGGACGACCGACGCCGCAGATGCAATCACCGTAACTCACGCCAAAAGCGAGGGAATTACATGGCAAGGCCAGAATCAGAAGACCTTAAGAGACGGCTTGAGTTCTCCGAACACAAAAGGGTACTCCTGCAAAAGAGGTTATCGAAGGGCGGTATCGAAGATGATTCCACGCTATGGAGCTTTGTCGATCTCATGACACTGCTTTTGATTCTGTTTATTCTTTTTTATTCACATGCTGTGACCCATAAGAGTTCCGAAAAGAATATAGCAAGTACACAGTCACAGACCTCTGCGGACCCATCCTTTCAGGTTCCTAAAACGGCAATTGCTTCTGAATCGACAGCTTCTGATCAGGATCAGCCCAAACAGGATGTATTCAAAACCGAGGCGGAAAACCAGGACGAATCTTTAGAGCAATTAGAACAACAGGTATTGCAAACTGTCCCTGAGAAGGTCAAAAAGGACTTTTCGACCCGTTGGAATCAAAAGCGTCTGGTACTGGTCTTGGGTGAAAAGGTTGCGTTCAATGTGGGGAATGCGGATCTGCTGCCTGATTTTCGGCCGACATTAAAACGGATCTCTGAATTCATTTCACTGCAGAAGGGGTATAAAGTCGCCGTCGCCGGGCATACGGACGATGCGCCCATTCACACCATCCAGTTCCCCACCAATTGGGAACTGTCGGCCATCCGAGCCGTGAATGTGGCTAAATTCATGATCTTACATGGCGTCAATCCCCATCGTATCGCGATAGAGGGATATTCAGCCTATCGGCCAATACACCCAAATACAACCTCTCATAATAGACACGCAAATCGGCGCGTGGAGATAACCTTGATCAAAGAGGGTGAAAACGGAAAACCAGCTGAACAGATAGAGATTTCCTCTGCACGTGACGCATCCATGAAACCCCAAAAAGCCGCCAACCTTCCCACCTACCCTAATAAACGATACCACAGCGCCCGGGGATATCCTTTTTAAAATCCGCAGCCGGGAACATGTCGAGGACGTTGTGGGCTCATTAGACTTATCGTTTCATCGGAGAAAGCGGAGGCAAAATCGTCTTTGCCGGCTCAGGCCGAAAAACGATCCGTCTTCGCTAAAGCTTCGCCGGACAGGCACATCTTCGCTCTGGCGAGCTTCGCCGCCCCGGACGAGTCGTGTTCCCCTGTTCATTAAGGCGATTGGGTCGATTGGGTCGATTGGTTTGATGGATCCATAGAAACTTATAATTTTATGGCCCCCCTATTGGTCTATAACGGTCAGATTTTTTGTAAAGATTTAGGGTTAATCGACGATATTAAGTGTATGGAAATGTTTTTTAATACGGATCTGACGATCCCCATAAACCAGATCATTTTACTGTTATTGCTCAGTACGCTGGCCCTTCTTTTTGGAAAGATAAAGATCGCTCTGATTATCAATTACATCTTTACCCTGACCTGGGGCTATGTATTCAATCGCGATAAGCTGCTGGTCGCAGACTTTGAATTTCCGGAGGTTTTTACAGTATTGTACTTTTTGTTTGGTATCGGCGTAATTTTGATAGCAAGCTTCGCATTTCTCTTTCATCGAGATTAAGGCAAATGCTGCCAGCCTTGATTGACATGCGGTCCGCTCCTCTTTTCTGCACGAACCATCTTATTTCATCAATTTTCTCAAGATCACTGCGCCATTGCCCATATGACTTTTGATTTTTATGTCTTGTTTTTTAGCGGCTCTTGATGATAAAATTTTTTTAGCCCACGATGCCTGCTCTCTTTTTAGCTTGGTGTCCTGGTTAAGGCTATCTCGGTCGTTCCGTAATGGGCCACTGGGATAGCCTGTTTAATTATTTTAGACCTGAATTTTTATGGGTCAGTGTTGTATCCCATAAAAATGTTACAGAAGGCGTGTGGTATATTTTAGTTCAGTTGCGTTCTTTAAACAACACACTGTCTATGGTTTCAGGTGTCTGGTGTCGGGTGTCAGCAAACAGATGACTGAGGGCAGAAAATAGTCTGGCTTTTGTCTGCTGTCATCTGTTTTCTGTGCGCTGGCCTCTATATCTTCCTGACACCCGACACCTGTATTGTTGAAAAAGCAGATTGATAAAAGCAATCCGTACTTTGTAAATTGCCTGTGCGACGCAACACTAGGCATCCCCCAACCATGACAGATCCGGTGTGTTGCGGTGCCAGTCGGTGCTTTGCTGGAAGGCATATCCGATGTTCAAGATGACTTCTTCCTGAAACGGCTTGCCGTATATGAGGAGGCCGATGGGCAAGCCCGCTTTGGTGAATCCGCAGGGCACACTCAGACCGCAGAGATTTAAGGTGTTCCCGATGTTGGTGTTGCGGAGATACATCGTATTGTTGTTCAAGTAAGTATCTATGTCGGTATCCACCTCGGCTACCGGTTTGGCCGGCACACAGGTGGTGGGAACCAGTAAAGCATCGATGTCTTTCAGGACATTGTACACTTTTGCCCGCAGGCGTTTGGATGCAAGCATATTACCCAAATAGTCGGCTGCGGTAATATCTTTGCCTTTGATCATGCGCTGGGCCACGACGGGATCCAACTGGTCAAAGTTTTCCTCCAACCACTTTTTATTGAGCGTATAGCCTTCGGATGCAATAAATACCCCGCCCGGGTTCAATTGTATGGCTTGCGCAGCTTCCGAAAACTCGATACGGGTTACTTCGGCACCCAAGTCTTTAAATACATCACCGCAGGCGCGCACGGCGGTGTCCACTTCCGGATGAATGTCATCAAAAAAGATGGTTTCGGCAAATGCCAGCCGCATTCCTTTTACACTGCTTCTGAGGTTCTTGAGCACATCCTGGGGACCCCGACCTAATGTCGAATCGTCGTTAATGTCGGCGCCTTGCATACGCTGATACACCAGCGCTGCATCTTCCGCCGAACGGGCCAGAACGCCCACCGAATCCAGGCTCCAGCTCAGGGGATACACACCGGCCCGGCTGACGCGCCCGACGGTGGTCTTGAGCCCTGTCGTGCCGCATAGCGCCGCCGGAACGCGCACAGAACCGCCGGTGTCGGTCCCCAGGGCCATTGGCACCAACCCTGCGGCGACGGCCACCCCCGATCCGCTGCTGGAACCGCCCGGCAGGCAGTGGGTTTCGCTCCAGGGGTTGTGAGGCGTACCGTGGTCGTGATTGATCCCCACACCGCTGAAGGCAAACTGAACCGTATTTGTCTTGCCCAGCAGGATCATGCCAGCCTGCTCAAGCCTGCGGATCACGGCCGCATCTTCGGCGGCAATATGCTGCTCGAAAATCCTGGCCCCGGCGGTAGTCGCCAGACCTTTGACATCAATTAGATCCTTTACGGCATAAGGTATGCCCTGCAAAGGGCCGTGGTCACTGCCTTCC
>JAQYWI010000286.1 GCA_030145015.1 Desulfobacterales bacterium
TGGGCATGAACGATTCCGGCGGGGCCAGGATTCAGGAAGGTGTTGATTCGCTTTCCGGATACGGGCAGATTTTTTACCGCAACTCCATGTCTTCCGGTGTTATTCCCCAGATTTCAGCGATAATGGGGCCCACGGCAGGGGGGGCTGTGTATTCGCCGGCCATGACTGACTGGATTTTTATGGTAAAAAATACCAGCTACATGTTTATTACCGGTCCGGATGTTATTAAATCTGTAACCGGTGAGAAGATCACTTTTGAGGAGCTTGGCGGCGCCATGACCCACAACGAAAAGAGCGGGGTGGCGCATTTTGCCTGTGAAAACGATGAAGACGCTATCAACCGGATCAAAAAACTTTTATCTTATCTGCCGTCAAACAACATGGAAGATCCGCCTGTGGTTAATACCGGCGATGATCCCCGGCGGACGGATCCGGCCCTTGACGCCATTATTCCGGACAATCCCAACCAAGCTTATGACATGAAGGACGTTATTTGTTCAATTGTGGATAACGGGGATATTTTTGAGCCCCATGAATACTTTGCCCGGAATATTATCGTCTGTTTTGCCAGATTGAACGGAAGAAGTATCGGCATTATTGCCAATCAGCCCCAGGTCCTGGCCGGATGTCTGGACATTGACGCTTCGGACAAGGCCACCCGGTTTATCCGTTTTTGTGATGCCTTTAACATTCCCATGCTGACCATAGCAGATGTGCCCGGCTATCTTCCCGGGAGCCATCAGGAGTGGGGCGGCATTATCCGCCACGGCGCAAAACTTTTGTGGTGCTATTCGGAAGCAACGGTTCCAAAAATACTTCTGGTTACCCGCAAGGACTACGGAGGGTCTTATCTTGCCATGTGTTCAAAAGACCTGGGTGCTGACATGGCGTTTGCCTGGCCATGTTCGGAAATTGCGGTTATGGGGGCTGCGGGGGCATGCAATGTGATTCATCGAAGGGAGATCAAAGCGGCTGATGATCCTGAGGCCAAGCGCAAGGAAAAAGTAAAAGAATATGAGGATTTGTTTTCAAATCCCTATTGTGCCGCCAGCCGGGGTTTTGTGGATGCGGTCATTGTTCCGAGTGAGACCCGACCGCGTCTTATTGACGCTTTGGAAGTCATGTGCAGCAAGCGGGAGGTGAGTCCTCCGAAGAAACACGGAAATATACCGATGTAAGTTATTACTGAATATTGAAGATTGATTATGTAATGTTTAGGAACATCTTGTTTGGCTCTTCGATTTTCAATAGTAAATCGTCAATTTTAAATGGTGAAACAATGGAAAACAAAAAGAAGATATCCGCTGCAATATCAGCGGTGATGAACTATATCCGGACAGAAGAAGAGGCGATCTATATACAGTCTCTGGCTGCGCCTGCAGTTGAGGCGGCTCAGGCTGCCTATGCTGCTGCGGCTATGGGGCCGGTGAAACTGTGGGGAATGAGCGGCCGGCAGGCCCAGATGCAGATGCGAAATATGATGCAGATGAGAACCTTTAAATAAAATTGCTTTACGATTTTATATAACGCGGCTTCGCCGTTTTTAAATCGGAAAAATATTTATAAGAGGAGACGATTAAGATGAGCGATCATAATCAGGTAAAAACAACGGCGGATAATCCTGTTAAGATAGTAGACCTGAGCCTGCGAGATGGTTATCAGTCCCTGTTTGCCACCCGTGGACGGACCGAAGACATGATTCCGGTAGCCGAGAAGATGGACGAAGTGGGGTTCTGGGCCATTGAAACATGGGGCGGCGCTACCTTTGATACCATGCACCGTTTTTTGAACGAGGATCCGTGGGAAAGGATCCGGACATTAAAACGGTACATAACCAAAACACCGTTTTCCATGCTTTTAAGAGCTCAGAATCTTGTGGGATACAGAAATTATGCGGATGATGTTGCCCGGGCCTTTGTGGATCGATCGGTTGCAAACGGCATTGACATTTTCCGGACATTTGATGCACTGAACGACTACCGTAACTTTGAAACGGTTGCTTCCGTTATCAAAGAATGCGGGAAACATTTCCAGGGCTGTATCTGTTACAGTATGACCGAACCGCGACTCGGCGGAGAGGTGTATAATATTGATTATTATGTTCGTAAGGCCAAGGAGCTGGAATCCATGGGCGCTGAAACTATCTGTATCAAAGATATGGCCGGCCTGATTGCTCCTTATGATGCTTACGAAATTGTCAAAGCATTAAAGGCGGCCGTGAAACCGCCCATCCATTTTCACAGTCACTTTACTTCCGGCATGTCTGCCATGGGCCATTTGAAGGCAATTGAGGCGGGTGTTGATATAGTCGACACATGCATGTCGCCTTATGCATACCGGACCTCACACGCAGCCATAGAACCGCTTGTGATGACACTTTTAGGGACCAACCGCGACACAGGATTCGATATCCGGCAGCTGGCGGAGATCAACGAAATACTAGAAAGGAAAGTCTTACCCAAGTATAAACACCTGCTGGATGATTCCAAGGTGTCGATTATCGATATCAATGTTTTGTTGCACCAGACTCCGGGAGGCATGCTTTCCAATCTGGTGAACCAGTTAAGGGAAATGGATGCTTTGCATAAGATCAATGAGGTTTACAAAGAACTTCCCAGAGTCAGAAAAGAACTGGGACAGATTCCGCTGGTCACGCCCACCAGCCAGATTGTTGGAATACAGACGGTCAACAATGTTCTTTTTGACGATAAAGATGAGCGCTATAAGATGATTACCGACCAGGTCAAGGATTTGTGCTACGGTTTATATGGTAAGACCGCTATCCCCATAGATCCTGAGGTCCAAAAGAAAGCGCTTAAAAACTATCCCAGGGGAGAAGATCCCATTACCTGCCGTCCGGCCGAGGTTCTAGAGCCCGAACTTGATCAGGCCAAGAAAGATACCGAAGGGCTTGCACAGGATCTGGACGATGTTCTTGTCTATGCGCTTTATCCCATTACCGGGAAGCGGTTTTTAAAATGGAAATACGGCAAGGAAGATCCGCCTCCGGAAGTCAAGGCCCGGACCCTGGAAGAGATTGAAGAAGAAAACGAGCTGGTTAAACTGGCCAAGCTCGGTCTGTTGGTTAGAAAAGCAGAAAAGAAAGCTCCGCCCAAGACCGATGCGCTACGAACATTTAACGTATTTGTGGATAATGAATATTTTGAGGTTGGGGTTGAAGAGCCGGGAGGATCGCCGGTTATCAGCTATGTCCAACAACTACCGGTTCAACCGCCGGTTGCAGCTCCGGCACCGGTCGCACCGGCCGCAACTCCAGCGAAACCCAAACCGGCGAAACCTGCTCCCCCCGAACCGGAACCGTCCAAACCGGCCGCGCCTGAAAAACCGGAACCGTCTCCTGTGGCTGCCGGTGTTGAAGGCACTCCACTGAAAGCACCGATGCCCGGCATGATTGTCAAATATTCAAAACAGGTGGGAGATGTTGTAAGCAAAGGGGACACGTTGGTAATTCTGGAGGCTATGAAGATGGAAAATGCCCTTTCGGCTCCTGCGGATGGTACGGTTAAGGCGATTAATTTTTCCATCGGCGATACGGTAGCCAAAGACGATGTCCTGTGCGTTATCGGCTAAAACAATTGAAAATCGAATAATTGTTGACATTAATTTTCAATCTTCAATTCAAAAAGGGAGGATCAGGATCATGAAGATCCACGAGTATCAGGCAAAAGAATTGTTCAAGAAATACAACATTCCTATTCCTGATGGCGGCGTTGCGTTCAATCCTGATGAAGTCAAAAAGGTTGCCGAAAATTTAGGCCAATTTCCGGTTGTTGTTAAAGCTCAGATTCATGCGGGCGGCCGGGGCAAAGGCGGCGGGGTAAAGCTTGCCGGATCAATTGATGAAGCTGCCGGCATTGCCGGTGAGATCATCGGGATGAATTTGGTTACCCACCAAACCGGGCCTGAAGGGAAAAGGGTCAACAAAGTGCTGGTTGAGCAAGGACTCAACATTGCAACGGAGCTTTATTTGAGTATTATTCTGGACAGAGCAACCGCTAAGATTGTTATTATGGCCAGCCAGGCCGGAGGAATGGATATTGAAGAAGTGGCGGCCTCAACCCCTGAAAAAATCATCAAGGTTTTCATTGATCCTCTTATAGGTATCCAGCCCTTTCACTGCCGTCAGGTTGCTTTTGGATTAAATCTGTCATCTTCCGTGATGAGGCCGTTTGTTTCCATGCTTGCAAGCCTGTACAGACTGTTTATGGATTACGATTGTTCGTTGGTGGAGATTAACCCTCTTGTAATCACAGCCGAGGATGCGGTGATTGCTCTGGACGCCAAAGTCGATTTCGATGACAACGCTCTGTATCGCCACAAAGACATCATTGAATATCGCGATATTGATGAAGAGGACCCTCTGGAGGTTGAAGCCTCTAAGTTTAATCTCAACTACATCAAGCTGGACGGCAATATTGGAAATATGGTCAATGGAGCCGGCCTGGCAATGGCGACCATGGATATCATTAAACTGGCCGGCGCCGAACCGGCCAACTTTCTGGATGTGGGGGGCGGCGCCAGTGCGGAGATGGTTGAAAACGGTTTCAGAATTATGCTCGGAGACAAGAATGTGAAGGGGATTCTGATTAACATTTTCGGTGGGATATTGCGTTGTGATGTGCTGGCAGAAGGTGTTGTCCATGCAGCAGAAAAAACAGGCATTAATGTTCCTGTAGTGATCCGGATGGAAGGGACCAATGTAGAACAAGGTCGAAAAATTCTGGCTGAATCAGGTCTTAACCTTATTACTGCTGCGGATATGAAGGATGCGGCGCAGAAGGTGGCACAGTTGGTCGCCGGCTGACGGCAGAGGTCGGAAGACAAAAAGCGAGGAATGAAAAGTGAGTATATTTGTTGACAATAATACACGGCTGTTGGTTCAGGGAATTACCGGCAAAGAGGGACAGTTTCACACTCGCCAATGCGCAGCATACGGCACTCAGGTGGTTGCCGGTGTAACTCCGGGCAAAGGCGGTCAGAAGATGGATGATATACCGGTATTTAACACGGTTAAGGAGGCCGTGGCGAAGACCGGCGCCAACTGCAGCATGATTTTTGTACCGTTTGCATTTGCGGCCGATGCTATCATGGAAGCCGCAGACGCGGGTGTGGATATTATCGTTGCCATAACCGAAGGGGTTCCGGTTATGGATATGATAAAAGTCAAGAATTATATGAAGGGTTCACGGTCGCGCCTCATCGGTCCCAATTGCCCGGGCATCATAACGCCCGGCCAGTGCAAGATCGGTATCATGCCCGGTCCAATCCACAAACCCGGCGGGCCGGTGGGTGTTGTATCCCGTTCCGGAACGTTGACGTACGAGGTGGTTCACCAGTTAACCCTGCAAGGAATTGGGCAGACCACCTGCCTGGGTATTGGCGGTGACCCTGTGAACGGCACCAACTTTATAGACTGTCTTGATGCCTTTGAGAGGGACCCGGAGACCACGGGTATCGTTATGGTTGGCGAAATCGGCGGAA
>JAQYWI010000106.1 GCA_030145015.1 Desulfobacterales bacterium
CGCATATCAGGTGGCTGACGAATATCACAATAACCTATGACACACCGCCGGACAAAGTTGAAAAAGCCGTATCAATCATTAAAGAAATACTGGATAATCACGAAGGCATGCATCCTGACTTTCCACCACGGGTTTACTTTAATGGATTCAATGATTGGAGTTTGAATATCACCGTGTTTGCCTGGTATCATCCGGCCGTTTATTGGGATATGCAAGAATGGCAGCAGCGAACCTGTCTGGAGATATTAAGAAGATTTAATGATGAGGGCATCGGCTTTGCTTTTCCAAGTCGTACATTATATCTGGCCAACGACGATAAACGCCAGCTAAAGCTGAAAATGTTGAAAGGAGAAACCGTAACTTATACCCCTGAAGAAGGGAGTCATGAATAAAGTGGCGCTCTGGTCTACGCTTATTTGCTTGATGGCCAGGGCATCCGCTATGTATCAATGTTGACACGGACTCTTCAGATAAAAGGCGTGGATTGTTGGCAATAGGCCACGCTTATCTTATTTTTAGGGCTATACAAGATATTGAGGTGGTGGGCTTAGAGATGAAACCTTTGATATCTTTTATAGTATCTGTACAAAATTTGACCTCTAAAAACTACAGATACTGTAAACATAGCAAAGATTTGGGGGCCTAAAAAATTGTTGTGATATCATATCGTCCATCCGAATTTTCACTCGCTTATTATTTTGCAGATTAGCCAGGGCGAATACACACTTTTTTCAGCCTTAATTTTTTGTAGACTACGTGCCTACATCGAATCTTTAACGGCATACAAAATATTTGGGATTAGCAAACGTAATCTCCATTCGAAGAGAATTTACGGCTTATGATTTTATTACATATATATAGAGTATAGTTTTTAAAATTGTCGGGGGTTTGTTGGGAATAGTGTTGGGAACTAATAATTTTAGGAATAAAAAAAGGGCTTACGATTTCTCGTAAACCCTTTTTTATGTAGTGGCGGGAGCGACGAGACTCGAACTCGCTACCTCCGGTGTGACAGGTTGGCTCCTAAATCAAAATAATAAAAGGTTGGAAAACCAGATGAACTCTTTACCTTTGTTTACATTAAATTGTATTTCAAAGGTTGGAAATAGGGTTGGAAAAGTTGAATTCAGAAATGAAAAAGGACTTAGAAATTAATCTAAGTCCTTGATTTCATCTGGCTCCCCAGCACGGACTCGAACCGCGGACCCGGTGGTTAACAGCCACCTGCTCTGCCTACTGAGCTACTGGGGATTAATTCGAACCTGCAAATCTAATAAAGAACCGAAGTTATGTCAAGAAAAAATTAGGTGATCCAAAACTTTCAAATTATACAGTAATTTTAGCGGCTTTTATGGTCCCGCCTATCTTAAAAATCATAAAATAACGCTGTACTTCTATCAGAAAACGTCAGCTGAAATTCAGCCTTTTGCGACCGTTCTCCGGTTTCAAATTTGCCGTCTCTGATTTGCTCTAAGGATTAAATCTGAAAAATCGCATCTATTCTGCTGTATTTACTACAAATATTATACTACTCCTTTTGAAATTTGAGATCTTGCCTTCCTGAGGAACGTTCTGAGCCAGATTTTTATAACAATTGATATGTTAAACCCCAAAAATAAATAAAGATTTTGGCTTTAATGGCCGATATGAGCATTATCTTCAACCGGCTTTTTGCGGATGAATTTTGTCAATTTGAGTCAACGACCACCCGCAAAGCGGGTGGCTTGGATTTTACCGCCATAGGCGGTAAAAGACAGGGGCGCGAAGCGCCCCAATCGTTGCGGGCGGAACCGGGTGCGAAGTACCCGGTTTGGAAAACCCAATTACCGGTATGTCGAGATTCTCTGCCTTTTCCACAATTATAAAAATTTCCAAAATTGATACAGCTGGGCATCTATGGATTTTCAATCAGACAATAGCAGAAATTTTAATCATATCAATTCCTTTGAAAATGAAGTGCATGACTGTGCGAAGACCCGGGATACCACCAAGGATCAAATGCCGCTTCTCTCGACATTAATTAATACCATCCCAAATCCGGCTTTTTATAAGAATGCGCAGGGCGTATTTGTCGATTGCAACACCGCCTTTGCAGAAACCATACTGGGGGCGCCGTGCGAAAATATCCTAGGCCAATCCGTGTACGCGCACTCGGAAATCATCCCCCGGGCCCTGAGCGATTTTTGTGCAAAGCACGATGAGAAACTGCTAAACAACCCCGGGCTGCAAACTTATGAAACCGTTTTAAAATGTGCGGATGGCGTCAAGCGCGATTTTCTGATCAGCCGATCGACGTTCATCGATCACAACGGAACTGTAGCCGGCATTGTCAGCGTTATGCAGGATTTAACCGATAAAAATCGTGCTGAAAAGTTATTGCAGGATCGTACAGCGGAACTGTTAGAGTCCAATGAAGAATTGGAACACCAGATAAAAAAACGCAAAAAGGCCAAGCGGACGGTTAAAGAAGCGCACTACGAAATCGAGCATCTAATTTCATCTTTGCCCACAATTTTGATCGGGTTAACCCGGGAAAATGAGATCATTCATTGGAACGCCGTGGCTGAGAAGGTGCTCGAAACACCGGCTGCCGATATGATGGGGTTAACTTTGAACCAGTGCGGTCTTGAGTGGGATTGGGACAAGATCTCAGACGGAATCGTCAAAAGCCGGGCCGAGGGCTGCAATGTTCGCGTGGACAACATCCATTACCGCAATGCGGATGGTGAAGAAAGATATCTGGGTCTGACTATCACCCCATTTAATGGGGGCCATAACAGTGCCCTGGGTCTAACGATCATCGGAGCGGATATCACCGATCGCGTCAAATTCGAAGCGCAGCTGCATCAGTCCCAGAAGATGGAAGCCATCGGTCAACTGGCCGCCGGTATTGCGCATGAAATCAACACACCGACACAATTTGTTGGTGACAATACCCGTTTTTTGCAGGATTCATTCGATGATTTGATTGAAATCTGCAGCCTGTATCAAGAATTGATTAATACGGCTAAATCCAGATCTATATCTGAGGAGCGCATGCAAAATTTCGAAAAGCGATTTGATGAACTGGACATTGCCTATCTCGAAGAAGAAGTTCCTCTGGCGATCCAGCAGACGCTCAAGGGGGTCGATCGGATCGCCAATATTGTGCAGGCCATGAAAATATTTGCCCATCCAGGCGGGGTTGAAAAAGAACCCATCGATATTAATAAAGAAATTCAAAAAACAATCACCATAACCCGCAATGAGTGGAAGTATGTTGCCCGGCTGGTAACCGACTTTGACTCCACTTTGCCGCAAGTGCCCTGCTACCGGGCTGAATTTAACCAGGTGATTTTGAATTTGATTATTAATGCTGCCCATGCCATTGCCGACTCAAATGGGCATCATTCGTCAGAAAAGGGCACGATTACGATCAGCAGCAGCTGTGATGGAAACTGGACTGAAATCCGGATCAGCGATACCGGAACCGGAATCCCGGAGGAGATCCGGCATCGAATATTTGATCTCTTTTTTACCACCAAGGAACCGGGCCGGGGAACCGGGCAGGGACTGGCCATCGCCCATTCAGTCATTGTTGAAAAACATAACGGAGTCCTTAACCTCGAAACAGAGGAAGGTCAAGGCACCACGTTTGTTATCCGGCTGCCGATCGAGAGCGATCAATTAGAAAATGGATGAGACAACCAAAAGACGCATTTTATTTGTTGATGATGAGCCGATGGTGTTAAAAGGTCTCCAGCGGGCGCTTCGAAAAATGCGTGGTGACTGGGAGATGACCTTTGCCTCCAGCAGCAAGGAAGCACTGGATATCCTTGGGGCCGAACCCTATGATGTCATCGTTTCCGATTTAAGAATGCCGGAAATGGATGGGGCCCAGTTGCTGGCGGAGGTCAAAAGCAAACATCCGGAGGTGGTACGGATCATCCTTTCCGGTCAGGTGGAACAGGAAACGACATTTAAGTCCGTGCAGCTGGCGCATCAAAGCCTTTCAAAGCCCTGTGATGCTGACATATTAAAGCATACATTAAATAAACTGTTTGGCTTACGAAATCTGTTGGAAGATGAATCGATCAAACGCATCGTTTCGCAAACCGAAACGCTTCCCAGCCTGCCTGCAGTCTATACGGAAGTCATCAGCGAGCTGCAATCGCCGGACGCATCGGTTCAAAAAGTCGGCGACATCATCTCCAACGACCTGGCAATGGCGGCTAAAATTTTACAGGTCGTAAATTCAGCCTTTTTCGGACTTGTTCGGAAAATCAGCAATCCAAAAGAAGCGGTCATGCTGCTGGGAGCCGAAACCATCAAAGCCCTGGTACTTTCGGTAAAGATTTTTTCTGAATTTAATCAAAAAAAGCTTGCCTGGTTTAATTTTGACGATCTTTTTAATCACAGTATGTCGGTTAGCATGTTCACCCAAAGCATCACCAAAGAGGAGCATCTGGATCAAAACCTGGTTAATCATTCGCTGATGGCCGGCATGTTTCACGATTTGGGAAAACTTATCCTGGTCACCAACTTCCAAGCGCCCTATCAAAAGCTTTTGACTGAAGCCAGGCAAACCAAACAAAATCTGTGGGATTTGGAAAATAGTTTGTTTGGAACCAGCCACGCCGAAATCGGTGCTTACCTGATGGGACTGTGGGGGCTGGAGTATCCCGTAATCGAAGCGATTGCTTATCATCACTGCCCCGGAAAAAGTCTGTCAAATTCAACCGGGCTTCTAACCGCCGTGCATTTCGGCGATGCGTTTGACCGTTTAAGAAATGACGGCAATGATCAGGATAGTGCAAATGGATGGCGGCAATTGGATCGCGGATATCTGGACAACCTTGGGGTAGCCGGTCGAATAAATAATTGGCAATCAGTTTGTAATGAACTGACAGAGAGGAAAGCTTAATGAAAGATAAAGTTTTGCTGGTAGACGATGATGACATGGTTTTGGCAGGTCTTAAGCGCCAGTTGCGGAATCAATTCAGCATTGATACGGCGCTGAGTGGAGAAGAAGCCTTGAAACAGGTGCAGCAGAATGGACCCTATGCGGTGATTGTATCCGATTATATGATGCCGGGAATGAATGGCGTCGAATTTTTGTCCCATGTCAAAAAGACCAATCCGGATACGGTCCGGATGATGCTCACGGGCACTGCAGATATGCCGACCGCGATTCGAGCGGTAAACGAGGGCAGCATCTTTCAGTTTCACCCCAAGCCGTGTCCGGCAGATACGCTTTGCCAGGCGATTCAAAGTGCTATCGGCAAATACCGCAAAGTCATCTCCAATCAAAACCAATTGAATAATTTTAAATCTTCGCTCGCCCAGGCCAGCATTGTTCAACAAAAACTGATGCCGAAATCCGATCCCCAGATTGACGGGTTCGACATCGCCGGCAGAAGCATCTGGTGTGATGAAACCGGTGGCGACTACTATGATTTTTTATATCCCGCCGCAAACGGGAAAGAAAGAGTCTGCGTTGTGGTCGGTGATGTAACCGACCACGGCATCTCTTCCGCCCTGCTGATGACCACGGCGCGTGCCTTTCTCAGAGAGAGAATTCATAGTTCCCCCAGTGAGTGTGCCGCCGTCATTTCCGATGTAAACAAGCGGCTTGTCCCGGATGTTGAAGAGCTTAATCTTTTTATGACGATGTTTTACGGTGAGATTGACATTAAAGAAAAAGTGATCCGCTGGGTGAAGGCCGGCCATGAGCCGGCGATTCTCTATACCCCGGAGGATAATTCATATGAGTTGCTTGCCGGTGAGGGATTACCGCTGGGCGTAATGGAAGATGCCGTTTATAAAGAATCCCAACAACAGATCGACTCGGGGCAAATCATTTTGATCGGAACAGACGGTATCAAAGAAGCGGTGAACGCCGGCGGAGAAATGTTCGGCAATGAGCGGTTGCTGGACGCGATTCGCGCTGCGGCAGATAAACCGGCCAAAAAAATCCTGGATAAGGTCTTTGAATTTTTAAATGATTTTCGTCACCCCCTCGGACCGGAGGACGACGAGACCCTGGTGGTGATTAAAGTCCTTTAAATTGGCGCGGAAACCTCCTTTTCAGATTTTGTCTCCAACCCGATCTCTACTTGCCGGTCATTTATGATCCCGGGGCTCTGCAGCGGTGTCTTCAACAATAAAAGGTGCGCAGCGCATTCCGATGCTCATTTTTTTAATCCAGACCCTCACCATGTTGACGGTTTCCCCATCCACGTTGACAATGCTCGGCAATTCCTCCACGTAAGTAATATCACCTTTATAAAATTCGTAAAAAAAGTTATGGGTACTGTAAGGATCGGCGACCAAAATGATCTTTTCCCGGTCATAGGGATGCCGTTGCGGTGATCCGGAAAATGCAACATGGGTGGATCGCAAGGCTTTGCGATCTTTGGGCCGCCGGTAGGTTTGGATTTCAAATTTTACGGCTTCCTGGGGTTGTTTGGTGATCGGCATGAATGGGTCTCCTTCTGCTCGGAATATTGGGCACGCAGTGAAGCTTTAGCGCTATGTTGTAATAATAGGTGGTGTTCTTTTGATCTATGATAGATTTATTCGTTTATACCGCTTTCCATAATAATATTCCGAATTGCGGAATTGCGGCATAAGTGGTTGTAGAAAAACGTTTCGGTACTGCAACATTTTTTAACAACCACTATATCTCATAGATCATTATAAAAATCGATTCAAGAATGAAATGGGGCTGTCAGGAGGATCTATGCAAGCATTGAAGGGTTTTCAGAAAAAGTTTCTAAAAGCGCGCGCCCATGGGCTAAAGCCAGTGGTTTTTATCGGCCAAAAGGGCTTAACCGACAACTTGATCGGCTCAATTCACGACGCTCTCAACACCCATGAACTGATAAAAGTAAAGTTTATTGAATTCAAGGAAAAACAGAAAAAAGTTGACATGGCTGCGGGCATTGAAGCTGAAGTGAGTGGCCGACTGGTTGGAATGATCGGGCACATTGCTATTTTTTACCGTCAACACCCGGACCCGGAGAAGCGTAAAATACAGCTGCCGCAGCGCGAGTCATCAATCTCATCTTAACCTCAAAGGAATGAGCGTCCCTTTGGGCCTTGAAGAGCGGCTCTGCGAGCCTCGAGGAGCGGTCCGTCGGACCTATAAGCTCTAAATCCAACCGATCCTTTTCCGGCCTTTTTCCTCGAGCGAAGCGCTCCTCAAACGCAGCGCAGGGACTGTGCGGAGTGCTCCTCAAGTCTTGCTTAATGCAAGACGATCCATATCGTTATTGGGCATCAGTCCGCCTGAGACGGATTGAAGTCGCTTTTGACCTCATTGGGGTAAATGACGAGCCGGTCGCCCGGATAAATCGGTTTTTTCCCATCCAGCCGATTCCAGATCAGCAGGGCCGGCAGCGGCACATTAAAGCGCTCCGCGATGGACGTCAGATTATCGCCTTCCTGAACGACATAGACCCGTTCCTGGTTTTCGGCGAGCCATTCTTTGACCAGCTGTTTGAAGCGGACATGAAATCCTTTCTCTGAACCTTTGGGAATCAAGAGCGAATGCATCCCCGCGCCCAGAAAGTGTCCCCGGATTTCCGGGTTTAAGTCTTTGATGACCTTAAAATGCGTGTTGGCTGCCCGGGCAATAATATGGATCGGTGTATCCTGGAAGCATTCGATATGGGTACGATCAAATTGCAGCGGTGGATAAAGATCTGCTTCCGGGACCCGGTAACCGAATCGCTCCGGGTCCATAAATATGAGTTTTGCCGATATAATCCTGAAAACATATCGCTGGGTCTCAAGCGGCAGGTAAAGTCGATAGTAGTCGTTGGTTTTTTGAGATACAATTTCCGATTGCAGCCCCAGTTCACCCATATTATAGGCCGCCGCCGCCAGTGTCCAGGATCCTAAAATTCCGTAGAGTTCCTTTAAATAATGAATGGCGGCCCGGGTCGATGAAAAAATATTTCGGCGTTCATCGATTTCCGCGTTAATTTTGAGCCCATATTTTTCGCCGGTGGATTCCAAAAACTGCCAGAAACCGATTGCCCCTTTACGCGAGCCGGCATGCGCTCTGAGTGCGCTTTCGATAATCGGGACATACTTAAGATCATCGGGCATTTCGTTTTCTTTGAGCATTTCTTCAATTATAGGCAGATATCGGGTGGAGCGCTTAATCCACAGGATTACCTGGGGCCGATCCCAAATGGTGAGCAGCAATTCTTTTTCTAATCGCTCGCGCACCGCTTGGCTGCCAAGATCAACCGGCTCGCCGCAAAAGTCGAGGGGTTGGGTTATTTTTATGCTGGCCGTAAGCGGCGGCCAGGAGGAAGACGGTTGAGTTCCGGGCTCCTGCCCCTGGGAAATACCGGCGACGCAAAATATAATGAAAAGTACCGGGAAAAAGTGGCGCATCATTTGCCTCATTTTTTTTAGAAGTATGGTTTTTTACTGTCGATCTTCGATCTATCAGCTCTGATCTTTAAATCCGACTGGCGCTGGTCATAAGGCCCTCAGGTATTCGGGCTTGAGCGGGACCTTGCCTGCCAGGGCCGCGTCAATTAATCGGAGGGTCGCTTCTTTTTCCTTCGGGAATCTGGCCTTGATCGGCAGGTAGTTTGACGCGTGATTGGCATGGAAAAGGCCTCGGGTCAGGTCTGTGCCGGCGATCATCGTTCTTAATTCAGCCAGCATTTCCCGGGGCTCGATCAGTCGAAATTCTCCGGATTGATAGTCTTGAAACAATGGCGTTCCGGGTATGAGCATCAAGCTTAAGGCACCAACATAGTCAGGATCGATAGCCGAAAGGACGCGTCCGGTCTCCCTTGCATGAATCTGGGATCGTTCCGGACCGGCAATCCCCAGAAGCACGGTAATCGAAAGCTTGAAACCGGCCTGTTTTGCTTTTGTGCCCATTTCAATCATATGCGCGGCGCTGGCGCCTTTGTTTATTATTTTTAAGGTAACGTCATCGCCGGTTTCCAGCCCCATATAAGCAATGCTCACCCCGTGGGCTTTTAGCTCTTTGAGCTCTTCAGGGCTTTTCATTTTTAAGGCTTTGGCATTGGCATACAGCCCCACCCGGGTGACCCAGGGAAGCTGCGTTTCAATTTCTTTGAGTATTTTTAAAAGCCTTTTCTGGGGAATAATCAGGGCATCGCCGTCGCACAGGAAGACCCGGCGCTGCCGTTTGCAGTACTTCGCTGCAAAAGCGATATCTTCCATGATGATGGAATCGGATTTAATTCGGAGGCGCTCGCCTTTGTAGGTTCCGCAAAACGTGCATTTGTTGTGCGAACACCCCACGGTTACCTGCAGCAATATGCTGTTGGCTTCGCTGGGAGGTCTTATGATGTTGCCTTCATAGTGCATGTTTTTAACATCCGGTCCGATAGTTAAACGGACTGATTTTTTGGATCAGTCCGTTAAGTGGGTTTTTAACCATTTCGTCTTTTCAAAGCAACTGTTTTCTTTAGAAGTGGTTTCAAAACCTCAGATCAGGTTCAAGGGCAAGGCGCAGGCCGATCGATAACGCGCAGCATACATTTGTATGTGAGCATTTATCGGAGGCCTGCAACGCAGCCATTGGGCCTTAGATGGGGTTTTGAAACCACTTCTAGGCGGCGCCGGGCTGCGTATCGTCTAAATTCGGGTCTTCACATTCCCGCGCCGCTATATCATCCTTAAGATAGTCATACAGGCTTCCGCTATAGGAACATTTGATCGCTTCCTTGATCCGCTTAATCAGGTACTCGCTGATGGCTGCTTCGCCGTCAATTTTTAAACGAAAGGCAATCAAGCGCTGCAATTTTTTATCATGCTTATCGCGATCGGGCACCATCCGCATGACACGTTGAAAAACCATTTGAAACGGGCCCTCGTGCGCTTCGATCGAAATGATCTTATCCGTCATAATTTTTTCTCCTTCGGATAAAAAATTATTTTCATTGGTTGCCGAACCCGTTTTGCCCCCCGCAATCCGGACACGTCCAGGTGATGGCATTACAGGACATGCCCCACATGTTTTCTTGCATGCAAGCCTGACAGATACTAAAACCGCAGCGGCACGTCCAGCAAAAAGGAAATGTCATTCCACAGCAATCGCAGTCATAATTTCTGATGCGAGGTCGTTTTTTCCGGTATGCGGTTCCGGTGGCCGGCGCTTTCATGATTGTTGTTTTAAATCTTTAATGTTATGGGTTCTCTTGATCAAACATTGGGATCTTTATGTATGCAAAATAAGTTTTTGTTTGCCTGCTAAGTATTTTCTAGCTAAAAAAATAATTCAATCAACAACATATGTCAACGCAGGTGGAACTCATTTAGATCAGAACTGAGATGGAAAAAGAAAAGACCATATATTTAATCGACGGCACCGCCTATATTCACCGGGCGTATCATGCCATCCGGGGATTATCCAATTCAAAGGGACTTCCGACCAATGCAATTTTCGGTTTTACCCGCATGCTGCTCAAACTCATCGAAGATTGCAATCCCAAGTATACGGGCATGTTTTTTGACACCAAGGGTCCCACCTTCCGCCATGATATGTATGCGGACTATAAAGCCAATCGTCCGCCGATGCCGGAAGATATGGCCGCTCAAATTCCTTATATTAAAAAAATTACGGCAGCATTTCAATTGCCGATTATCGAGATGCAAGGATTTGAAGCTGACGATTTAATCGGAACCTATGCCCGTATTGCCGAAAAGAATGGCTATGCGGTGGTTATGGTGACCGGCGACAAAGATTTTATACAGCTGGTAACAAATCAAGTGACTATCTGGGATCCCATGAAGGACCTAACGATCGATGCCGAATCCGTAAAGAAATCCTATGGTGTTGCACCATCTCAGATGATCGAGGTCATGGGGCTCTCCGGTGATACCGCCGATAACATTCCGGGGGTTCCCGGAATCGGTCAGAAAACCGCCCTCAATTTGATCCGGAACTTTGGGAGCATGCAAGCCTTATATCAAGCGGTCGACTCCATTACTCAAAAAAAACAGCGTGAAAACCTGATTAACTTTCAAGATCAAGCTTTTTTGAGTCGGGACCTGGTCACCATTGACACGCAGGTTCCGGTTTCCGGCGATTTAAAGGTTTTTGAGATAGGTCCGCCCGACGCCGATGCGCTTTCCGAGATGTTTAAAACGCTCGAATTCAGGCAATTGCAGCATGCCGTGTCTGCCAAGACGGATCTCAGCCAAAAAGATTACAAAGCCATTTTGGAGGTGGACGCACTTGCGAAGTTGAGCAGCCGTCTGGAATCGGCCCGAATTTTTGCTCTGGACACCGAGACGACCTCCCAGGATCCCATGAAAGCCAGATTGGTGGGCCTGTCCTTTTCCTTGCAGGCCAATGAAGCCTTTTACATTCCGTGCGGCCATGATTATCTTGGCGCTCCCCGGCAACTTGGGGTAACCGAAGTTTTAAAACACCTCAGGCCGATTTTGGAGGATCCGGCCATTAAGAAAGTCGGGCAGAATATTAAATATGACTGGATTGTTCTATCCCGGCATGGTGTCAATCTTGAGGGCGTGGAATTTGATACCATGGTTGCCTCTTACCTGCTGAATCCCTCTAAAAGAGCCCACAATCTGGATCAGATTGCCATGGATTTTCTGGGTCATAAAACCATTCCTTATCAGGAAGTCGCCGGCAAAGGCAAAAATGCCATATCATTTAATAAGGTGCTTTTGGAAAAAGCAGTGCCCTATGCGTGTGAGGATGCCGACATTACCCTTATGGCTAAAGATGTTCTGATGCCCCGGCTGCAGGAGATTGGCCTGACCGATCTGATGGAAAAAGTCGAGATGCCGCTGGTGCCGGTATTGCTGCGAATGGAGATGCAGGGCACCTGTGTTGATGTTGAACGCCTGCAAGAATTATCCAAATCCTTTGAACATCAGCTCGAAGCCTTGGCAGCCAGCATTTATGGACTTGCCGGCGAAGAATTCAATATTAACTCATCCCAACAGCTCGGTAATATCCTGTTTAATAAACTCAACTTGCCGGTTTTGAAAAAGACCAAAAAGAAAACCGGTTATTCTACCGATGTGGATGTTTTAACCCGGCTGGCCGAGGAACACGAAATGCCGGCGCTTGTATTAAAGCAGCGAACTTTAACAAAATTGAAATCTACCTATGCCGATGCCTTAATTGATCTGGTCCATCCGGAAACCGGCCGTATCCATACTTCCTACAATCAGACCGTAACGGCTACCGGGCGCTTAAGCAGTTCCGATCCCAATTTGCAAAATATTCCCATTCGAACCGAAGAAGGCATGGAAATTCGCAGGGCCTTTGTGCCCCGTAAAGGCTGGCGTCTGGTTTCCGCGGATTATTCCCAGGTTGAGCTTCGTATTTTGGCGCATTATTCTGATGATCAAATTCTAATTCAGGCATTTATAAGGGATGAAGATATACACACCCGGACCGCCAGTGAGGTTTTTCAAGTATCTCCGTCAGCGATTACCACTGAGCTGAGGCGGCAGGCCAAGGCGATAAATTTTGGCATTATTTACGGGATGAGTGCTTATGGGCTTTCGAAACAGCTGGGGCTCAGCCATAAGATGGCGAAAACTTATATTGATAATTATTTTACAAGATATGAGGGTGTCAAGCGCTTTATCGATCAAACCCTGGGAGAGGCTCACCGGTTAAAACAAACCAGTACGCTGCTTGGACGCATTCGTCTTTTACCGGATATCAGCAGTGCTAACGTTAACGTACGCCAGGCAGCCGAGCGCACGGCTATCAATACGCCGATCCAAGGCTCTGCTGCCGATCTCATTAAATTGGCAATGATCAATATCGACAGTGCTTTCAGGGATAAAAAGCTGAAATCCGCGATGCTGCTCAGTGTTCATGATGAGCTGGTTTTTGAAGTCCCATCAGAAGAGCTCGATACGGTAACGCATCTGGTCAAAGAGATTATGGAAGATATCTGGGATCTCAAAGTGCCGCTCAAAGTCAATGTGGCTGTGGGCGAAAACTGGGCGGAAGCCCACTAGGATTGACTATTTACTTTTTTTCTGCGGCGCAGTGGATTTCAGCTTGCCTTTTACCGTATCTTCTATTGTTTGGTAAATGTTTTCAAAAGTTTTCGGGAAACCGGTCGGCGTTATCCTTCCGCCTTCAATGAACTTAACAACGATTTCCTTGGTTGCTCTTAAAATTTGCTCATCCATAGATGCCATTTATAATTATCTCCTTATGCTATAAATATTTAATAATTTTGAACTGTTATCAAATTTACTATCGAGTGTCAAGGCTCGTTCCAGGCAGGACTCGAGTGCTATTCGGACGATTTCATGAGACGGATTGACATGACTAAATTAATTTTCTATCTAAATGAAATTACCGGTTAATTACGCTAACAGCAGAGAATGTTTAAAAGAGGAAATGATGCCTACCGATCAAAGACGAATCTCCCGATTATACTTTTTGGGGTTCTGTGCCTTGTTGATTGTGAGCCTTAATATTCTACTCGTTAGTTGCTCCTACCATAAAACCATAGACAAAACCACCAGAACGGTAACACAGACCACCAAGAAAATTAGACACAACATTAGATTTTCTGATGACGATCTCCAGAGATTAGCGGCCGTTGTCGGATTTGAAAACAGATCGTTATATCGGGCCAAGGATTTTGCCCAGCTGTTTCGAAAAGGAATTCCCGAATACCTGAACGATGAATGTGACGACGTTACAGTACCCGATCTGGATACCGGTGAAAATGTGGAACGTTTAAAGGGGTTACCCGTGCTGAAATCCGGCCGGGTTGATAATTTTGCGCTGGCAACTATCGGCAGGCAACTCGGTTTAAATGCGGTCGTCACCGGTAGCATAGACGATATCGGTCTGATTTCTGAAACTCAGGGATTGATTTTGAAAGATACCCTTCATTCGATCCAAATACTGGTTAGTATACAAATTTATGACACCGAGACAGGATCGAAAATTCTGGATGAGAGTTTTAACCGCAAGGTGGAAATCGAAGGGCTGGATTACGATTTAATGCGGTCGGAAGAGAAATTAATATTGCCCGATTTAAACGAAACCATAAGCGATCTGCTTGCAGAAATGGGCGAACGTATTTGTTGGGCCATTGAGGAGCAGCCCTGGAATGGATTCATCACCTCCTTAGCTGGCGATAAGGTTATCCTTTCCGCAGGAGGTATCTCAGGCCTGAAGCCCGGGGACGAACTTGAGGTTTTCGATAACGCGCGAATATTGAAAGGGCGCGACGGCCAACAATTTTTCATTCATGGGAAAAAAATTGGTGAGATTCGGATTGTAGCTGTTGAACCCGACAGATCCGAAGCTGTGGTGGTCTCCGATAATGGGATCAAAACGGGAAGCAGCGTGCGGGTTAAATAACCAAAGTGCCTTGCCTAAAATGCCTAAAGTGAGCTAAAGTGCCTAAAGTTAAGGAATTCTGCCATATATATAATAGATAGAGCGCAGCGATACCTTAACTTTAGTCACTTCCCACTTTAGATCACTTTAGGCACTTTTTTTTAGACCTGTAAGGAATCCTTAAACGCCTCAATCAGATGTAGGGCTTCTGTTTCTGTTGAAATCTGATTAATGGATTTGCGAAATTGGCTGCTGTTTCGCAGTCCTTTGGCAAACCAGCACAAACGACTGCGCATCATCCGGCATGCGATTTCTTCTCCAAAGTATTTCACGGATTCCTGTAAATAACGGGTCATTATTTCAAAATGGTGATCCAGGCCAGCCTCTGGTTCTTCCTCGCCCCGGATGCGTGCCAGCACCTGGGAAAAAATGATGGGATTGCCAATGGCCGTTCTGCCAATCATGACGGCATCACAATGCGTTTGTTCCAGCATGTTTATCGCATCCTTTGCACTGAATATATCTCCGTTGCCAATCACGGGAACACGGACCCGCTTTTTCAAGGCGGCAATTATTGTCCAATCAGCGCGGCCGCCAAACGCCTGGGTTGCGGTGCGCGGATGGATGGCAATGGCGTCCACACCACAGGCTTCGGCGATTTCTGATATTTTAAATGCCTGATCACCCGTTGGATTCCAACCGGTTCTGAGTTTGATTGTGAGCGGAATGCGGACCGCATTTCGAACTGATTTGATGAGCGCCTCCGCTGTTTTAGGCGCTTTCATGAGAGCCGCTCCGGAGCCGTTTTTAACGATTTTTCTAACCGAACAGCCAAAATTGATGTCGACGAGGTCGGCTCCGGAAGACTCCACCAATCCGGCGGCCTCTGCCATTATAGCCGGATCAGAGCCAAATATCTGCACCGACAAAGGTTTTTCTTCCGGCCGGCTGTCCATCAGCCTTTCGGTTTTTGAGGATTTGTTGACCAGGCCGTGGGCACTGACCATCTCCGTGCAAACCAGCGCGCAACCGGCCTCTTTTGCCAGCAGTCGAAAAGGCAAATTTGTAATCCCTGCCAGGGGGGCCAAAATAGTCTGATTTTCAAGCGTTAAGGATCCGATTTGCATAAAGATATGTCTGTTGTTTGTTGTCCGTTGTTAGTGGTTATTCCTATTTTTTGTTTTAGACAGGATCTACAGGAAGCCAGAAATTAACCACACCCGCCCGCAGATCAGAATAATTTGAAACAATCATCCACAGATTACTCAGATTTCATGGATTAATAAAGAATAAATCATAAAAGTCCACTTACATAGATAATAATTTCCGTAACTTGCTAATATGTTTTTATTTGTTTTTTAATCTAGTTATAATCTGCGGAAATCTGTGTAATCTGCGGATAAATATTTCTCCCATCAAGTTCTGCGTTAATCCTGTCTGATTTAAATCACAAAAAAGTTTCAAGCATTTCTAAAGAAATATTAATAGCATTAATTATTCTAACGGACAACTGGCCACGGGCAACTGACTTATCTTGAGGCTGGATTGGCGTAGCAAAATAAGCAATTGTGATAGCAGGGATGAAGATGGTAGGAGCCAATATCCACTGATACTTTGCAACCGCACCCTTTTTGTATGCGCTGGCCCGTGTCCTTTTTTAAGGAAAGCGTTCCGCCAAAATGCGCTACAAGTAGATCGTTGGGTATACACGAACTTTCAGTAACCGAAGTGCCTGCGGGAAGCGCATCCAGGACTTCTTTTTCGCAGCAAAGCTTCAAATTTATTTTAGCGGCAGTGAGAGTCTGCTCCATTTTAAGGATAATTTCTTTTTTGGTCTTCAGTTGTGGATCGGAAAAAGAAAAACCCGGCAGGGTGGCAAGGCGTTTTTCAATTTTGGGATAGGGATCCATAAAGCTGGTAATACAGCGCTTGATTCCGAGCTCAGCTGCCTTTTCGGCAATAAGGCCCAGGTCACTGAGATTATCCTGAACAATACCATCACGGGTCTTGAAAAAACAGATGGGGTCAAACCGCCAGTTGACCTCCCTGGATCCGAATTGATCGCAGAGCTGTTTAAGCTGGTCCAAGCGAACATCCAATCGGGGCACATGCGGCTCAAGCTGCGGCGATTCCGAATTGATGGTAAAGTTGAAAAAAAGATTGTAGCCGGCTTTTTGCAGCTTTTTGCCGCAGTTTTCTTTTAAAAACAGGTGGAAGTTTTTAGACCAAAAAACAATCGTGTGCACGTCAGCCGGAGTTGCGGGGACCTCCCTGGCTTGCTGATTGAATGGATTGACAACTTCAAAAAAGCCGCTTTTGATCCGGTCCATGAACCAGGGCATATAAAATGCCGGAATATCAGTACGCCGGGAAGCAGAGATGACGATTTGAGGGTTCAAGGTTCAGAGGTTCAAGGTAAAAAGACTTGTTAGATTAGTTTTATTTGTTTCATTGGTTTCATTGGTTGGATTAAACCGAACCAATTGAACGAATAAAACCAATTAAACCAATGAAACGGATGTAGCGTGTGCTATATGCCTGATACCTGATGTTTATATGAAAAAAAAGCTATTATTTACTGCCGCTTCATTTCCGCTTTAGGTCCTCCAGCGATATAACTTTAGCGCCTTTATCGTTCCGTGCAGTTTCCTTTTTTGTTTCATCGTCCTGTATTTTTTCAGATGTTTTCTTCTCAACCGGACTCTCAACTTTTTCCAGCCGCATTTTCTTGCCATTCATCGTAAACTCGGTCCCGTTTATGTAAAGATCCTTGAGGATCCAGGTGACTACCTGTAGCGGAACCTGCAGCAAAAGCAGCTTAACGTGATACCAGTCTTTTTTTGAATCCGGTAAGATGGTTTCTATCCGCGCAAAAGCAAGCGGTT
This sequence comes from Desulfobacterales bacterium, assembly GCA_030145015.1. The sequence continues at coordinate 17,224 of JAQYWI010000106.1, forward strand.
TATCCTCAAAATAGATCAACACCAAATCATTTTCCACAGCCATTCGAAATATCCTATCGGAGGTTCAAGGTTCAAGGATAAAGGCCTAAAAGCCTGTTTAATTAGTTTGATTAGTTCAATTAGTTTGATTGGTTGGTTATGGAGGTCCGCAGCTTGTGATACTCATTCAACTGATTCAGTTAATTAACCAATTCAACCAATTGGACCAATAAAACCAATTTAACGAAAGAAGTTGCCCGATTTAACGAAATATTTATTTACCCGACTTCCGTCCTCGGTTTTACGGAATGGATGCTCGGGTTCCTATACTCGGATCATGCAATGGTAAAAGTATTTCTGCTATTTGTTTAATTTTCTGAATTGAATCATAAGCGTCCGCCAGATTGATGTGAACACCGGGCGCGATAGCGGGGCCGGTCGACGGAAAATTCTTAGCGTTACAGCAAAAACCCGTAATAACGGCTTTGCCCGCTGAGGTATTGATGATCACCGACTGCCCGCCCACCGTATGCCCGGGTGAAAGAATAACGTCGATGCCGTCGGCGATATGGGTGTCACCATCGACTTCGATCACCTTAACATCATCGAGGATGTCCGGGTAATAGCGGTGGTCAACCGGGTGGGGGTTTTGCAAAAACTCGCGCTCAATTTTCTGTACATACACCTCGGCGTTGGTGCACTTATAATCGTTTTCACAATGATCGTTATGCAGGTGCGTATGGATGATGATATCGATATCCTCGGGCGTCAGATTCAATGTGGCCAGCGCATCTTCAAATTCCAGTATTTTAAACCCGCATTCTTTTTCCGCGCCTTCGGGCACCATAAATTGCTCCAGGCCGGTATCGACTAAAATATGTTTGTTCCCGCCTTTTAAATAGAAAACATATATCGGCAGGTAAATCCGTTTGCCGTAATCCCGCAGATAGGTCATGACCCCTTGATCGGTTTCGTTTATGCCGACAACCAGCGGATGTATGGTGTATTGTTGCAACGTGTCCCCCCATTATTATGAAAAGCGGTATAAATCAGCTTCTGTATCAAGACGCCTGAAAAAAATGTTAGGATATTTTATATTGGCGAGTTGTTCAAGCAAAAACTGCTGTTGCGCTTTGTTTTGACTTTTTGTTTTTTTTGCCATATAATATAATAAATCTCGTTACTTACATAGAGGAGAATCTAATGAAATCAAAACCAGTGGTCTTAAATTTTCTAAGTTGTTTTCTTGCAGTAGTACTCGTTTTTGGTTTTTCGGGTGCCTTAATGGCCCAAACAAAAGCCCCCGCCAAAAACCAGACGACAAAACA